>NZ_CALIAV010000056.1 GCF_938045625.1 uncultured Campylobacter sp.
CCCACGATAAACAGCACTACCGTGCCGATAATAATCCCCGCAGCAGCCATATTTTGCTCCTTTTTAGTGTTTTTGTGTATTAAATCTAGAGTAAATTTTACTACAAATATTGATATATTAAGCTAAAATAAGAATTATTTTTTAATTTTTTTTGAATAGTATTATTTTATGTAACTTTTATTTTTATTAAAATTTTAGACTAGTGTAGCAGGTTTTGAGTCAAATTTGACGTCTCGTATGCGCTTAAAACAAGAAAACGCCAAACGACGCGCAAAGCCAAACCAGGTCAAAGCACTAAATTTAAGCCGCACGGATCAAATTTGACTACGATCAAATTTAAAATTTAGCCAAATTTACTCCCGCGGCAGCCCGTTTTTATCGGATTTGTCGCTAACTAGCTTGCCGTCTTTGTCGTATTTTTTGGCGCGGATGAGCCTGCCACGCTCAAACTCCCCCTCGGCTTCGAGTTTGCCGTTTGCGTAGTAGTGGCGCGCCTCGCCGACCTCCAGCCCGTCCTCAAACGTCACTCTGGCCTTTAGCGCGCCGTTTTCGTGATACTCCTCGTATAGCCCGTGATAGCGTCCGTTTTTAAACATCACCTTTGCCGCCAGCGCCCCGCTCTCGTAGTAGTCCAGCCCCGCGCCCGTTTGACGACCGTCTTTGTACTCGTATTCGCCTCGCAGCTTGCCGCTTGGGTAATATTCGCGCGCGACGCCGTCCTTTTCGCCGTCTTTATAGTTTTCTACTACGCGCGTTTTGCCGTTTTCGTAAAATCGCTTCCAAACGCCGTTTTTGCGGTCATTTTTGTATTCGCCTGTCTCCTCCACGGCGCCGCTTTCGTAGTACCACGTCTCCGCGCCTTCTCGTTTGTCGTCCTTATACGTTCGCTTGCTGCGGATTTTGCCGCTTTTGTAGTAATCTACGTCCTCGCCGTTTCGTAGCCCGCCCACATAGGGACTGCGTGCGCTAACCTCGCCGCTAACGTAATAGTCGGTAAATACGCCTTCTCGCTTGTCCGCCTTGAAAATACCCTCCTGCTTTAACGCGCCGCCCTCGTCAAAGTAGTAGCGGCGGTAGCGCCCGTCGCGCACGTCATTTTTGTATTCGCTCTCGCCCATCAGAGCGCCGCTGTCTGCGTGGTAGTGCTTGGCCGTGCCCTCGTGGACGCCGTTTTTTAGGGGGTATTCGTTTGATGGCTTGTCTCTACCGTCAAAATAGTCTCTATATCGCACCGCTATGCCGCCCTGTACGTCTATTTCGCGTATAAGCGTGGGCGGAAGCGGTTTTAGCCTCGGATAGACCATACCCATCGCATTTACGCCGTATAGATCCTCGACGCTGTAACGCAGCATCTTTAGCGTGCCGTCGTAGGGCTTGCCTTTTACGTAGTAAAGGCCGTTTTTTAGGCTCACTTCTGGCTCCATTACGATTTTTGGCTCCAGTGCTTGCACCCCGATCGCTAAAAGCGGAAGTACAAATAGAAATTTTAGGATTTTCATGGCTTTTCCTGCTTTGTTTTATTTGGGTAATTTTAAAATTTGAAACTAAATTTAAGGTGAAGGCGCGGCTATTTTATTTTTGATGAGCTAAATTTGAAAGCTCGCGTCAAATTTAACCGTCTTTTAGCGCCTCAGCTACCGCTGTCCACTCCTGCACGAGCCTTTCAAGGCTAAAATTTGCATTTGCAGGGCTAGTCGAGGGTAACTTGATGGGGTCTTTGCCCGTCGCATTTAAAATTTGATTTTTTAGGTATTTTTCGCAGATTTCATGCGCCTTGCCGCCGTTTGCGTAGACTTGCGTGATCTTTGCGACTTTAAAGATCGGCTCTAAATTTGCAGGAGCGACGGCAGTCATTTTAGCGTCGCTCGAGCCCTTTATCTCGCAGGATATCGCAGCGTCGTAGATAGCGATGCGGTGAGCGAGCAGAAATTTTATCTTTTCATCCGTGCTCACAGGCGGCGGAGCGTTTAAAATCCCGGCCAATACTCGCCAGAAGCGATTTTGCGGATTTGCGTAGTAAAAGCCAAATTTACGAGAAACGACGGACGGAAAGGAGCCGAGGATCAAAATTTTAGAGTTTTTATCAAAAATCGGTTTAAAAGGATGGGTTTGGCTCATATTGCACCTTTTAAATTTGCCATGCTTTCGGCATTTTTCAAATTTGAAAGTAAATTTAACCGCCCAAACGAGCGGCTAAATTTACAGATATTTTCCCTCGCCCATCAAATTTAGGCGAGAGAAATTTTCGCCTTACTCGGCGTTTTCGTTAGCCTGAGCTTCCGCGCTAGACTCGACCTCATCGCTAAAATCGGCTAAAGATAAGCGTTTTAGCTGGCGGTAGCGTCTTTGCGCGTCGGCCTTATTTTTAGCCAGCAGCTCGTCTGCGTGCTCAGGGTTGGTTTTCTTAAGCGAGTTGTAGCGAACCTCGTTTAGCAAAAACTCCTCGTAAAGCGACCAATCAGGCTCTTTTGAGGTCATTTTGAGCGGATTCTTGCCCTCTTTGATTAGGCGCGGGTCGTAGACGTAGGTCGGCCAGTAGCCGCACTTGGTCGCTAGCTCGCCTTGATCGCCAGAGAGCGCCATACCGCCCTTGATACCGTGTGCGATACACGGCGAATACGCGATCACGAGGCTAGGCCCATCGTATGCCTCGGCTGCGGCGATCGCTTTTATCGTGTTTGCTTGGCTCGCGTTTGAGTTGATCTGCGCGACGAAGATATTTCCGTAGGTCATCGCGATGTAGCCTAGATCTTTTTTCTGCATCGGCTTACCGCTAGCGGTAAACTGCGCTATGGAGCCTGCGCGGCTGGATTTTGAGCTTTGACCGCCGGTGTTTGAGTAGACCTCGGTGTCAAGCACGAGCACGTTTACGTTCTCGCCGCTAGCTAGCACATGGTCAAGCCCGCCAAAGCCGATATCGTACGCCCAGCCGTCGCCGCCGATGATCCACTGGGATTTTTTAACCAAATATCTTTTTAGCTCTAAAATTTCTTTTACACCGGGAACGCTTAAATTTTGCTCCAAAACAGGGGTCAAAATTTTAGCTATTTGCGTCGTCTTCTCGCCGTCGTTTTTATACGCGATCCAGTCGGAGTATAGCGCGGCTAAGGCGTTTGGCGCGGTATCTTTGGTGCGTAGCATTACGTCTTCTATACGGTGGCGCAGCGTCTCTACTGCGACATTCATGCCCATACCAAACTCCGCATTATCCTCAAACAGCGAATTCGCCCACGCTACGCCTTTGCCCTCTTTGTTCGTCGTATAAGGCGTCGAAGGCGCGCTACCGCCGTAGATCGAGCTACATCCGGTGGCGTTTGCCACTATCATGCGGTCGCCGAACAGTCTCGTCACAAGCCCGATATAAGGCGTCTCGCCGCAACCGGGACACGCGCCGTGAAACTCAAACAGCGGCTGCGCAAAGCCCACGCCCTTGACGCTATCTTTGCTCATCAGGTCGTCTTTGTAGGTTACTTTTTTAAATAAATAATCGGCATTTTCCTGCTCGTTTTTATCCATCTCCTCTGCTAGAGGCACCATGACAAGCGATTTTTCCTTGCTCGGGCAGTTTTGAGCGCACAGTTCGCAGCCCGTGCAGTCAAGCGGGCTAACTTGGATTTTATATTTTAGCCCTTTTACCTCTTTGCCTTTGGCGTCTAGGACGTGATCTTGCACGGTTTGCGGAGCGGCGGCGAGCTCGTTTTCATCGATAAGAAACGGCCTGATCACCGCGTGCGGGCAGACGAAGGCGCACTGGTTACATTGGATACAATTTTCCTCGATCCACTTAGGCACCATCACGCCGATACCGCGTTTTTCGTAGGCCGTGGTGCCTGACTTAAAGTGTCCGTCCTCAAAGCCCACAAACGCCGAAACAGGCAAGCTATCTCCCCTAGCGGCGTTGATAGGCTTAACGATTTTTTCTATAAATTCATCGCCGACGTATTTTTCCTCCGCGCTCGCGTCATCCGTCAAATTTAGCCAGCTAGGATCGACCTCGACCCTAACCAGCCCGTCCGCGCCCATATCGATGGCCTTATAGTTCATCTCCACGATCGCTTCGCCCTTTTTGGCGTAGGCTTTGTGCGCGTACTCTTTCATGTATTTTTGCGCGTCGGCAAACGGTATGATGTCCGCGAGTTTGAAAAATGCCGACTGCATGATGGTGTTCGTGCGGTTTTTCAGCCCGATCTCGCGAGCTAGCTTCGTGGCGTTGATGATGTAGAAATTTACCTTCTTAGCGGCCAAAATTTTCTTTACTTTATTTGGGAGTTTAGCGACCGTCTGCTCGGCGTCCCAGATCGAGTTTAGCAGGAACGTCCCGCCCTCGCGGATACCGTCTATGACGTCGTAAATTTCAAGATACGCCGCGACAGAGCAGGCTACAAAGTGCGGATTTGAGACGAGGTAGGTCGAGCGGATCGGGTTTTTACCGAAACGCAGGTGCGAGCGCGTATAGCCGCCTGATTTTTTGCTATCGTAGGCAAAATACGCCTGCGCGTAAAGCTCGGTTTTATCGCCGATGATTTTGATGGAGTTTTTATTCGCTCCCACGGTACCGTCCGCGCCAAGACCATAAAATAGGCACTCTTTTACGCTTGCGTCGCTTAGCGAAATTTTCTCGCCGACTTTTAGCGAGGTGAAGGTCACGTCGTCCTTGATACCGACGGTAAAGCCGTTTTTAGGCTCACTTAAATTTAAATTTTCAAAGACGGCTAGCATTTGCGCAGGATCGACGTCCTTTGAGCTTAGGCCGTAGCGACCGCCCACGATCACGGGCTGATTTTTGCGTCCGTAAAACGCAGCCTTGATGTCCAGATATAGCGGCTCGCCTAGACTTCCCGGCTCTTTCGTGCGGTCTAGCACGGCGATCTTTTCTACAGTCTCAGGCATCACGTCAAAGAGGTATTTTAGGCTAAACGGACGATATAGATGCACCTTTAGCGCGCCTACTTTTTCACCCTTTGCGCGCAGGTGATCGACGACTTCTTCTAGAGTTTGCGTTACCGAACCCATCGCTATCACGACGCGCGTTGCATGCGGATCGCCGTAATAATTAAAAGGACGATAATCGCGTCCAGTGATTTTTGAAATTTCTTTTAGATACTCGGCCACGATATCAGGCACCGCGTCGTAGTAGCGGTTAGCTAACTCGCGCGTCTGAAAGTAAATATCGTCGTTTTGTGCCGTGCCGCGAGTTTTCGGACTCTCGGGGCTTAGCGCCTCGTCTCTAAATTTTTGCAGAGCTTCGCGGTCTAGCAGTCTATCAAAGTGCGCGTAGTCAAGCACCTCAACCTTTTGTATCTCGTGGCTCGTGCGAAATCCGTCGAAAAAGTGCAAAAACGGCACGCGACCCTTGATCGCCGCTAGATGCGCGACTCCGGCGATATCCATGACCTCTTGCACGGAGCCGCTTGCCAGCATAGCAAATCCCGTCTGGCGACAGGCATAAATGTCCTGATGATCGCCAAAGATAGAAAGCGCCTGAGCCGCGATAGAGCGAGCGCTCACGTGGATGACGCCGGGAAGTAGCTGGCCTGCGATCTTGTACATATTTGGGATTTTTAAAAGTAAGCCTTGCGAAGCCGTGTACGTCGTAGTTAGCGCGCCTACTTGCAGCGAGCCGTGCACGGTGCCTGCAGCCCCGCCCTCGCTTTGCATTTCGACTACTTTAACTGGCATGCCAAATAGATTTTTCTTGCCCTGAGCTGCCCACATATCGGTGTAATCAGCCATCGGCGAGCTAGGAGTGATCGGGTAGATGCCCGCGACCTCGGTAAATGCGTACGATGCGTGCGCCGCAGCCTCGTTTCCGTCCATAGTTTTCATTATTTTAGCCATTTTTCCGCCTTAAATTTTCTTATGTTTTTTTAAAAATCTTTTATTATAGAGCTAAATTCCAAAATCTATCATTAATCCGCCGCTTTACATTTTCAAAAAAGATTAAATTTAATAATCTAAAGCCCCAAATTTTAGCGGCGATCAAAAAACATTTGACGGCCGATTTTTCTAAATTTGCTAAAATTTGGCCGCCAAATTTACAGCAAGGAAACGTATGCGTAAAATTTTATCCGCTAGCCGCATTTTTCGCCTTATGTTTTTGCGTCGTAGCAGATGAAAATCGCAAACAAGGCAAAATTTGCGATAGGCTAGCGTAAGAAGATACGTTGCTTCATCATCGACCAAAACAGGCTTGAGGTTATTGTTGCGAAAGACGGCAAAGCAGGGAAATGAACCATTATTGGCTATCTGGGCGCTGAGTCTCGTATAAAAAGCCTTAGATGCGGATTTTGACGGCGTTTATCTTAGTATCATCGATGTGCTTGAGTCCCTTGAAAAAAGGGAGCGCATCGGTAAGTCAAATTTGCCTTTTTGCTCAAGTTCTTGCGACAAATTTGATTTAAATTTGACTCGTTATACATACCACTACGTTTTATAAGTGATTAAATTTAACAACTCAAACAAACACTAAAAATAGCCGTTTAGCGAGCTAACTATACGCTACTAAAATTCTAAATTTATCGATCAGACTCATCTGCCCGCTATAAATTTAACCGCCTCAAATGCATTTTGAAAGATCAAATTTGAATGCTCGCGCAAGTCAGCCTCCTTGCCGTAGCCGCAAACTAGCCCAACACCCGCGATACCAGCACGCTTCGCCGACTCAAGATCCATCGTCGTATCACCGATCATAAAAGCGCTCGCCTTATCTTGCGAGCTCGTTTTGCCTAGGCGCTCAAGAGCCGTGTTTATGGGCTCGGGGTCTGGTTTTGGATTTACTACGTCGTCTCTGCCGATCACGGTTTTGATAAATCTCATGACGCCCAAGTACTCAAGTAAAATGACTGAAAATTTCGACGTTTTCGTCGTCACGACGCCAACGTCCGCAACTTCGCTAGCAAGCGCCAACGCACCCGCCGCGCCCTCAAGCAGCGATGTTTGCTCTAAAAAAATCTGCTCGTATCGCGCCTTGTACGCGGCGATATAATCGGGCACTAGCTGCGTCGGCGCGCCAAGTCCGGCAAACATAAAATCAAGCGGATGACCGACTAGAGCCTTGACCGCCTCAGGCTTTGGAGCAGGCTCACCGTGAGCGAGAAATGCCGCGCCAAATCCGTCAAGGATCGCAGGCGTCGAGTCGATGAGCGTACCGTCGAGGTCAAAAAGTATAGTTTTTTTCATTTTACTTCTTTCGTTTTTTATTTTAATGTTGCAAATTTGACGGCATTTTCAAGCCGAATTTACGTTTTAATAAACTTTGATTTTACTTTTTGTATTTTAAAATTTGCCTTAAGATAGCTTTTTGTAAATTTTTGATTTTTAAATTTATACTTTTTGGCTTTGGACTAAATTTTATGCGACTGCACTCTAAGGCGCCGAAATTAAGGATTTGTTAAAATGTTTATGCTGTTAAATTTGACTTTAAAATATGAATTAGATTTTAAATTTGACGAAAGCGGTGAAATTTAAATTTCGAAAACTATAGATAAGTCCTACGTCAAAATTTGTACATTTTTAAAGGGCTTGTGTTGTATTGATTTTGGATTAAATTTAATCTATTTTGCCCTACGTACCAAATAGGATACGAGTATAAGACCAATCTACAACATACCACACAAAAAAAGCCAAAGAACCAAGAAAAACCGTGCAAACCGGTAAATCAAATTTGCTCGTCTTGCCTTTTATCCTGATAGCGGATGCTAAGCTGCGGCGATGGTATAGAGATGCCTTCGGCGTCAAATGCAAGCTTAACGCTCTCAAGCATAGCAAACTGCACGTCGGAAAAATCATCGCTCGCACACCAAAATCTAGCGGTCAAATTTACGCTATTTTCGCCCAGGCTTCCGACGCCGACAAACGGCTTTGGCTCTTTTAAGATCTTTTTATTTTCGTCGGCTAGGCTTAAAATAACCTCTTTTGCGAGCTTTAAATCATCTTGATAATCTATGCAAAACACGAGCTCGACGCGTCTAGTACCCTCTTTTGAGAAGTTGATTATATTGCTACTTATTATGCGACCGTTTGGGATGATAATGGTTTTATGATCAGTCGTACGCAAAACAGTGCTAAACATATTGATCTCTTTGACCGCGCCTTGTACGCCTGCGACCTCGATATGATCCTTGAGCTTAAACGGCCTAAAAAATATTATCAAAAATCCTGCACCGATGTTTGAAAAAGTATCCTTAAACGCCATGCCTATGGCAAGACCGATAGCGCCGAGAGCAGCGACAAACATAGACGTCTCTACGCCTAAATTTGCAATCGCGGCTATTAACACAAAAGCCATAAGAAGCGTTTTGATGATATTTAAAAGAAAATTTGAAAGAGTTTCGTCAAGTCTGGAAGAAATGACTAATTTTGATACAAGATTTGAGATTTTAGCTACTAACCATTTGCCGATAAGCAAGATGGTGATAGAGCCTAAAATTTTTAAAGAGTAGGACGAAATTAACGACCAAATAAGTTCGAATTTAATCTCGTCCATGCGTTATTAAGCTAGGCTAATTATTTGTTAAATCTAGCTTCAACACGCCTATTCTCAGCGCGTCCTTCTTTCGTTTTGTTTGAAGCGACAGGTTTAAGCTCACCGTATCCTACAGTTGTAATCTTATCTGCGCTTACGCCAAGTTCCTCAAGAGCTTTAGCAACTGCGTTTGCTCTTTTTTCAGATAGTTTTTGGTTGTAAGCCTCAGCACCAACGCTATCTGTGTGACCGCTTAGAACTACGCGGTAGCCTGGATTTTCACCCATAAAGTTAGCTACTTTTTTGATCTCCTCAAGATATTTTGGAGTTATTTTGTAGCTGTCGAATGCGAAGTTTACGCCAATATCTCTAAGAACGATAACCTTCTCGCATCCAGTCTCGTCAACTACTACACCAGCCGGTGTATTTGGGCATTGATCGACATCGTTTAAAACGCCGTCGTTATCATCGTCAAGGCTTACAGGAGCTGGAGCTGCCTCAACCTTTGGAGCTTCTGCAACTACAGGAGCGTTTTTAGGAGCAAAACCTACTGCAAAACCTAGAGTATAGAATAGGTTGTGGTCGCCATGGTTAAATTTAATAGCGTCTACAGCTTCAGCACGCAATGCGAAGTTGTCGGTGATTTGGTATCTTAGGCCAAGACCGTATTGACCGAAACCGCCGTCATCGTTTTTAACGAATCTTTTTGAAACATCTTCATATCCAGCGCCAAGCAAACCGTAAAGAGATAGTTTTTCAGTTAGACCGAAATCTTTAATAGCGTTAACAAAATATCTAGTAGCTTTACCGTCTACGCCATATTCTCTTATTTTATTAGTATGGCTAACACCAAGCTCAACATGATCTAAGAAGAAATTCTCAAGGTTTCTTCCTATTCTTAAACCAATAGCAGACTGTTCGTTAACTCCTAGGTTTCCCTCAGGGTGAACTCCGCCGATAGTTGGAGTTAATTCATATTTGTAAGCTGAATCAGCAGCAAAAAGAGCTGTAGCAGCAACTAAAGCAATAGCAATCTTTCTCATAGAAAATCCTTTCATGGTGAAATGTATTTTTTAATAATATCACAAAAATTATAAATTTCGTTTTAACATTTGATATTTATAAAAAATATAATTAAATAATCATAAATATCAATGCACCTTAAATTCGCACTATTCCAAAAACTATTAACGTTTAGAGAACTGCGGGCTTCTTCTGGCTTTTCTTCTACCGAATTTCTTACGCTCAACAACGCGTGAGTCGCGAGTTAGTAGGCCTTTTGGTTTTAGAGTCGCTCTAAAGTCGGTATCAAATAGAGCCAATGCTCTTGAAATACCGTGTCTTAGCGCCTCAGCCTGAGCAGAGTATCCGCCGCCTAGAGTCGTTGCAGTTACGTCTACAGAGCCCTCTTGTTTTGTTAAAAGCAGAGGCTGAACAACTTTTAGCTTGATGGCCTCGTGTCCGCCGAGCCAAGTATTTAGATCGAGTCCGTTTACTAAAATTTTACCGCTGCCCGGTTTTAGCCAGACTTTTGCTACGGCAGTTTTTCTTTTACCGGTTGCATAAACTTTCGCCATGATTATTTTCCTTCTTTTTTAGCTATTTGAGCCGTATGCGGATGCTCGCTGCCGGCGTAAACTTTTAGTTTTTTTATCATCTCTCTACCGAGTTTTGTTTTTGGAAGCATTCCGCGAACGGCTAGCTTAAACAGTTTTTCAGGTTTGTCAGCTAAAAGCTCGCCGAATTTCTCGCTTTTAGTGCTACCGAAATATCCTGAATGGCGGTGATAAAGCTTTTGCTCGGCTTTATTGTTGCCCGTAAATTCGGCTTTAGAAGCGTTGATTATGATAACGTAATCGCCGCAATCGACATTCGGAGTGAAATTTGGTTTATGCTTACCGCGAAGCAGCGTAGCTACCTCGGTTAGCAATCTACCAAAACGCTTGCCTGCCGCGTCAAGCACGATCCACTCGCGCTCCACTTCGTTTGGTTTTGTTATTTTCGTCATTTCTTACCCTTTAGATAATTTTAAGTCGTGATTGTATTCAAATGCACCTTACAAATAGCTTAATTTAAGCTATATTTAAATATCAATGCTTCGAATTTCATCCCGTAAAGCGTAAAATATCGCCGCCTTTACGCTCAAATTCGGGTAAATTTGAGCCAATATTTTTTTGTATTCCGCCACTTGCGCGATATTTTCATCTATGTTTTTATCGCTCGTTTTATAGTCGATCACGCAGATTTCAGATTCGCCAACGCAGAGCAGGTCAAGCTGTTTTAATGCACCCTCATATCGCAAAGGCTGCTCTTTAAACGCACGCTTTCCCTGCGTCATTTGCTTAAATTTAGGCTCATTTATCAAATTTAGCCCGCGAGCGTAAATTTCATCCAGCTCGCCCTCATCTAAAAATTTATGAAACGTATTTCGCATCGAAATTTGCGCGGTTTGTAGCAAGCTCTCGTCAAATTTTTCCGCCATCTCGAGCAGATAGTGTAGCGCCAAGCCAAAATAAATCGCCTTTTGATTTTTGCCCTCGGTTTTTGGCGTTTCATCTACGATTTGCTTTGTAATTTGAGCTAGTTTAATAGGCTCAAATTTGCCCGCTACACTCAAATTTCGCGCCTTGCTAGGCGTCGGCTCGCCGAAGCTAAAATCGACCAAATCAAGATATTCTATAACCTCGCCACTACTCTCATACGCCCCAAAAAAGCTCGGATTTCTGCCGTTCGCGTCTGTTTTTTTTACGATGATTAGCCCGTTGATCGCCCGAGTTAGCGCGACGTAGAGCTTATTCATATCATCCTCGCGCTCGAGCCGCGCCGCCTTTTCTTTTAGCTGCGCAAACTCCTCGTCGATGCACTGTTTTTTGACGTTGTGGCGCACCTGCCAGGAGCCCTCGTCGGCGTCGTATTCAGCGATAAAATTTGACCCATCGTGCCGCCCTGCACCCATTTTATCGCACACGATCACATTTTCAAACTCCAGTCCCTTTGACTTGTGCACGGTCATGATTTTCACGCCCTCGCCGCTTTTTGCGCTCGCTTTTGCTTCAAATCTATCAAGATTATAGATAAACTCGGTCAAATTTGAGTACGGCTGCGCTAGCTCTAGCAGCCGCAAAACGTCCGCATCGCTCATATCTACGCCAAGCTTGCCCGCTAGATAGTGCAGGCTCTCAAGCGCCGATTTTTGCGGATTTACGCTCAGTTTTACGGCGTTTACGTCAAGGATTGCCTCGGTATTTAGCTTGTAAATTCGCTCGCCAAATAGGCAAAATTTAGCATATTCCGCTACTGCGCGCGCATTTTTGCTAGCTAGCAGAGGCATCACGCCCTCGCTCACGCTTTTTACGCCCGCCTCGCTCAGCAAATTTGAGATTTTATTTATATCGTCGTTTTTCCAGCAAAGCACGGTGATATCGTCCTCGCAGACCCCTTTTTGTAGGAGAAATTTAACCTGCTGCGCCGCCTCTGCCGCCACGTCATCGCCGCTGCTTACCCGCACGAATCCAAGATCGTCCGCCTCCGCCTCAAAATACGGCATCTGCCCTACCAAATTTACCCGCTCGCCCTCTTTTTGTGGCGTTCTTTGTGGTTTAAAATTTTCGATCTTGCCCGCAAATACGGCGTTCGTAAATCTAACCAACGCCTTTTTGCTGCGGTAATTTACCTCCAAATTTTGCGCTTTGATCTGCGGAAAATCTCGCATCAGCTTGCCGAAAAGCTCCTTTTTACCGCCGCGAAAACGGTAAATGCTCTGTTTTACGTCGCCGACGTAAAAAAAACTGCCAAGCCCATTTTGTCCGTATCCGGCGACGATCTCTTCGATAAGCGGACGCATGATCTCGTACTGCGCGACGTTGGTGTCTTGAAACTCGTCGATGAGAAGGTGGTTTATCCGCCCGTCGAGCCTAAAATAAAGCATCTGCGCGTCCGTTTCGCCGCCCCTTAAAAGCTCGTAAACCAGGCGCGTCACGTCGCTAAAGGCGAGCGAATTTAGCCTTTTGTTTAGCGTGATTTTACACTCTTTATAGATTTTTAAAAATCTAGCCAGCTCGGCGATTTTATACTCTTCTAGCGCATCGAAATACCGCTTTAACCGCGCTTTTAACTCAAAAAACATCTCGTCAAGCTCCGGCGTATAAATTTTAGAAAACGTGCGATAATCAAGGCTCGCGCGCGACATAAAAGATCGAGCTAAGATTTCGCCGGGAGTTCCCTCTTTTACGGCGTTTTGCGCGTCTTTACCGCCGCCTCTAGCTAGGACGTACTCACGCATGTTTTTTAGCGCTTCTGCGACGCCGCTTTCGTTTGGAAAGGCCGCATTTTCGCTGCTTTTTAGCTCGCCGAAATTTTCGTAAAACATCTCCAAGCTCTCAAAAAAGCTACCCTGACTGCGCTCGGCCGTCGCTATCAAATTTGCAAGCGCTTTTAGCAGTCGCATATCCTTACTTACGCTCGCGACAAACTCGCCCCGCTGTAGCTCGTTTAAATTTTCGCTCACTTCAAAATCTGCGCTTAGCCCCAAATTTAGGCAAAAGCTGCGTAAAACGCCGACGAAAAACGAGTCAAACGTGCCGATTTTTAGATCGCTTTCTAAAAAATGCGTCGCCCGTGCGTCGCGCATGGCTAAAATTTCATCCCTGCCGGCACCTAAAATTTGCTCCAGCTCGGCTAGCTCCGCGCCCTTTTCCTCGAGCCGCAAAAAGGTCTGCACGATGCGCTCTTTCATCTCGTTGGCAGCTTTTTTGGTAAAAGTTAGCGCCGTGATCTCGCGCGCGTCAGCGCCTGATAGCAAAATCGCGATAAAACGCACGCTAAGCGCAAAGGTCTTGCCGCTGCCCGCACTCGCCTCGAGGGCCAAAAACGGCTTCATAGCTCGCCTTTCACTAAAATTTTATAGTCTTCGTATTCGCTCATTGCGCCCTTGGCCTCCCCGAAATTTATCGGCGTGTCGTTGATGGATTTTAGCTGTTCGATCGTCTCTGCAAGCGCATCCGTGCTAGCCTCGCCCGCCACCAAATTCATATTATCTTTTAGATCATAAAAATACCCCTCGCAAGGCCTACCCACGAGCGCTTCGTAAAATGGTAGTTGCAAGGATTTGGCGTCGAAATTTCCACTTTTGTAATCAATCACCGCTAGCTCATCGCCGCGCCCATCTATGCGGTCGATTTTACCCGTTATGCGCACGCCCGCAAAGACGCTATCAAGCTCTTTTTCAAGCCCCTGCACGCGCCATCCGGCCTCATATCTCGTGTCCTCTATGGCCTTAAATTTTTCCATCTTTATCATCGTTATCTCGCGCTCTAGCGGTGGCGTGTTTAGCTCTCTTAGCACCGTTTCAAATTTAGCGAGGTCAAACCTATCAAATTTAGAGTAATACTCAAAAAGCGCCCTATGCAATGAGTTACCGAAGTCCGCTGCAGACGCGGTTTGCGGCATCACGGGCGGCTTTACGTTCAAAATATATCTGTAATAATACCGCCGCGGGCACTGTAAATAGGTATTTAGCCTACTAAAAGAGAGCGGGATAGCGAAAAAATCATGCTTGACGATGATATCTTGCTCGAAAATTTTAGGCTTTGCGGGCGTTTTTCGCGTGAAATTTATCAAATTTACGGCTTGCTGTTTTTCGCTCGGCATTTTGTTTTGCACAGTACTTTCGTCAAATTTGTCGGCCAAATTTAGCTCTCCGTCCGCTTCGCCAAATTCAAACAAACTTCGCTCTTTGGCAGTTTTTGTTTGTTTAGTTTTAGCCTCGTTCTTTTCGTCAAGGCGCGGGCCAAATTCACCGTCAAATTTTTGCTCGTCAGCAAAATCGGCCTCCGCGTCAAATTCGTCGTTAAACAGCGTCGCATAACTCTCATCGCCGTATCTCGCGTCCTCCACGGCGTTAAATTCGCCGAGAAATCTCGACGCGATTTTCTCCTCGTTTGCCGCGTAGCATATCGCCGCCTTTTTCGCGCTGCCGATTAGGCTCTCGTAGTAAAATCTCTGCAAATTTTCGCGGTCGACGTAGCCGATGAGGCCCGCTTTTTGGCGCACGCGCGAGCTTAAAAACATCTCGTTTACGCTACGCTTTGGCACTAAATCGTCGTTAAAATCAAGCACTATGACGCCATCAAATTTAAGCCCGCGACTCTCCAAAACGCCCATGACGCCGATCTTGCCGCCGCCTACGTGATCAAGCCTAAGCCTGGCTAGCTTTATCAAAAATATCTCGCAAATTTGACGCAGCGTAAAGCTAAAATACCGCGCCAAACTCTGCGCGTAAAATAGCTCCTCGCGCGTTTTTTGCGCGGCGGCATGGTCGCTCTCAAGCGCCAAAATCTCCTCCATCAGCGCCCTAAAATCCTCAAACGAACAAGGCGCCTCAAAGCCGTTTTTAAATTTCTCAAACAGCTCGCCGCTAACGCCAAATTCATGGAGATTAAACTCAAATTCGTTAAAATTTTTATAGTTATCCTCGCTCAAATTTACGCGGATTTTGTCGTTTATCGCGGTTACTATGCACTTTAAAATTTGAAAAAACCGCGTGCGGGTAAAACTCTCGCCCATCGCGAAGTTAAACATCTTGCCGCGGTCGTGCAGGCGTAAGATCTCGGCAAAGCTCTCGTCAGGCAAGATAACAGCGATGTTTTCGGGCTTGATACCCTCGGCGACGAACTCGCTAGCCTTTGCCATCGCGTAGGCCGCCTGCAAGCTCCTAGCGCTAAAGCTCCTTTTTAAAACGAGCGGATTTTTGCGCACGGAGCCAGTTTTTCTTAGCTCGCGCGTGCTCAAATTTAGCTCAAATTCGCAGTAAAGGCTAAACTCGCTCGCCTCAATGCCAGAAATTTCAGCCAGTTTTGAGATCAGTTTTTTGTTAAATTTACTGGTTTGAAAGATGATTTTTAGCGTCGTTAGCTTTGCGATCTCGCCAAACAGCTCCCACTCAAATTCGCTCAAAAAGCCGTCTATTTCGAGATTTATCTCGCGAAATTCCCTGACGAACCCGCTGTTTAACTCGTAAATTTCAGGCAGCACGATACCGTCGTATAGATTTTCGGCCGCGAGCAGCTCCTTATATCGCGCGAGCACCACCTCGAGGATACCCAAATGCTCCTCGTAATCGGCGTAAATGTCGCTAAATTTTAGATCTGCCACGCTTTTTTTGCTGATGGCAAGCTCCTTAAAAAAGCTGAAAAGATAGTCGTTGTTTTTCAAAAAAGCAAAAAACTCCGACGGGATACGCAGCCGCTCGGATGCCTCTCTCACGCTCGCGCAGGCTCGCTGCATCAGCACCAGCGCGTACGCCTCGTCCGCCTCAAAGCGCCCCGGCACCAGCACGGCCTTTTGCTCAAACTGCGCTATCGTCATGGCCTTTGGCACGAGTTCGTTTTGAAATTTCGCGTTAAATTCGCGAATCTTTCGCGAGTTGGTAAAGATGTAAAGTTTGTCTAAATTTTGCATAAAGGCTCTTTGTTTTTTGGCGAAATGATAGCCCAGAGCGGCTGAAAATCAAAGAAAACTAACGCGCCTCGAAGTTAAATTTATAAAAGCCGGTGTCGTTTGCGTCGGAGATTTTTAGCAAAATTTGCCATCTGCCTTTTTTTGGGAGCGTCACGGGCGCGGTTTTTAAAATTTGCCCGTCAAATTTGGCGTCTAAATTTTGATTTTGCTCGTTTGTGGCAGGTCTGGTTAGCAAAATCTCGTGCGTGAAATTTGGCGCCAAAGAGCCGTTTTTGGCTTCGACGGCGATCTTAAAATATCCGTTAAGCCCGTCAAATTCGGGCTCGAATTTAAGGGCATATCTGGCGTCAAATCTGCGCTGGCTAGCCTCGATCTCGTTTATATTTTCATCTACGTTTTGGTAGCGCTCGAAGTAAAAACCATCCATCTCCACGGGGGTTTTGACGGCCAGAATGATGGTCGCTACGCAGGAGGCGACTATCAAAATAAGCGCGGTAACGATAGCGTGAGGCCAATAGTTTTTAGCCATTTTTCCTCCTAAATTTTCTAAATGCGGCGACGTAAACGACAAGGGCGATGGAGCCGTAGATAAAAATCCTAAACGCATCTAGCGTGCGGCGGTTTTGATTGCCGACCGCGTTTTGTAGGGCGACGCCTTTGCTTGCGGCGATTTGCTCGGCAAGATCGGCGTAGCCGTTTAGCACGGCAGCGTTAAAGATATCTTTGCCGTTTTTTGACGCTAAAATAGGCAAAATCGAGCCCGAGCTTGGATACGGACTTAAAATTTTCTCTTTATCAAAAAGCTTAAGCGTCTGCGGGTCGGCAAAAATTTCCACCTTGTGTTCAGCCTTAGCAAGCATCAAAAGCACGTAAGGCGGGGTCAAATTTAACTGAGCGGCGGCTTCTTTTAGCGTTTTGCCGTCCAAGTTCTCATAAACCGCAACCCCTGCAAATACGCCACTTTTGCTCGCTAGCTCCTGGCCTAAAACCGCGATTTTCTCGCTTACAGCCGGGCTTAGGATGTTTTGATTTACCAAAACTATCTCGCGAGGTGAATTTGAGCCCTGCAAAGTCGCCGCGCCGCAAAAAAGAAAAAACAAAAAGATAAAAAATGTGCGGGTCAAATTTGCAAATTTGAGCGCAGAAAAGCGGCGAAGTACGCTCAAATTTAAATTTAGAAAATTCATTGTAAATTTAACGCCTCGCAAAAAAGCGAGCGCAGTCAAATTTGAGAGAGTAAAATTTATAAGCTTCATCGGCCAAGTCGCACTTTTTCACGCAAAAAGTAAAGCGAGCCGCTAGGATTTAAACGTAAAATTTGAAAAGAAGCGGCCGAGTTTCCGCTCCTTGATTTATCAAATTTCATCCCACAAAAAGGTGATTTGGCGTTAGCACCGCCCACGCCGTAAATACCGCCGCCGCAATGAGTCCGGCGACGATGATTTTTTCCAAAACCGCTTGCATAGCTACTCCTTCACGCGCACTTTTTTGGCGTTATCCGCGCTTTTCATCTTTAGCTCGGAGGCGTTTAGCGTGTATGGTTTTTGTGCGACTTCTT
Source organism: uncultured Campylobacter sp. (assembly GCF_938045625.1). Classification (GTDB taxonomy): domain Bacteria; phylum Campylobacterota; class Campylobacteria; order Campylobacterales; family Campylobacteraceae; genus Campylobacter_A. Next base: position 17,481 of record NZ_CALIAV010000056.1, read on the forward strand.
GCTGGAGCTTGATCGCGTAGTACGTGAGCGCCGCCAGGATCGCTAGCAGCAGCCCGGTCGCGATGAGTAGCCCCGTCACGCCGTGTAGACCGAAAACGTTTCGATTCGTGTTTTCCATTTATTCTCCTTTAGAAAGCGAGATGACATACTCGCCGACGGCTTTTTGCTGCAAGGCGTTTAGTCTGCCGTCGCTAAATTTAGGCATCGTACCGATAGCGCCTTTTTTACCGCGTTGTAATACGTCCTCGATAAATGACGCTGTGCCGTATTTAGATAGATCAGGAGAGTTACCCTCCATGCCTTTGCCGTCCTCGCCGTGGCACGCTGCGCAGGTCGCAAAAAGTTCCTTGCCGCTAGCTACCAAATTTTCGTTTTTGGTCTTTTTTATACCGGAAATTTCTTTAGCGATGTAGGCCGCGATCGCCTTTGCGCCCTCCTCGTCCGCCATACCGGCAGGCATCTCGCCCATCGGATACTCAAGGCCTTTTGAGCCGTTTATTATCGTATCATATATCCCCTCTTCGCTGCCCCATTTGGAAAGGTCTGCGGCCTTGCCGTTTATGCCGTCGCCGGTTATACCGTGGCAGGAGGAACACTGCACCAAAAAAAGGCTTTCGCCCATGGCATGAAGCGTCTTGGCGTCCACGTTTGCGAAGCGTTTTTCAAATTTAGCGTTTGCGGCGGCGACTTCTTCGTTGTATTCGCCGATTTGCGAGTAGGAGTTTACCGGATAGCCGGCGATCATATACCACAAGGCCCAGACGATACATATCGCATAAACTATCGCCCAGCCCAGCGGTACGGGATTTTTGTACTCGCCTATGCCGTCCCAGCTATGCTCGCTAAGCTCGGCCTTAGGTTTTGCTACCTTCATCTGCCCGACCAAGCGACTTACGACGAAAGCCGTGGCCAAAACGATAGCAATAGCTCCGATAAGCCCCAGTAAATTTACGTTATCTTCTAAATTAAACCATTGCATTATTTTTCCTTTTTAGCGTTTTGCTCTATGGACGCAGACTCTAAAATTTCCTCGTCGATACCGTCTTTTAGGGCGAGGTCGGAGTATCTTTCGTAGTCTCGCCTGCCGCTCTTTTCGGATCTATAAAGATGAAAATAGTATCCGTAAAGAAGAGTAACGCACACAGCTAGAAAGATAAAAGCTCCGTATCCTTGGATATCTCTTAGAGTCTGCGCATCCATAAATTCGCCTATTTTAAGCTATTTAGATAGGCGATGAGCGCCACTATCTCGCGGATCTCTCCGCGCTCAAAGGCCTTTTTGACCTCTTCATCTTTCATCTCTTCAACTATAGCGGCGGCTTCTTCTTTGGCGGCTGCTTGTGCCTGCTCGTAGGTGCCGAGTTTTGGCATGCCCTCTACGTCGTACGGTACGCCAAATACCTTTTTCGTCGTTACCGCTTCACCGTATGCCGTCTCGATGTCGGCGTTGTTGCTAAAGTGATGCTTATAAGCAGGCATTATAGAACCGGGCACCACAGAGGTCGGCTCTTTCATGTGATTTTCGTGCCAGTCGGTGGTGCGGTAGTTACCCACGCGCCAAAGGTCGGGGCCGGTCCTCTTTGAACCCCAAAGATGCGGGCGGTCAAACGCATACTCGCCGCTTAGCGAATACATGCCGTATCTATCGGTCTCTGCCTTAAAAGGGCGAATTTGCTGCGTATGGCAGGCGTTACAGCTATCTTTCATATATACGTGTTTGCCCGCAAGCTGTAAAACCGTCGGCGGTTTGGTACCCTCTAGCGGCCTAGCTCTATTGGCAAAATCAGGCAAAATCTCAATCACGCCCGCATAGGCGATAAATATAAAAACCATAACCGCGAAAAAGAAGGGATTTTTCTCTAACCAACTAAACATTAGCAACCTCCTTTACGCCCGCAGGACTTGCGCTTAGCGGCTCTTTTTCGAGTGCTTTGGCGCCAAAACTCTTGTAGATGTTATAAACAAAGATGAAAAATCCTAGCAGATAAAGTAGTCCGCCAACGGCTCTGATCCAGTAATACGGCACTATGTTTATCACCGTATCGATAAACGAGTAGGCTAAATTTCCGTATTCGTCGGTAGCGCGCCACATCATACCCTGTGTGATGCCCGCGATCCACATCGATGAAAAATAAAGCACTATGCCGATAGTCTGTATCCAAAACTGAGTTTCCATCAAGGATTTCGAGTAAATTTCGCGTTTAAACACGCGCGGCGTCATGTGATAAAGCGCCGCCATCGTCATAAATCCGACCCAGCCTAGCGTACCGTCGTGCACGTGACCCGGCACCCAGTCGGTAAAGTGCGCTAGGGCGTTTACGGACTTGATCGCCAAAATCGGCCCCTCAAGAGTTGAAAACATATAAAATGTCGAGCCCAAAATCATAAATTTGATAAGAGGATTTTCTCTAAGCTGTTGCCACTCGCCGCGCATCGTTAGAAGCATATTTATAGCTGAACCCCAAGACGGCAGTATCAAAACCACCGAAAACACAGAACCCATCGTCTGCATCCAGTCAGGCACCGCAGAGTAGATCAGATGGTGTCCGCCCGCCCACAGATAAAGGAACATCAGGCTCCAAAACGAAAAAATCGAAAGCTTGTAAGAAAATATCGGCTGACCGCTCTCTTTTGGGAGGAAATAGTAAATTTGAGCAATGATCGGCACGGTAAACACAAATGCCACGGCGTTATGCCCGTACCACCACTGTACTAGCGCGTCGTTGGCTCCCGCATACATAGAAACCGAGTGCCACCAGTTGCCGTAGCCTGAAACTAGCTTGGTCGGCACGGCCATGTTGTTAAACAAATAAAGCATCGCGATACCTAGAAACGTCGCGATAAAATACCAAACCGAGATATAAAGCGTCCTCTCGCGGCGAATACCGATAAGGCCGAATATACTAACGCCCCAAAGCACCCAAAGCACGACCACGCCGATATCTAGAGGCCACTCTAGCTCGGCGTACTCTTTTGACGTGCTAACGCCGGCAAATAGGCTAAACACGCCGCCTGCCATAACCAGCATATATATCCAAAAGTGTAGCTTACCTACCGCCATCAAAAACGGCGACTCGCTCATCGAGACCTTTAAAACCCTTTGTCCGATATAGTACCACGTCGCAAATACGCCAGAGAGCATAAATCCAAATATCACGCCTGCCGTGTGCAACGGTCTTAGGCGGCTAAAGGTGCCGTATTCGCCCGCGAGATAGTTTAGATCAGGATATGCCATCTGAAAGGCTATCAGCACGCCTATGCCCATGCCGACTATCCCAAACAGTATCGTCGCGAACATAAAATACTTGGCGACCGTGTAGTCGTAGCTTAGCGCCCTGTCTAGTCGCATCGATATCCTCCTTTGTTTATTTTGTTATTAGATTGTTATTTTATTAGATTTTTAGTGTAAAACCGCTTAACCGACCTAAATTTACGTTTCAAATTTCACTTTTTTAGCTCGATTTTATAGCCAAGTCCGGGCGAGTTTTTTATGAGTCCGGCGCCCACTTTATCGCGTATTCGCTTGATAAATGTCCTAACGGCAGGATCGTTTACCTTTTCGCCAAACCACACCACGTTTCTGATCTCCTCGGTTAAAACGAGCGTGCCGATGCGTTTAACTAAAAGAGAGATGAAGGCCAGCTCTTTTTTAGTTAGCGCGATCTCTACGCCGTTTTTTACGAGCACTTTTTTGGTTTGATTAAACGAATATCCGCCAGAAATCTCGATGATATCGGCGCCTATGATTTTGGTTTTTACGATCTGCTCTAGCACGACGAAAAGCTCGTCCATGTCGATAGGCTTGATCACGTATTTATCGATGCCTACGTCGATAGCTTTTAGCAGCTTTTCTTTTTCGCTATATGCGCTTAGGATCACTACGGGCGTGTTTTTTGAGAACTCTTTTATCTGCCTTGACATCTCAAGCCCGTCCATGATAGGCATCATGATATCAGCTATCACGATATCGGGGCTAAATTTTTTAAATTTCTTAAGACCTTCGTCGCCGTTTGAGGCCGGAATGACCTTTTGAAATATGCCGCCAAAAACCTCTTGCATTGACTCCCTTATGCTATCCTCGTCCTCGACTAGCAGTAGCGTTAGCTCTTTAAAATTTTTCATTTTTCATCCTTTAGCGGCAGCTTTATCTCAAATTCCGCTCCAAATTTTACGTTTTTAGCGCCGGCACCTCCGCCGTGATTTTTGGCTATGCTTTTTAGCATATATAGACCGATGCCAGTACCCGCGCTTGGGTGCTTCGTTGTGAAATACGGCTCAAAAATCTTGTCCATTATCTCGTCTTTTATACCGCCGGCGTTATCCGTTACTCTTATGATAGCAAATTTATCCTTTGTTTCTAACGTTAGCGTTACTTTTTTATCGTCTTTTTTATTTACCAGCGCATCTTTGGCATTAGAAAGCAGTATGATTACGGCCTGACAAAGCTGCGACTCAAAGCCGTAAATTTGACCTTCGCTTTTTAGCTCCAAATTTACGTCTATGCCCTCTTTTTCGTAGGTTCCCTGTACCATCTTTAGCGCGTTTTCTACCGCAGCCGAAGGAAAGAAAAGCTCCCTCTCGCGCTCGACGCTAAAGAAGTTTCTAAAATCCTCGATCGTCTGCGACATGCCCTTTATCACACGTTTTGCGTGCTCGTAGTCGGTTTCAAATTTCTCGTTTGACTTCACGCTCTCTTTTAGTTTAAAAAGCGTGATGCTAAGCTCGTTTAGCGGCTGACGCCACTGGTGAGCGATGTTTGCGATCATCTCGCCCATCGAGGCTAGACGCGACTGCAAAAAGAGCATTTTGGTCTTTTCCTCGTTTTTTTTGATCTCGGCTTTTACCAATTTTTCTAGATTTTGGTTTAAATTTACGAGCTTGGCCGTCTGCTCGGCAACCCTGTTTTCGAGATTTTCATTTAAATTTAGCAGCTCTTTTTTCGTCTTTTCAAGCTCGTTGTTTAAATTTATCACGTCCGTTACATCGTATCTAATCGCAAGAAATTCCTCGATCTGCCCGCTTAAATCCAAAATCGGGATGATAGTCGTGTTTAGATAGACGTCGCGACCGTCTTTGGTGCGGTTTCTTATCGTGCCTTTGTGCACTTTTTTGGCTAAAATCGTATCCCAAAGCCGAGCAAAAACCTCCTTTGGCACCTCGGGATGGCGCACGATGTTGTGATTTGCGCCGACTAGCTCCTCGCGCGTAAAGCCCGACATCTTACAAAACTCATCGTTTACGAAGGTGATAGTGCCGTTTGTATCGGTCTTTGAGACTATGTTGCTAGTCTCGATAGCCTCTTGATACTGCCTAAATCTTTCTTTGATGTCATCCATTGCTCGCCGTAAATCCTATAAAAGATAGATAAATTCCGTAAATTATTATCGCCGCGCCGCTTAAATTTAGCGCCTGTTTTTTAAATTTTTCGCTCGCGGCCTTTAAAACCAGCGCATAAAAACTCATCGCAAAAAAGCTAACTACGCCAAACGTAGCCGCGATCGCCGCGCCCTTTGCCCCGCTGCCGCTAGCTACTGCTAAAGCTAAAAAATAATAAACCACTCCACACGGCAGTAGTCCGTTTAAAAACCCAAGCGTCAAAAACCCGATCGCGCTATTTTTGGCGATCGCGGCTTTCATTTTTTCGTTTAAAATTTTGGATAAAAATGCGTTTTTCTCGATAAAATTTAACACCGCTCCGCGCCTAATGAGCGCGACGCCCAAAACCGCCATAAAAACGCCGATAGCAAAAAACAGGTAGCCTCGCGCCGCAAGAGAGAGCGTAAAAACGCCGCCAAGCGACCCAAAAATAAAGCCAAGTAGCATATAGGCGCAAATTCGAGCTAGGTTATATCCAGCTATCATCGCCGCGCTAAAAATTTTACCTTTGCCGCTCAAAAACCGCGCGAGCAAGATAGCAAAACCGCCGCACATACCCGCGCAGTGACCCACCGAGCTAAGCGCCGCGACGCTCAATACCCCAACAAACTCCGCACCGCTCATCAAATTTGACCGATAAATTTCATTTGCGAATTTTAGCCGCACCGGGGTTAAATTTGGCCCACAAATTTAACTGCAAATTTAGCTCAAATTTGACCGCGACTAGCAACTACAAAATTTCTAAAAATTGTTTAAAGATATATTTGCTCTCGCTCGGCCCGCCGCTAGCCTCGGGGTGATGCTGCACCGAAAATACGGGATAATCCTTGTACTTCACGCCCTCGATCGTGCCGTCGAAAAGATTTCTGTGCGTGATCTCGGCGACCTGCGCGATCTCCTCTGGAACGTTGTAGTTGTGATTTTGCGCCGTTATCTCGACTGCTTTAGTTTGCAAATTTAAAACCGGGTGATTTGCGCCGTGCTGACCGAATTTTAGTTTGTACGTCTCAAAGCCAAACGCGTTGCTAAGCAGCTGATGTCCGAGGCAAATGCCAAAAATCGGCACTCGCGCCTCGATCAGCTTTTTTATCTGCGCGATCTCGTTTTTCAGTGCCTTTGGTTCGCCTGGGCCGTTTGAGAGAAACACGCCGTTTATCTCGCCGCTTTTAAATTTAGCGATGAGTTCATCCGCCTGCACGTCGTGCGGATAAATTTGCGTCTCAAGGCCGGTTTCGCAAAGCTCGTTTAGGATGTTTCGCTTCACGCCGTAGTCGATGACGGCGACCTTTTTGCCGTTTGATTTTAGCGCGGAGTAGGCTTTGCTCGCGTGATCCCAGCCGCCCTTTTCGTGAGCGTAAATTTGCTCCGTGCTCACCTTTGCTACGTAGTTTATCTCTGAGATTCTAGGCGAGTTTTCCAGAAGCTTTTTTAGCTCTTTTTCGTCTGAAATTTCAGTCGAGATCACCGCGTGCAGCGCACCGTTATCGCGCAGCATCTTGGTTAAAAATCTAGTGTCTATATCATAAACGCCAAATTTGCCTTGCTCTTTGAAAAATTCTTCCAAGCTCTTTTGCGAGCGGAAATTTGACGTAGTAGCGTTAAAATCCCTCATCAAAACGCCGCTAGCGTGGATTTTCGCGCTCTCCATATCGTCCTCATTTACGCCCACTATGCCGATCTCAGGCATGGTAAAAACAATAAACTGCCCCGCGTAGCTAGGATCGCTCATGATCTCCTGATAGCCAGTTAGGCTCGTGTTAAAGACCATTTCGCCGCTAGCCGTACCGCTCGCGCCAAAGGCCTTCGCCTGCAAAAAAACGCCGTTTTCAAGGTAGATATAAGCTCTCACAACATACCTCGTTTTCTTAGCTCGTCCTCGTAGAGCCGCTCAAATACGATGTCGTACTCCTCGGTGCCCGGGATCAGCTTGCGCTTGTAGCCGTCAATCTTGTCGATAACCACGTCTTGTAAAATTTCATACGTTTTTAGATACTCTTCGATCGAGCCATAGATGATGTTTTTGATACGGTTTTCGGAGACCGTGTAGTCGATGAGTCCCTTTTTCCAAGCGCCCTCAAGCACGAGGTGAGCGACGTTACTAAAGCGGTCTTCATATGTTAGGATCACGCCGTACTCTTTAGCCAGCTTCTTTTTTACGAGCCAAAACATATTTTTTCTATCGACTTGCATGCTCTCCATATCGTCTTCGTTCTCGGCGAGCACCTCGTTTACGCGCTCTTCAAGCGCTTTTTCTTTTTGTAAATCGTTATCTAAAATTTCTTTCGCGCATGCCGCTACGGGCTCTACTCCGCGCGTTAAATTTACGAATCCGGACTTTAATAAATCAATAGCGATTTTGTGCGCGATGTAGGGTGTGTGTGGGAGTTTTATACGCATTTTTACCTCTCTTTTTGGGCTTGATTTTAACCAAAATTTGGTAAGAAATACCTAAAATCTCACGGAGTTTTTTGTTTTGACAGGAGTTTGTTTTAAGTAAAATTTGAAGCTAAATTTGAGGCGTGGATAAAAATACTTTTGAGACTGGGCGCTAGTTAAATTTGAGATTTAGCGTTAAATTTGACGGCAGTAAAATTTAACCTTTGGAGTCAAATTTGACCGCCAAAGGCAAATTTAGCTTTCGCATTATCCGCGCAAATTTGAGCCCAAATTTAGACGCGAGCCAAGCTAAATTTAGAGCGCTATAGCCCAAATTTACAAATTTAGCAGATTTCCAGCAGGGCCGTCGGGCGAAGTCGGAGAGACTTCCTGTGTTACGTTTTTTTCGGCTTTTATAAATGGCGGGCCTTGTTTGATTAAAAGCGTGATTTCAGACGCCGCGGTAGGCTCCATTTTTGCCATTATCGCGGAGATTTTTTTAGGGCTTAGTGAGTACATGATGCTAGCCGCATCCGCCCTATCCATCGCGCTTAGCACGTCGGCAGCAGCTTGGTCCTTCATCTTGCCGTAGGTCTCGCCGACCTTGTCGCTAGTCATCGCTTTTAGCTCTTTTACGATTTCCTCGTTTTTCTTTAGCAGCTGCTCGGTTTGCTTTTTTTCCTCTTGCGCGCGGGCTAGAGTTGCGTTTAGCTCAGCCTCTTTGACGGCTAGCTTGGCGTTTCGCTCCTCAAAAAGCGCCGCCGAGCTCGCTCTAAAAGCCTCCAAGCTCTGCCTTGCTTCGTCTATTTTGGCAAGCTCTCTTTTTAGCTCGTCTTTTCTGGTTTCAAATATCGAAACGCAGTCCACCGGGATCTTAAAGCCGCTTTGGCTCGTGCTTTGAGCGTTTACGTCGTTTGCACCCCAAACGCATAAATTTAAAGTTAGTAAAATCAAAATTTTTTTCAAGCTTTCGCCTCTTTTTGCCTAGTAAAATTCATCGTCGCAAACTCGTCCAGAGCCGCCGCTTCGGCCTTTTTTATCTTTTCTATTTGCGCGCTAAAGTCCTGCGTTTGCAGGTATTTCATCTTTTCGTACTCCAAATTTGCCGCCTTGTGCTGCCGCTCGAGGTGCGCGATGTTTTTTTTCATTAGCTCGAGCCGCTCGGTTAGCAGATTTTTTTCTCGCCGCATAGCGCCAAGAAGCTCCAGCGAACCGCGCAAATCGGTCGCAGAGCCGCTGGAGGGCATTTCAAATTTTGAAATTTGCTCGGCAACCTGCGCTATGAAGCCCTCTATCATCGCCGCTTCGTTTCTGGTTCTTGCTAAATTTAGCTCGATTTTGTCTAAATTTCGCTTTTTTATATTTACGATTTGCGTAAATTTGCTTTTCATCTTAGCGAACTATCGTGTCTTCGCGCTCCGGGCTCGTGGAAACGATGCCGACCTTTACGCCCGTGATCTCCTCGATGCGCTTGATAAAGGCTTTTGCATTTGCAGGAAGATCGTCAAATTTACGCGCCCCTTCTACCTTATCCCAGCCATCAAGCTCCTCGTAGACCGGTTTTACGCCCTCTAAATCGCTTGGAAAATACTCGATTATCTTGCCGTTTTTCTCGTAGGCTTTGCAGATTTTTACCTTTTTAAAGCCGTCTAAAACGTCAAGCTTCATCAGCGCAAATTTATCCACGCCGTCAAGTCTCGCCGCGTATCTCACGCCAACTGCGTCAAACCAACCAGTGCGGCGCGGTCTGCCAGTCGTTGCGCCGTATTCGCGTCCGATATCGCGTATCTTTTCGCCGTCCTCGCCCATATCCTCGGTCGGGAAGGCGCCGTTGCCAACGCGCGTGGTATAGGCTTTGATGATGCCGATTACCTCGCCGACGTTTTTAGGGCTTAGTCCGATACCGCTGCAGCTGCCTGCGGTTACGGTGTTTGAGCTAGTTACGAAAGGATACGTGCCGTGATCGATGTCTAGCAGCGTGCCCTGCGCGCCCTCGAGCAAGATTTTCTTATCCGCGTCTATCGCCTCCCACACCATATGCGTGGTATCAACGATAAATTTACCCAGCGCCGCCTCGTAGCTCTTTAGCTCGCCCAAAAGCTCATCGCGAGCAGGCGCTTTGACGCCTAAAACGTCTAAAAACGCTTTATTTGCCGCAAAATCGGCTAGAATCGCATCGCAAAGTTTCTCGGGATTTTTTAGCTCCCCGACTCGGTGTCCGCTACGGCTGATTTTGTCGCTATATGCAGGCCCTATGCCCTTGCCCGTCGTGCCGATAGCGTGCGCGCCTTTAGCCTTTTCTTTGGCTTGGTCGATTTGCGCGTGATATGGCAAATTTAAATGCGCCTTGTCGCTGATAAACAGCCGTCCCGAGACGTCTCCAAACTGCTTTAGTTCCTCGATTATCGCGGCCGGGCAGAGTACGACGCCGTTGCCGATGATGTTGATTATATTTTTATGAAGTATGCCTGAGGGAACCTGATGCAGCGCGATTTTCTTGCCCTCTACGACGATCGTGTGACCCGCGTTGTGCCCGCCCTGACACCTGCACACCATATCGTAGCCGCCGCTTAGCAGATCTACGATCTTGCCCTTGCCTTCGTCTCCCCACTGTACGCCCACTATCACGTCAGCCTTGCTCATACTCTCTCCTTTTGATCTAAATTTTCGATTAATGCGTCGGTATATACGCCAAAGCCGCTGCTTTTGATGCCCTCTATCTCGTAGTTGCCGCCGCCGCTTAGCACGACGTTGCCGCCTAAAAATCTAAAAAACAGCTTGTCGTAATACCTCATCTTTGAATAATATAACGGAACAATTCTTAAATTTTCATATTTTACCGCCTGCGCCAGCTCTTTTATCTCAAGCAGTGCGGTTTTTATCTCATCCGGCACCACTGGCAAAATCTCGTCGATGCTTGCTACCGTATTTACGAAGGCTAGCCTTTTTAGCCACTCCTCGTTTTGGTTTAGGATTTTTTCGATCTCGCCGTGCTCAAATATCGAAATAGGTAAATTTAGCAGCCTACACACAATCTGCGGGATCGCGATGTGGCTGATTTGCAGCACGGGCGCGAGGTCAAACGACTCAAAAAGCTCCTTTGCGATCTTGACGCTGGTAGCCAGATCGCTCTCGCCGATTAGCTCGGCGCCGATTTGATAGATTTCAGTGCTCGGATACTTAAAAACCGGCTGGATGTAAAACCAGCGTTTAGGTTCGGTATCTTTTAGGCGTCTAAGCACGATGCGTACGACATCCACGGTGCTATCGGCGCGCAGGCTGATTTGGTGATTTTCGTGATCGCTAAAACGCACCAGAGCCGTCGGCTGTACGCTTAGGTGCTGATGATACGAGAAAAATGGCGTCACGATCTCGTGAAATCCATTTTTCTCCAAAATTTCACTCGCCGCGCGCTCAATCTTTCTTTTTAGTTTCGCGCTTTGTCCGAAATACAGCCTCGTGCCGCTTGGTATTTCGTGCTCGTAAACGCTCGCGTCAAATTCGCTCACTCTTGCTCCTTTGCTTTTGATTCATTCTGTTTTATCTCGGGCTCTACCCACGGCAACTCGTGAAACGCCGCCACGAAGTAGCTAGGCTTTGAGCCGCTATAAACGGTCGCGATACTAAGCTGCTCGAGATAAATTTCGCCACTTTTACGCTTATTATAAATTTCGCCGCTATAAAAGCCTTTTTTCAACAACCTCTTCCACATGTGTTCGTAAAATTTATCATCATGCACGCCTGATTTTAGTAAATTCGACGGCTTGCCGATAGCTTCTTCTTTGGAATAGCCGCTTATCTTGCAAAAGGCTTTGTTAGCGTCTAAAAATACGCCGTCTAACCCGACTACGGCGACGGCTTCTTGCGCGTTTGCAAATAGGCTTAAAATCGTATTTTTATATGCGCCCTCTTTGTCGTCGTTTAGTCGCGCTATCTCCATGCCGGTTTTTGCGGTCAAATTTGCCGCCAGCTTGCTCTCGATAAAATACCCGATCACCTCATCCACGGTTCTGCCGTCTTTTGAGATAAATTTGATAAATACGCTGCAGTCTATGACCTCTAGATTTTTCCTTATCAGCCTGCAAGATTGTAGCGACTCGTTCTCTTTTTTGAGCAAAGCCGCGTTAAATAGGCTAAATTTGATATTAAATTCATTCGCGAGCCTATCTCGGTCGTCTGGATGGATGATGTTTTTAAACTCGAATTCACTTGAGAGTATTTCACTTTTTTTGTATCCCAATGCGCGCTCGATATTGTCCGAAACGCTTGATATATCGCCTATAAAGCGGTCCTTCCAAACCACGCTAAACAGCGGCGAGTGGGCGTCTATCTCGCTTTGCTTTTGCGCGTTTTTCTTTAGAGCGTTGCTCTTCGTAACGTCTTTTACGACGCAAAAGCCGATCTTTTCGCCGCCGGGTAGCTCGTAGTTTTGCTTGTAGATGCGCACCTGTTTTATCTCGCCGCCCGCGGCAAAATGGTTCGTTTCGTAAATTTCGCCTTCGTCTTCTTGCAGCGTTTTCATATCGGTCAAATTTGACGCGTTTAGCTCGGCTAAATTTTTGCTTTTTATCGCTTCCTCGCTAAATCCGTAAAACTCGCACGCTCTCGCGCTTGCCTCGACGATCTTGCCGCTTTTTGCGTCGATTAGTAGCAAGATAAAAGGTCCTTTTTCAAACAAAAATCCGAATTTGCGCGAGTACTCTTCAAATTTCGTCTTTTTCTCGCCGAAATCTCCGTAAAATTTGACGATCTCGTCCGAGATTTGATCAAATTCTTCTACCGAGCCAAATTTCGCGTAGGTCTTGATCTCCTCGCCGTCGCCGGCTTTTGCGACTAAATTTTTGATAGATAAAACTGGCTTTATGACGGAGTTTTTGACAAATTTGGTGTAAGAAAAGGTAAAAAATCCGCCTACGGCTAAAAATGCGACGCAGATTAGCAAAAATAGTAAATTTTCTTTTATAAATTTATCCACAGGATAGCTTGAAACCACGGCCAAACCGATCCTCGGGATACTTTGAATATAATAAATTTCGCTGTTTAGCGAGCCTAAATTTGCAAATTTTACTTCGTCACTGTTTAGGTAGTCCGCACTCACATCGTAAAGATCAAAGATGTTTTTGTGCTCTAAAACCAGCTCGGGGTCTTGGTGAAATACGATCCTACCGCTTTTATCTATCGCGAACGAATTTACGCCGATCCTCTCGTATCCGCGCGCAAACTCCTCGTAAATCGCCGTAAAGCGCATGAGCGTAGCCACCATTTTGCCGTTTTTCATCTTTTTTGCGACGAGTCTTGTCGGTACATCGCTTTTATCAAACATAAATTCTGATCTTAAAATTTTATCCTCAGGCTCGTTTTCCCAGGGCTTTGAGAGAAAAAACGCGGAGTACGTATCGCGTAATTTTTCATCGCTGACAAACTCTATCTCGCCGCGTTCGTTTACGATAAAAAAGGCCATGTATTCGTTATTGTTTTTTACGGCAAAGTCAAAGATCGCTTTTGAGTCAAAATCGGGTGCTTCAATATATCTTTCGATAAGTTTAAGTTCGTTATCTATATTTGCGGCGCGTTCTTTGATGAAAGTTTTAAAGTTAGAATTTGCAGCGTAAATATCCTCTTTTACGCCTTCAAATTTTAAATTTAACCCAAAGCTAGCAGCGCATATCAGAAATACGGCGGTAGCAAAAAGCACCACGTATATCCTGCCTAAAACGGCGCGTGCGAGAGGAAATTTAGAGGCGGATGAACTAGCCAAAAGAAAAACCTTAAATTAATTTAATATAAACGGCTTATTGTAGCTGAATTTTGCTTGTTTTAAGATAATAAATTTAGAAGTTTGGCGAGAGGATGAGAGAATCGAACTCCCCGCGAAGCGGTCAACCGCCCCGCCATCGGATTTGAAGTCCGCGAGCGCCACCAGATCGCTTTATCCTCCGCGTCGTTGGATGATGAGCGCGATTATAGCCAAATTTATATAAATTTTAGTTTGATTTCTATAGTATTTGCAGAAAATTTATGGGTCGGCGATGAAAAAGCTATTTGCGCGATTTTTTTTAAAAAACATCTTCATTTTTTCGCCGATTTTTTTCCTCGGCGGTTGTCTTGAGCTCTTTACGACCGTGACGCCGCTAACAGGCATAAACGTCTATGACGCCTATCAGATCAGCAAAGACGAGCGCGGTATATATTCGATAACGAAAGATAAATTTATAAAAACAAAAATCCAGACTAAAATTTTAGCCTCAAGCGGGCTTAGCAACCTAAACGTTGACGTCGAGAGCTTTTACGGTAACGTGTATCTCATCGGCGTGGTGCCCGACGCCGAGCATAAAACCAAGCTCGTAGAGCTAGCTAAAAACACCGACGGCGTGAGCAAAATCTACACGTATATTCGCCTCCCTAGCGACGGCGGCGAATGCGAAAGCAACCTCGCCATAATGCTAAAACTAAAAAATAATTTTTTTAAAGATAGCATAATCAGCGGCACTAGCGTGAGAGTAAGCGTAGTGCAATGCAACGTCGTATTTACGGGCATCATCACCGATATCGAGCAGGAAAAACACGCGATCTGGTACGCCAAACACATCGAAGGCGTGCGGGACGTCTACTCTTTTCTTAAGGTTATGAACGAGTAGTTTTCCCCATTCAAATTTGAGTTAAATTTAAAGATTTTATACTTCAAGGCGCACCGCACGTTTAAAATTAGAAGCCAAATTTGCAAATTTAGCAAGATATGCGACAAATATTCCAGACAGAATAGGCGTAGTTTAGCTTTAAAATTTTAACCCGTGAGGGCGCGTATATGAAATACGTAACCGAAACGGGTTTAAAATTTTAAAGCTTGAAATCCGTCATTTATGGGGAATCTTAGCCCGGTAAAAGGTTTTGATTAGAGTCGGTAGTAGCACTAGCGCCCCTAGCAACATCATTATCATAACAAGATCGGTCAAAAGTCCGAAATATATCGTCGGGATAAAGTTGCTCGTTACCATGATGCTAAAGCCAAGGATGATCGCAAACGAGGTGTAGTACATCGCGTAGCCGATGCTTGCGTGCGAGGCCTTGATCGACTCGGCGACGTTTTTGCTGCGAAGCTCGATTTTTAGGCGGTGGATGTAGTGGATGATGTCGTCCACGCCGATGCCTATGCTGATAGCTGCTATCGTAATGCTCATGATATCAAGCGGAATGCCCAGCACGCCCATGACGCCAAATACCGCGCAAAGCGGGATCAAATTTGACGCGATAGCGATGGCGGCTAGCTTGATGCTTTTAAAAATAATGCAAAAAACGATAAAAAGCGACAAGATAACAAAACCAAAAGAATCCACCTGCGAGGCTATGAGGCTTTGAAGGAGGTTATTATAAAGCACCATCGCGCCGCTAACTTGCACGCTCGCGTTGTCGTTTACGATCAAATTTGCGATATCGGTTTTAAGCTCGTGCAAAAACTCGTCCCTGCGTAGCGCATCGTCGCTATCTAGGGTGCGCGCAGTAAAGCGCAGCTCGTTGTCCTTTATGCTCACGTAGGGGCTTAGGATTATGTCTTTGTACTTTTGCGGGATCTGTTCATATAGGATCGAGAGCATGAGGCCGTCGGCGGGCTTTTGCGTGATACGCTCGACGATCTTTACGACGGTGTTTAGGCTGCTCGCGTGCCCGATAAAGCGCTTATTTTCTAGATAGCTATGCACCTTTTTGGCGACATCGATTTTATGCTGATTAAACCAATACTTATCCTCGTTCGCGCTAGCGGCAAACTCGTCGTCAAATTCGTCTTTAGGCTCGTTTTTAGCCGCGCTTTGCTCAAATTTAGGCTTGTTAAATTTGATCAATATATCGACCGGCACCGTGCCGCCCAGCTTCGTATCGATCACTTGCATACCCTTGTGGATTTCGGTCGTATCTTTAAAATAGCTTATAAAGCTGTTTTCGACCTTTAGTTTTGAGATGCCATAAAGCCCAAAAATAAGCACCGCAAGACTAATGGCGTAAACGGCACGGCTATGATTTAGCGCAAACGCGGCGCAGTGCTTGGTAAAGCTAAATTTATCCTCAAACGTCCTAACCGGAGCAAGCTTTGGCATCAGCACCATCACAGAGCCAAATAGCAAAAACGCAAGCACCAGCGAGATAGAGATCGACGCGCTCATCATAATGCCAAGCATTATGATAGGCTTGATATCAGAAAGCGCAAGCGACAAAAAGCCGATAACGGTCGTAAATATCGCGAAAAACGATGGGCTAGCCTTATCGCGCAGCGTGAGATAGACCAGTTGGCGGTTGTTAAGGTGCGGCTTTGTGATGCAAAACTCGCGGTAGCTCACGATCAGATGGATGACGACAGAGATAGTGATGATGAGCTGAAGTGCGATGTAGTTTGAGCTGATCACTGTGATCTCCCAGCCGAAAAATCCAAACAGCCCGCTCGCCCAAATAACGCTAATCACACAGATAAAAATCGGCATAACGATGTAGCGAACCTGCCTAAAAAAGAGCCAAAGACAAAAGACCAAAAGCAGCGTGACACTGATACCGTATGTCGCAAGATCGGAGCGCACGAAGCTCACCATATCATCGGCGATCATATTTGCTCCGCCTAAAAACAGACTCTCGCCTCCGCCAAATTTCGCTATCGTCTCGCGGATCTGCTCGATCGCGGCGTGCTCTTTTATACGCGCTTCGTCGCGGTGAGCTTTAAACTGCGCATTTACAGCATTTAGACGCTGTTTTTGCTCGCTCGTGATATTGCCGTCAAGTTTGGCGTTTAGCAGAGCGTTTCGCTCGTTTAGTATTCTTTGATATTTTTCGTCGGTCTTTAAATTTAGCACGATCGCGGTAGTTTTTAGATCGCGGCTAACGAGGTTGTTCGTGTATAGCGGACTATCCGCAAACTCGCGGCGCACCAAGGTTTTGTTTATATCGGCATCAGCGAGGCTTGGTACATGCTTAACCAGCTCGCTAAGATCACTAGTTCCGCTTTGAAGCAGCGGGATATTTAGTACCGAAATAACGCTTGATACGAGCTCGTTTTTTTCTAGTTCGCGGCTTAAATTTTCTATCTTTTCAAGCGTAGAAGGTGCAAGCAAATCGTCTTTTGGTGTGTAGGCGATGACTAGGTAGTTTGGGCTAACGTAGCGTTTAGAAACGTCTCTAAAGACGGCTAGATCTTTATCGTTTTCAAGTAATAGCGTCTCGGTCGACGCGTCCACCTCGAGCTTGCCGCTAAAATATCCAAAAAAGAGCGTCGCGGCCAGTACGCCTGCGATAGCGCTTTTTGGAAAGTTGACGATAAATTTAAAAATCCGCTTCATCAACGCCTTATTGCGGAGCTTGGACTGAGTTTAGCTTGCTAAGCAAATTTTCAAAGCTCTCGTTTTCCATCAGGCTATCAAACTGGCTGCGGTAGGTCTGGATGATGCTAACGCCTAAAATTTCGACATCGTAGATGAGCCAGCCGCGCTCTTTGGCATTGTAAAATTTATACGTAAAGCCGTAGTTTTTACTATCCTCGCCGACTAAATCTGCGTTTAGAAAGTAGCGGTTTTCATTCGGTTTGGTCGCGTCTTTAAAATTTATAGTTTGGTTTTTGTAGCTTAAAAGTTTATCGACGTAGCTTGACTTTAATCTCTCTTCAAAAGCTTTATTAAATTTGGCCTTTTGCTCGGCATTTAGGTTGTTGTAGCGCTTGCTTAGGGCGATTTTAGACATCTGCTCGTAGTCGAAATATGGATCAAAAACGGCGAAAATTTTACTTATTTTCTCGTCTTTGCTCAAATTTGCGTTTTTTAGCACCTCGATGGCGTCTTGCGTCGTTTTTTGCATCGTAGGCTTTATCTGCTCCTCGCTGATTGCAAAGAGGCTAACCGCGCTAAAAAGCGCAAGCAGGATGATTTTTAAAAATTTCATTTTATTCCTTTATTAAGTGGTTGCGGCGCTGTTCGTAGGCGTCGCGTAGAAACGGATACAGGTCGATCGCGTCTTTTTTAAGATTGTCGTAAGCATCTGGATGTAAAGACAAAAGGTTGCCCTGACGGAAAGTTTTTATCGCAAAGGAGTCTAGCGCCGGCTTTACGTAGCTTATGGGATCGAGGTAATAATCGCCGACTAGGCCCGCGATATCGCGTAAATTTGACGGGCCGATAAACGGTAAAACCACGTGAAACCCGCTACCCACGCCCCAGTATCCAAGCGTCTGGCCAAAGTCCTCGTCATGGCGCTGCAAATTGTAGTATTTCGCTCCGTCGGTTAGCCCACCAAAGCCAATGATCGTGTTTGCTAGAAATCTCAGCGTCTCTTCGCCCGCCTCGCTAAATTTAAACTGCAAGAGGTTATTTACAAAGCGAACGGGATATAAAAGGTTGTCAAAAAAGTTCCCCACCGCAGTTCTAGCAGCCTCGGGCACTACGTAGTTGTAGCCTTTTATCGCGGGATGGATGGCGTTTACGTACATAAAATCGTTAAATCCCGTCATCATTCTATTATAACCGCTAAGCGGATCGAAAATCTCGCTAGGCTGGGTAAATTCGTCGTCAAATTCGCTCTTTTCTTGCGTTTGTTCAGCAAAAACGCAACTAAAAAAAAGCAAAAAAAAGAGTAAAAATTTTCTCATCGAATCTCCGAATTTTAAGTCTGCAAAGGCAGTAACCTGAGATTTTATCTCAATGTAGCTTTTAAATTTATAAATTTCGAAATGCCCGGTATTACGAAGTTTATTTAAGTTATTTTTCATATATATTTAAATATACTTCCTAGCAAATTATTTTTTTATATTGATAGAATTTGGGGGAATTTCATGAAAGCAGACGTTAGTTTAGAGCTATTTTTAGATAGCGGAGTATCGGTGCTGGCTAAACATATAGAGCTTTTAAAGGCCGTAGAGCACACCAAAAGCATAACAAAAGCGGCCGAGTATGTCGGCATCTCGTACAAAAACGCATGGGACAGCCTAGACGCGCTAAATAACCGCTCGGACGAACCGCTAATCGCAAGAGCCGAGGGCAACAAGAAAAACAGTGGCTCGGAGCTCACGCCGTACGGCAAAAAGATGATCGCACTGTACGACGCGATGCTGGAAAGCCAAAAGATATTTTTAGAAAAAGTTTGTTCAAATATAAACGTCGATACGAACGAAATTTTAAATTTACAGCGCATGAGCATGAGTCTGAGCGCACGAAACCAACTAAGCTGCGAGATCACGGACGTAAAAACGGGCGCGGTCAATTCACAAATCAGCGCCAAACTCTCAAACGGCGAAATTTTACGCGCTAACGTCACGGTCGAGTCTGAAAAAAATCTAAATTTAAAGGTCGGCAAAAAAGTCGTATTTATCTTTAAAGCCCCTAGCGTAATGCTCGCAAAAGAGGAAAATCTAAAACTAAGCGCGGCAAATTTGCTAAAAGGACGCGTGATCGAGGCCAAAATCGGCTCGGTAAACGCCGAAATCGTGCTAGAAATCAGCAATCATCAGACGCTAACCTCTATCATCACCAAAGAAAGCGCGATGCAGATGCGTATCGGCGTGGGCGACGAACTCACCGCTATAATCAAAGCAAGTCAAATCGTAATAGGAGTATAAAAAATGAAAAAAACATTTTTTTTGCTAGTAGTTGCAGCCATCACCGCTTTTAACCTAAACGCGGGCGAGATCAACGTATTTGCCGCTGCAAACGTCACTTATGCGTTTGACGAGCTAAAAGCGGAGTTTGCCAAATCAAATCCGGGCACCAAAGTAACTGTTACTCTAGGAGCTAGCGGCGCTCTGTCTACGCAGGTCAAAAACGGCGCTCCGGCGGACGTTTTCATGGCTGCGAATATGAAATTCGTACAAGACCTATACGACACTAAATTTGCCGTAACCGAGCCTGTAGTATACGCTCAGGGCGCACTTGCTCTATTTACGATCAGAGATATCGATCTAGCTAAAGGCATAAACGCTGTTGAAGGCCTAAAAGCCATCGCGATCGCAAATCCTGAAACCGCTCCGTACGGCAAAGCTAGCATCGAGGCTCTAAAAAAAGCGGGCATCTACGATAAAGTCGAGAAAAACGTCATCCTAGCAAAATCTATCGGCGAGGCTCTAAGCCAAGCTCTAAGCGCTGCTGACGTCGGATTTATCGCGGCTTCTGCTATGTACGATAAAAAAATGGCCGAATACAAAGAGGGCAAAAACTTTATCCTCATCGATCCTGCGCTCTACACTCCGATCGATCAAGGTATGGTTATCCTAAAACACGGCGAAAACAATCCTGAAGCCAAGGCTTTCTACGACTTCATCAGAAGCGACCGCGCGAAGGAAATCTTTAGAAAATTCGGATACGTCGTCCCGTGATAAAGGCTAAAATTTCGGCGATAGAGCAAAACGACGGCGTTAGCGTTTTTGAGTTTAGCGCCGAAAATTTGAGCCTAAAAATGCTATCCTTGGAAAATCTGCAAAATTTAAAAATCGGCGACGAAGTTTGGCTAAATTTTAAAAGCTCGGACGTCTTCGTCGCTACTTCCCCGCTTTTAAACTGCTCGGTCTCAAACGAGATAAAAGTGCGAATTTCGGATATCCAAAAAGGCGAGATCACAAGCTCGCTGCATCTAAACGCGGGCGAGTTTGAGTTTGAAAGCATTATCTCGGCAGCATCGCTAAAGCGGCTAAATTTAGCGCCGGGCGATCAAATTTACGCCTACGTCAAGGCAACCTCGCTCTACATCGCATGATAGAACTAAACTGCATAAAAAGCCTAAACGGCGCAAACGGGAAATTTGATCTAGACGTAAATTTGAACGTAAAAAAGGGCGAATTCGTCGCTCTTTACGGCAAGAGCGGTAGCGGCAAAACGACGCTTTTGCGCCTGATCGCGGGCTTTGAAACGCCTGATAGCGGAACGATAAAAGCAGGCGGAAAAACGCTATTTGAGGGTAAAAACTTCGCTCCGCCGCAAAGCCGAAATATCGGATTTTTATTTCAAGACTACGCGCTTTTTCCAAATATGAACGTGATGAAAAACCTGCTTTTTGCAAATAACGACCTAAATTTAGCCCGCAAGCTGCTGGGTCTCGTCGAGATGAGCTCGCTAGAAAACGCCGCCATCTCGCAGCTCTCGGGCGGTCAAAAGCAGCGCGCCGCCCTAGCCCGCGCTCTCATGCGAAAGCCAGAAATTTTACTACTCGACGAGCCTCTTTCGGCGCTTGATAACGCCATGCGCGAAAAGCTGCAAGACTATCTTGCCAAGGTGCACGCCGAGTTTGATATGACGACGATTTTGGTTAGCCACGACGTCGCGGAGATCTACAAACTCGCGTCCAAAGTCTTCGTGCTTGACGGAGGCAAAATAACGCAAGAAGGCGGCCCGGGCGAGATATTTTTGAGACACAAAGGCTCGCAGAAATTTAGCCTGCCGGCAAAAATTTTAGAAATCTCAAAGCGCGACGCCATCTACGTAGCCGTCGTTTCCGTCGGTGGGCAGCTTTGCGAAGTGGCTCTAAGCGCGGCTGAAGCCGCAAATTTAAAAGCGGGCGACGAAGCGGCGATAAGTGCCAAGGCGTTTGGGTTAA
Organism: uncultured Campylobacter sp.; assembly: GCF_938045625.1. Lineage (GTDB taxonomy): Bacteria > Campylobacterota > Campylobacteria > Campylobacterales > Campylobacteraceae > Campylobacter_A. The sequence goes on from NZ_CALIAV010000056.1 coordinate 38,780, forward strand.
ATTTGCAAAAAAGCGCTAGCGAAAGAGGCGCGATTTACGGCGCCAAATTTGACGACCCAAGCAGCGAAATTTACGCGCAAAGCGAGCCGAAATGAATATAGATTTTACGCCCTTTTACCTCTCTTTAAAGCTTGCTTTTATCTCGACTGCGATCCTGTTTTTCCTCGTGTTGCCGGTCGCATTTTGGCTCAGCCGCGCGAGTTTTAAATTTAAACCCGTGCTCGAGGCTGTTATCTCGCTACCCCTCGTGTTGCCGCCTTCGGTGCTCGGTTTTTACATGCTGGTTTTTCTCTCGCCTTACAACTTTTTAGGCAAATTTTTTGAAGAAACCTTTGATATCCGCTTGGTTTTTAACTTCTCAGGCCTCATCATCGCTAGCTGCATTTACTCTCTGCCATTTATGTTTCAGCCGCTTCAGGCGGGCTTTGCGAGCCTGCCAAAGAGCCTTTTTGAGGCGAGCTATTCGCTAGGTAAAGGCAAATGGGAGACGCTTTTTAGAGTTGCTTTGCCAAATATCAAACCCTCGCTTCTAACCGCTCTCATAGTGAGTTTCGCACACACTTTGGGCGAGTTTGGCGTCGTGCTGATGATAGGCGGTAGCGTCGGGGATAAGACTAAAGTCGCCAGCATCGCCATCTACGAGGCCGTCGAGCTCATGGACTACACCAAAGCGCACGTTTATTCGGCGATTATGCTGTTTATAAGCTTTGCGGTGCTATTTTTAGTTTATTTTTTCAACAATTCACACGCAAAGAGGACGCAATGAAAGATATAAACGCAAATCCGGTAAAATTTAGCGAGCTAATAGGCGGCAAAAACTGCATCGTTTTTACCTATCCTAAAATGGGCGAGAGCGGGAAGTTTTTGCCTGAAAATTTAAAAGATTTAAAGGGGCTAACCGGCTGCACGCTTCAGTGCAAAGCCTATCAAGAAAACCTTGCAAAGCTTGAATCCGCAGGCTTTACGCTAATAGCCGTCGGCTCTCAAAGCGTAGAAAAGATGAATGAATTTAAACAAAGCGTAGGCGCGAATTTTATCTTTTTAAGCGACGAAAACTTCGAGCTAGAATCCGCATTAAATTTGCAAACTTTTACCACGAACGACGGCAAGAAATTTTACCGTCGCCAAACTCTGATTATCAAAAACGGTGAAGTCGTAAAAAGATTTAACGACGTGGCCGAGCCCGCAAACGACGCGGCAAACGTACTATCGGCGATAGAGCGGCTTTAAATTTCCTTCAAATTTACGCAAGACGGCGAGCGACTTTAGGGCTCAAATTTGAACGCAAATTTGAGCAGGCTAAGTCCCATGCCGTTTTGAACTCAAATTTTAAATTCCCGTCAAACGTAAATTTAACCTAACCCAAAAAATTTTTTTATATAATTACGTAAAAATTTAGGAGGGATATGAATCTTTTTTCCATAGAATTTGGCTTGTGCTTTTTTATTTTTTGGCCGATTTATTATTTTTTAAACGCTCGCCCGCACCTGCAAAAAGCCGTTTTACTCGCTTTTTCTTATCTGTTTTTAGCCTCATTCGGGCTTAAGTTTTTAATCATAAATTTTATCTTTAGCACGGCGATTTTTCTTTTCGCAAGGGCGAGCGAGAACAAGGACTCTGCGTTTTCGTTTGCCGCCGGCGTTATTTTCGTGCTTTGCGCGCTTGCGTTTTTTAAATACGGCGGATATTTCACGATCAAATTTGGTGTCATGAGACTCGAAACCATCGCACTTCCGCTTGGCATTTCGTTTTATTCATTTATGAGCATTTTGCTACTAAAGGCCGTGCGAGAGGGCGAGCTAGAGGCGCCTAGCTACCTTGATACGCTGATTTTTCTTAGCTTTTTTGCCGCGATTATTTCGGGTCCGATTTTACGGCCAAAGCCATTTTTTGATGCATTAAACTCTCCCAAAGTTTTTCGTGCTAGCCCCGCCATATTCGCGCTTTTATGCTCTGCGCTTTTTAAAAAACTCATCGTCGCAAACCATCTTTTCGAGATAGTTAATCCCGTTTTCGCCGCGCCTACCCTACCCGCTTCGCAGCTTCTTGGCGCGCTTTTTGGCTACAGCGTGCTGCTTTACGCCGATTTTAGCGGCTACGTGGACTTCGTGACGGCGCTAGGACTCATGTGCGGCTTTGTTTTACCGCAAAACTTCAACCGCCCTTTTACGGCGCGAAATTTAAAAATTTTCTGGCAAAATTGGCACATCAGCCTCATAAATTTTTTCAAAGAGTGCGTCTATTTTCCGCTCGGTGGCAGTCGCGGCACGGTAGCACAGACGCAGCTAAACGTGATACTGGTTTTTGCGATCTCGGGTGTCTGGCACGGCGCGGGGCTGGGATTTTTGCTCTGGGGGCTCATCCACGGCCTTGGCGTCGTGTTTTTAAATTTAACCAGCGAGCGCAAATGGCTAAATTCGGCTATGCTTGGACGATATTTTACGTTTATTTTCGTGAGCATGGTTTGGGTATTTTTCACGATGGATTTTGAGGGGGCGGTGCGCTACATCGGGGCTATTTTTAGAAACTCCGGCGGCGAACTTCTTGCCATTTGCGCGCTATTTGCTGGCGTTTTCGTGTTCGTATTTTTATACGCCGCGCTTGACGTTTATCCGATTTTGGTCAAATTTTTTGCAAGTATAAACGTTATTTTTTCAGCCGTTTTTTTGGCGATTTTTGGGATAATTATTTACTTTTTGATGCCGTCAGGTATGCCTAACTTTATATATCAAGGATTTTAATGAGAGCGTTTTTTGGGCTATTTCTCGCGTTTTTTACGCTGATTGCGCTATTTTTGCGACCGCTGTCAAACTACTACGAAGCCAAATATCAAAAAGATTTTTTCATCACGGACGAACGAGCGATGGCGCTGAGCGATAAATTTATAAGCGCGGCCGAGGATGGCTTGCAGAGCGCAAAATCGGCCATAGATAAACTTACTGGCACTTTTTCGGGCGATAAAAAACAGGTCGCAACTAGCGCTAAAACGGAGCAAAATTTAACCACCTCGCAAACCAAGCCCGTAAATTTAAATGCTCAAAATACGCAAAATTTAACGCCTAGTATCGGCACGGTAAAAGAGGCAAATTTAACTGCGCAAACCGCTCAATTACCGGCTAAAACCGCTTTAAATTTAGATAAAAACGGCTCGCTAGCCTCAAATTTAACGCCGAGCGCTCCAGACAAAACAAACAAATCCGCAACTTTTGATATCGAGCTAAATGAAAATTTAGGCGTCATTTTGATAGGCGACTCCATAATGCAAGGCTTTGGCTGGGGGTTTGAAAACGCGCTAAAAACGAGCAAAATCTCAATCAAAAATATGGCAAAAGCAAGCACGGGGCTAACAAATAAGAAATTTTACGACTGGAGCGAGGAGCTAAAAGCGGCGCTAGCAGGCTTAGAAAATCGCCCGCGAAATCTGCTAATCTTCGCGCTTTTTGGCGCAAACGATGCTTATAGCTACACCTTTGACGAGCAGGCGCTGGACTTTGGCACCGATGCGTGGAGGCAGGCGTATAAAGGCAGGATCGCCGAGATCTACGAGATCGCCACAGAGTACGGCGCGCAGGTCGTGTGGCTGGGAGTGCCGTGCATGAAGAGCGAGAAATTCGACAAAAAAATGAAGGCGCTAAACCTGATCTACAAGGACTCGGCGCAAAAATACGGCGCGCGCTACATCGATATCAGCGACGCGATCTGCGATAACGGCAAGTATCTAAAAGAAGGCGCCGACAAAAAGCCGCTGCGCAAGGACGACGGCATGCACATCAGCATGAACGGCGCTAAAAAGATTGCCGTCTACGTCGTGGATAAGCTGCTAAACGGGCAGAGCGATAATTAACCTAACTTGGAGTATTGGCAAATTTTAGCTGTTGTCAATTTTTGCAATTTGAACTTTGCGGATTTGTCAGCCGTTTGCAAAACAAATACGGATTCACATTAATTAGCCCATACCGATTTTCATCGTATAGCGCGAGTAAATACTCGCTCGCCTAAAATAAAATGCCACAAAAAACAAGTTGTCACAAACGATTATCCAGTCTAGATCGCTAGCGTCTATTGCGATCAACCTAGATATGACCACTCGCCAGACCGGCTGTAGCTTGCGTTTTCATGTCGCCTGCGTCGTACATGCTCCAACTGCATATTTGTCGCCTTAGCAAATAAATTTGCAAAAATTTGAGCGACAAAACTCAAATTTAACTCGGCCAGCGCCAAAAACGCATTTAACTCGCGCCGACCGCGTCAAATTTCAAATTTACGCAACTACCGAATTTTAATATATCCACTTCACGATGTCGCTTATTTCGCGGTGATATTTTTCAGGCTGTGGATTTAGGCGGTAGCCAAATGGCACTAAGATAGCCACTCTTTTCTCGCTCTCATCAAGCCCTAAAATTTCATTTAAAGCGTGTCTGTCAAAGCCTTCGATCGGGCAGCTGTCAATCCCAAGGCTTGCAGCTGCGTTCATCATATTTGTCGCAGCTATCATGCACTGCTCGTGCGACCACTGAAAAGTTAGCTCATCATCGTTTTTGAAATTTGATAGCAAAAAGTCGTTGTAAAATTTCTGCCTCGCAGCGATCATCTCAGGATCTTTATCTGCACGTCTAGCGATCATTTTATCAACATAGCTGCTACCAAATTTTACCTCTTTGATCTTTGCTAAGATGACAACCAAATGCGAGCAAGAAGTGATTTGCACTTGGTTCCACGAAACGGCTTTTATCTTTTCTCTAAGCTCCTTGTTTTGCACAACCAAAAAGTCCCACTGCTCAAGGCCAGTCGAGCTTGGGCTTAGTCTGCCAGCCTCTAGGATAAAGTCAAATTCGCCAGCACTTATCTTTTTGCTCTCGTCAAAAATTTTGCAAGCGTGACGAAATTTTAAAATTTCAAGATAGTTCATTATATCTCCTTTGTTAAATTTCTTGAAATTATAGAGCGGTTAGGTAAATTAAAGGGAATTTAGTAGCCAGCAAAAAAGGCCGACTTTAAATGTAAACAATCCAAATTCGCCCGCTTTGTGCGGACGAATTTGTTATTTTGGGCTAAATTTACTGAGCCAAAGGGTTATTTAGCTCTACGACGTTTACTTTGCCATCTTTATGAGCTAGAGCGTAGATACTGCCGCCCTTTATCGCTAGTCCAGATATATCGCCGATTTGAGGCATCGAATAGGCGTCAGTTATCTTTGCGTCCGCAAGGTCGATCACGAGCAAGGTGTTATAATTTTTAGAGTAGGCTAAAAATTTACCGCCCACGATATCGCCAGCCGTGACGTAGTAGTCTTTTAGATCGTGCTTATCTTTTAGTGCAATGGCTGATGTCACGATAGTTTCGCCGCTTAGCATTTTATCCTTGCTATCGACTTTTATGAGGATAAAGTTCTTGGCGCGCTCGTTTGGCACCGTGATCATATACAGATATGTGCTTTGCGGGTCTTTTGCGAGCGTTAGGACGTATTGCTTTTTCGCTCTTATCGTTTCAAATTTCCACGCAGACTCGAGTCCGCCGCTACTCTCTCTAAATATCTCCACTCGTGATACGCGTCCACTTTTTGGGCAGGTTTAACGGCGAAGGTTGTTTTGTTAAAGCCCGTAGTCACCAGCATGTCACCGACAAAGGTCGATGCGACGGCTTTTTTGATATTTTGGCCGTTTGGCTTGTCGATGATAGCGTGAGCGATCTCTTTAAAATTCGCATCCGTAAAATAAACTCCGCCTTCAGTGTTTGAGATGCCAAAAGTATCGTTTTTAGCGTTATACGCAAGTCCGCTCGTTACGCCTTTGCCGAAAATCCCTTTGTCTCAAAAGGAAGCGGGAAGCTGTTTTTCACGCTAAGCGCAGGCTTTACGTCAACAAACGCGCCAGCGCTTGGATCAGAGTTAAATTTGACGCTTATATCTTTAGGCTCGCCCGCTATAAACGGATCCTCAACGACGTTTGCGCCGACAAATGAAAACGGCTTTTCAAACCTTTTCCAAACGCCTGAGGTCCAAGTATTATTTAGGCTGATACGCTCAGGATCGCCCTTGCCACTATACGGAGGGATGCCTGCTGAGATGAGCGCTTGAACGGCATTTGATAGGATGACAAATAGGCTTAAAGCGATCACAAATTTAGAGTACGCGCTAAGCGGCTTTATCCTAGTGTCCGAGCGCGAGATGTCCTCAGATACGACCTTGTCTTTGGCAAAAAGCATCATAAGTCCCATCGCTACGACCACGACCCAGTAGACCAAAATGCCCCACGTATATGTGTGAGCGCCAAATATATCGCCGCCAAAGCCCATGCCAACATCTCTATATAAACTAAAGCTAGCATGCCTTAGCGTCATAAAAATGCCGTATGCTGCGCCAAAAAGCACGGCGGCTATGTAGCGTGCCTTTAGTCCGTAGCGCAGTATCAAGATACCAGCGACGCCGACCACGACCATGCCGATACGCTCCCACCAGCAAAGCGTGCAAGGCCCCTCGCCGATGACGTAGCCAAGATAGATGTTTGCGATACCGACGGGGATAGCAAGCACGAGCAAAACCGCGGTGGCCATGACGAAGTCGAAATTTTTCTCGTTAAAAAACTCATCTAGCCCTCCTAGTACGCCGCGTAAGGTAGCAAGGGCGTCCAGCTGGCGATGAAAAACATAATAAAGCAAATCGCCGTCCCCACGGCAAATGCGCCAAACGCTAAGCCCTCTTTTTTAGGCTTTTTCCAAGCTATAAAAACGGCTATAGCTAAAAAGAGAAACGATAAAAATTCCATTTTTATCTCCTTTGTATCATTAAGATTAGATTGTCATTTTAATTTAATTATTTTATATTTTCGCCTAAAATACGGAATATTTTTGATAATACATTGCAGATTACTCTAAAATTTGGGTAAATATTTTAGAAATTTAACGGATTTGGTTTGCGAACAAATAGCTAAATTTACGGATATTTGAACACGGGATTACGCATAAATTTGCTGTTTTATTTTGCTATAATTTTTTATTTTAGTTAAATTTCATTTTTAAGGATTTTAGCTTTTTTGTATTTTAGACGGTTCAAATTTGACTAAATTTATAAACTCGGGGGCTTTGTCAATTTATATAAATAAATTTGGCGGGCTTGCCGTTTTAAACTTGATATTTCAAAATTTGACCGAATTTAAACCCGTCAAATTTGATTAAATTTGCGCGTTAAAATTTAAAGCTTGATTACCGTAAATTTATACCGTATTCGCCACGCTTTTTAGCTATGCCTACGATCGCCGAGCTCTCGTAACCCGCCTCTTTTAAGCGAGATAGAGCCAAATTTGCCTCGCTTTGCGGTACCGCTAGCAGCAACCCACCCGAAGTTTGCGCATCGTAGAGCAATATATCTGCCTCGCCACCAACGAATTTACTCGCAAATTCGCGGTTTTTGTAGCTGCCCTCGGGGATGATGCCCATATCGGCAAACTCGCGCGCAGCAGCTATCACGGGCACGCTATCCGCGTAAATTTCAAAGCTGATTTTGTCGTTTAGCATTTCGCTTAAATGCCCCAAAAAGCCAAATCCCGTAATGTCGGTCGCCGCCGTTACTTTGATATCTTTTAGCGCGTCCACGGCATAGAAATTTAGCTGCCGCATCGTCTCGACGGCCTGCTCGATTTGGGTTAAATTTAGCAGATCGGCCTTGATCGCCGTGCTTAAAATGCCCGTTCCCAGCGGCTTTGTGAGTATGAACGCGTCGCCCTCTCGCGCAGTGTTGTTTGACCAAAAAGAGCTTGGCGAAACGACGCCCGTGACGCTGAGTCCATAATACATCTGCTGCGTCTCTATCGTGTGTCCGCCGACGATCACGCCGCCGCATTCGGCGACTTTGTCCTGCCCACCGCGTAAAATTTCGCCCAAAATTTCGCCGCTTAGATTACAGCTATCAAAACCGACGATATTTAGCGCGTTTAGCACCTTACCGCCCATCGCAAACACGTCGCTTAGACTGTTTGCAGCCGCAATCTGACCGAATATAAACGGATCGTCCGCCACCGGCGTGATAAAGTCTAGCGTCTGCACGAGCGCGATATCGTCCGTGATCTTAAAGACGCTCGCATCCTCGTTTGTGCCGATGTTTGAGAGCAAATTCGGGTGAGCTAAATTTAAATCGCCGATAGTTTTGTGTAGACCCGACGGGTCAAGCTTGGCCGCTCAACCCGCCGCTTTAACGAATTTCGTGAGACGTTTGTCGTTGTAAATCATAGCTTGATTTGCTCGTGCGTAGTTAAAATTTGCATGATTTCGTAGGCATTTGATATCTCTCCGACGCTTAGATCGCCGACGAGTTTATACGCCTCTAGGCAGCTGCCGCAGCTTAAAATTTTAACGCCCGCAGCCTCTAAATCCTTAAGCGGTTTAAAGCTCGCATGCGCGCGGTTTGTAGTCATTTTAACGGCATTATTTACGCAGATTACGTATTCTGGTTTATTTTCTACCTGCAAAAGCGCGCCTAAAAATTTAGCCAGCAAATTAACGCCTACATCGCCGCTACCGGCGCGCTCTTCATTTAGATAAAGGGCTGTTTTTTTAGCCTTTGGCGTGATCTCGCAGACGAATTCGTCAAAATTTGCTAACTCAAGCTTTGATTCGCCCTTAACGGCGGTAATTTTCGTCTCGGCGCCGTTTTGTTCAACGCTAAATTCGACGTTTTGGTTTTTCAAAAAGCGGCTAATGTTTTCTTTTGGAGCGATTGAATTTACTAAAATCTCAAGCTTTTCGCCGACTTTTAGGCTCTCAAGCGCATTTTTAGTCCTGATAACGGGCTCAGGGCAAGCCAAATTTCTACAATCGATTTGCATGATTTTTCCTTAAATTTATTACTCTTCAACCTGAAGTCTGAGGGGAATTTTATCTAAAAGATTTTAAATTTCGTATAAAAAGGCGGATTTCAGCCTAGGCTTTAAAATAAAAAAGGAGAAAAACTTCTCCTTTTTTATTATTTTAATTTCGCGTAAGTTTTTTCGTATTCAGATACGGGGATTTTGTTTTTAGAGATGAGTTCCTGATACCAGTAATGGTGAAGCACATAAACCTCTTCTTCTTCTTTATATCCCGTTACCATCGACCAGATAGCGCCGTGTATCGCGATAGCAGCCATGTATATATGCACCAGGAAAAACACGGCGCAAACTATACCGAGAACGTTATGAACTAGCGCAGAAGCTCTTAAAACTTCGATTTGCGGTACGCCTAGCCAAGTAGCGACGTCAGGCGTTTTAAAATCCAAGAAGAACATCGCGGCACCGGTTAGTATCATCACGATACCGCCGGGGATAGCAACCCAGTACCATGCTTTTTGACCGGCGTTAAATTTACCCGCAGGTACCGGTCGCTTAACTTTTGAAAGATACCCGCCTACGATCAGCATCCATCTGATGTCGTAGATCGTCGGTAGCATTCTTTTCGTCCAAGCTATCAGCATCGGCAGTACGGATACCGCAAATATAATAGTGGCTAACCCGTGAATATTTTTGCAAAATCTCACGAAAGCCCCGCCGCCAAGCTCCGCGCCCCACATCATGATGATACCGGTCGGTACCAGCACTATCCACGAGATCGCGGCTAGCCCGTGAGCGACGCGCTCTATTACGCTAAATGCATAGACTTTGTTCCCGTCGTGGCTAAAATGCTTTGGCCCGATAATCAAAAAATGCAAAGCAAATGCCCCAATCACGGCTAAAATCAGCGACAAAACGGCTATAGCAAAGTAGTCGTTACCCTGAATAAAAGTAAAAATCGGTCCCAAACCGTCTTCGTAAGGCTTGATGTTTTCGATTCTACCAGCAGCCCAGATATTGCTCTGATACTGGTTGGTGCTAGGACTTGCCTCGATAGCGAAGGCCCAACAGGCGAAAACCGAAAGCAAACTAAAAATTCTCGTCATGCTATCTCCCTTTGGTTTTGTTTTCCGTCTCAAAAAGCTTGTTGTGGTCGGCATCCAGCCAAAGGCTAAATTTTGCGGATTTTCGTGAAATTATATCAAAAAATAGCGCAATGCAAGCTTAGCGTCAAAACAACGCATTTTTAGGCGGTTGCGGCGCTTTTTTATCAAAATAGGGGTCAAATTTATAATCCGCTCTACTAATTCATTTATATAAGCTAGATTTTATTTATCTTAAATTTAACTTCGTTTGAGATTAAATTTGCGGCAAATTTTACGGGTGATAAACTAAATTTCAAAATTTAAATCCGAAAAGCTACGGGTTTAGCGCACGCGCATGTCAGGCAAAAACCTGGCGTAAAATTTGATTTAAATTTACAGCCACAAACGGCGCCCTAAAATGTCAAAATTACACCCTAAAGGGCGCAGTTTCAGGAGGCAAATTTAGTTTCGCCTCTCATACTCTTCAAAGCCAAATTCCCGCACGGTTACAAGCTCGCCGTTTTCTTTTAAAAGCAGCAAATCAGGCAGCTTTATGCCGTTAAAGGTCGTGTTTTTCACGATCGTGTAGTGGATCTGATCCTCAAATATCACCTTGTCGCCCACGCTTAGCGGCGTGTCAAATTTATACTCGGGCTCGCCCGCGTCAAGCCCTACGATGTCGCCGGCTAGACAGGTATTTCCGCCGAAACGGTAGCTAAATTTACCGCCCCTGCTCTCGCCTCGCACAGCCGGTCGGTACGGCATCAGCACAGTATCTGGCATATGCGCTTCGGCCGAGACGTCCAGGATGGCTATGGTTTTTTCGTTTTGTACGAAATCAAGCACCGAAGCGGCCAAAAATCCCGTCTGCCAGCCAACCGCTTCGCCGGGCTCGATATAGACCTCAACGCCGTATTTTTCGCGGAAATTTTTGATCAAATTTATGAGCAGATCCACATCGTAGCCTTCTTTGGTTACGTGATGTCCGCCGCCAAAATTTACCCACTTCATACGCGGGATAAACTCGCCGAATTTCTCCTCAAACGCCATCAGCACGGTCTCCAGGCTCTGCGCGCTCTCTTCGCAAAGCGCGTGAAAATGCAGTCCCGTGATGCCATCAAGCGCGTCAGCGTCGAAATTTGCGCGAGTGATACCTAGGCGGCTGTAGCGACCGCACGGGTTATACGCGTCGGTCGGTGCGACGGATAGCTCCGGATTTACGCGAAGCCCACAGGTAACGCCTGCAGATAGGGCTTTTTCTTTAAATTTAGCCCACTGCGCAAAGGAGTTAAAAACTACGTGTTTTGAGAGCGCTAGCACCTCATCTATGTCCTCGTCTTTAAATGCAGGCGAATAGGTATGTATCTCGCCGCGAGCGTATTTTGCGGCAAATTTAGCCTCGTGTAGGCCACTGCATGTCGCGCCGTCTAGATACTCGCCGACAAGCCCCATCACGCCGCTAAATGCAAAACCTTTTAGGGCGACTAGCACCTTCGCGCCGCTTTCATCCTTGACGCGTTTTAAAATTTCTAGATTTTTGCGCACCTTGGCCTCTTCGCAGACGTAGGCGGGCGTTTTTATTTTGCTTAATATTTCGTTCATTACGGCTCTTTCGTTTAAAATTTGGCGTAAGTATATCTAAATATTTTTTTAGGTAAAATCAAGAAAAAAATTTAATTTCAAAGGCGAATTTATGGTAGAAATCGAGTTTTTGGGCCCAATCAAAATGGAAAATTTAAAGCTAGAAGCGGCAAATTTAAGCGAAGTAAAAGAAAAACTAGGCGAATACGCGCAGCTTAAAGAGTGGCTAAAAATCTGCGCCGTCGCCGTAAACGACGAGATCGCAAGCTCTCTTGACGCGCCGCTAAAAGACGGGGATAAAATTTCCATTTTACCGCCGGTTTGCGGAGGTTAATATGCAGATTTTTGAAGGAAGCCTCGACGCCAAGGCGATCACGAATGCCTGGTACGACGAGTTTAAAGACAAAAACTGCGGCGCGCTCATCACGTTTACGGGCATTGTGCGCGAGGAAGGCGGCATAAGCGCGCTTAGCTTTGATATCTACGAGCCGATCCTGCGCAAATGGCTAGCGGGCTGGGAGCAAAAGGCGAAGGATCTGGGCGCATACGTGCTTTTTGCGCATTCGCGAGGCGACGTTCCGGTACACGAGAGCTCCTACGTCGCAGGCGTGGTAAGCCCTCAAAGAAAGGTCGCCTTGCGGCTGATAAACGAGTTCGTCGAGGACTTTAAAGCTAACGCTCCGATCTGGAAATACGACGTCATAGGAGGCGAGCGCATCTACGCAAAAGAGCGCAGCCAGGCGATAAAAGGGGCCGGACTTTTAGGCTGAATTTACTTGACTCGGCCTTGATATACGCGCCGAGCGAATTTGACTGCTTTTTAGATAAAAGATTTATTTCTTGCAGGCTAGGATATGTTTTAGCCTGCTTTTTACTCTTAACCGCCATCAAATTTGGCAAATTTAAACTCTTTTTTCATAATCTCTTACTCACCGAGACCCGCGCCGCGAAAATGTCAAATTTACAAATTTAGTAAGATGCAAGGCAAATATTCAAGACATAATAGGCGTAGTTTAGCCTTAAAATTTTAACCCGTGAGGGCGCGTATATGAAATACGTAACCGAAACGGGTTTAAAATTTTAAAGCTTGAAATCCGTCGTTTATGGGGAATCAAGCAACTTTTTTGTGAAAAAATCCCACATAAACCGCAAAAACAAACCCTATCGCCACCGCCCGCGGAGCCGCCGCCGTTACGGCGCTTGGCGAGCTGGCAAGCAAGAAGTTATGCGCTACGGCCGCACCCGCCGCCATACCGATGACAAAGATTACCGAGCTTAGATTGCCCGCGCCCATTTGCACGAGATGCTTACCCGGACAGCCTTCGCTCAGGCTAAAGCAAAGCCCAGCTAGCATCATGCTAAGGAAGTTCCAAACCATGTCGTTGTGTGCGATAGGCTGGCCTTCAAAGCCAAATTTATACTGCCCGAGCGCTAAATTTACGATGCTGGCAAAAACGACGATACTGATAATGCCCGTAAACATCGAGAAATCCTTTTTAAAAAGCCTACCAAAAGCCCCGACGCTGCAAAATTTGCTTTTATGCATTAGCGCGCCCACGACGACGCTAAAACCAAGCGAGATCAGGATAGGAGCGTGCATGGAGCCAGGGCCCTTTGCGGAGGTAAAAAGCGCGCCGTTTTCGCCAAGCTTCAGCCCTAAAGCAAGCGCCGCAAGCAGCAAAATACCCATAACCGTCGGCAAAACGCCTATCGCGGTCTGGGTTTTAGTCTCACTCGTCAGCCCGTAGCCGAGCTTTTTGAAAAATACGCCCGCGCACACGCCCGCAAAAATACCGACGACTCCCGCAATCGCCGTCATATCGCCGCCGCCAAGACGCAAAAACGCTCTCCACGGGCAGCCCAAAAACACGAGGCAGCCGATCATCGCGAAAAATCCGAGAAAAAAGCGCACGAAAGGCGAAGAGCCCGTGGTCGCGCTAAACTCCTTCGTCCAAAGCACGCTGGCTAAAAAACCACCTAAAATGAGCCCGATGATCTCCGGGCGCACGTACTGCACGACTCCTGCGCGGTGAAAGCCGAGCGCCCCCACCGTATCTCGCAAAAAGCAAGCTGCGCAAACACCCATGTTGCCGGGGTTGCCAAAATACACGAGCAGTGCGCCAAGAACGCCAAGCGCCGCACCTGAAACGATAAACCATTTTGAATTTGAAAAATTCATGGAGTGTCCTTTGAAAAGGTAAAATCGACCCGATTTCTTAGGCTGTATTTTACTGATGTTAAAATAAAAAATTAATAAAATTTGACGGGAGATTAATCGCGAGCTTTAAATTTCGGCCAAATTTTAAAATTTACCTGAGTAAGCGCGTTTGGCTAATATTTTCGGCTTTTTTAAATTTACGTTTTTTAGGCGGGAGCGGCTTTGCCTCGGCTCTTACTTGCAAATTTAAATTTGGCACATTTTTTAACTTCTATGCTTTATTAGCATAATTTACGATTAAATTTAGTAAAATCGGCAGAAATATTCCAGACAGAATAGGCGTAGTTTAACTTTAAAATTTTAACCCGTGAGGGCGCGGACTCGTCGTCCGTAACCGAAGCGGATTTAAAATTTAAAGCTTGAAATACGTCATTTATGGGGAATCAAAAAGGACAAAAAATGAAAGAATTTATGAGTTACGAATCCTCTCTTGAAATTTTACGCTCTACGCTCGCTCCGTGGGACCGCGTAGAAAAGGTCACGCTCACGCAAGCACTTGATCGCCGTATCGCCGTAGATATCGCGGCACAGGACAACTACCCGGCCCAGCCCGTCTCCGCTATGGACGGCTACGCGTTTGCGTGGAGAGAGGATTTGAGCGAGCTTGAGCTCATCACCGACCTGCCCGCAGGCAGCGATAAGGGGCTAAAGGTCGAGGGCACAAAATGCGTCAAAACATTCACCGGCTCGCTGATGAGCGAAGGCACAGATACGCTAATCCCGGTCGAAAACGTCGAGGTCTCGGGCGACAAGGTAGTGATCAAAAAGCCCGTCGCAAAGGGCTTTGCCGTGCGAGAAGTGGGCGAAAGCTACAAAAAAGGCGAAATCCTAATCAAAAAAGGCGCGACGATAGGCTACGCCGAGACTGCGCTGCTAGCCGAGCTTGGGATCTTTAACGTTAGCGTATTCGTGCGGCCGCGCGTTGCGGTGCTAGCGACGGGAAGCGAGATAAAAGACCTCGGAGAGCCGCTAGAAAACGCCGCGCAAATCCACAGCTCAAACCACGTAGGCATCGCAGCCATGGTGCGCAAAATGGGCGGCGAACCCGTGCTGTGCGAGATAGTTCGCGACCGCGCCGAACTCGTAAAAGACGCCATCGTCCGCGCGCTAAAATCAGCCGACGTGCTCGTAACCACGGGCGGCATCAGCATGGGCGACTACGACTTCGTAAAAGGCGCGCTGGGCGAAAATTTCGACATTATCATAGACGGCGCCGCGATCAAACCGGGCCGCCACATCAAGGTCGCAAAAGCTGGAGAAAAATACATTTTTGCACTACCAGGCTTCCCATACTCGGCGATGGTGATGTGCGTGCTCTACGTGCGCGTGCTGCTAAATGCGTGGTTTGGCGCTAGCGAGCCTAAAATCACGGCGATCATGGACGAGGACTACAAAAAGCGCTCGCCGTTTTTGGAGTTTACGGCGGTAAATTTGGTCAATCTGGGCGGCAAAATTTACGTAAATTTAGACGGCAAGAAGGTGGGTAGCTCGGCGATCGTAAATAATCTCACAAATGACGCCGCGCTTTTAATCATCCCAAAAGAGACCGAATTTATCGCAAAGGGCGAGATAGTCGAAGTGCTGAAAATGGTCTAAATTTGAGGTTAGGCGTTTGCGGTTGCTGGTAAATTTGGGTGCAGTTTTTACAAATCTATGACAATCACGGACAGGCAATAGCAACCAAATTTGCGCACAGGAAAATTGATTTTTGGGCGATAAAATTTCAAAATTTAGGCGAAAATTTACCGCTTTGTTTACTCTTTTAAGGCTTTACGAACGCCGTTTAATCCGTACCTGCCCAGTGTTTCAAAAAGTGACTAGAAACGCTTTGGGCAAACTACTTGTTTTTTGTTTTTAATTAAAACAAGCATCGTCTTGTAATGTCAGCTCCAGTTCCTTGAAATACCCACCAACAAAAATAGACCCAACTACTGTATTTTCAGCTCGTATATCATTAAAGTTTTAAATTTTAAGTAGTACCTAGTTTACATAATATGTAAATTATATATTGACATTTCACATAAAATAAGCTATGATTTTAAAAAATTAAAGAGGCGACATATGGTAAAAAAACAGCTACTAAGAGAGCGATTAAAAGGGATAGATTTGCGGCTAGTAGATTTAGCGGAGCTTTTAAAAATTTCCCGTCCTACGGCTTATAAATTTATAGAACTATACGAAATCGGACAAAGAGATAAATTTGACTCTAAAATTTTGAGATTTTTCGACTACGTCTGCCAAAACGACATCAACAAAATGGATGCCATATCGTTTATCTTAAACAACATATCGATGCCAGAAAATCAAAGCAACGAAGATAAAAAACAACAAATCACAAATTTGCTAAAAAAGGATAACGAAGTGAAGGTAAATTTCATAGAAAAGTTAACTCAGGTCGATATTTTCGACCCAATTTTGGGTTATTTGCTCGAGTGCGAAAAAATAATAACATCAAATAATAGGTCTAGAAAAAAAGAGTTAAGCGACGATGAAGATAAAAAACTTGAAGCGTTAAAACAGTTTTATAATGCGCTCGGGTTTAAGCTAAATATCAAAGGAGAAAAAAATGCGTAAAATCAGTATCTCAAACTACAGAAATATAGGCATAGATGCGCCTGCGGAGCTAAAAATACCGCAAGACGGCGGGCTAATAGTCCTTTTGGGCGAAAACAACGTCGGTAAAAGCAATGTGCTTTCTGCTATATATACCTTGCAAAGCGGAGTTATAAATAAAGGCGATGAGCCAAATTTCTTTGACACTGCAGAAAAGATAAGTATCGAATATTTTACTAAAGCAACCAAAGCAGACAACGATGTCGCAATAGAAAATACAAACAATACAAAAGCGCCAAAGTACAGTCAAAAAGATGAATCGAAAACGTGTAAAAACTCAAATAAAGATGGCATTTTAAAATTTAGCGTAACTTCTGATAACAACAAAGCTTTATTGGACACAAATGATGCAAAAACGTATTTTGATAATATAGAAAAACTAGTCATGTGGTATAAGGATAATAGCTATAACATAGTGGGGGATAGAAATATAGTAAAAAGCAGAACAACACTTTACAAATTTGAAAATGATGTAAAGGCAGCTTTTTTGGCAGGCAATATTGAAGAACTTAAGATACATTATACATCTATATATAAAATATGCGAGGAGTTAAAAAATATGTCGAAAATTTGAAATACGAAAATAGAAAAATCACACTACCTAGCTTTATAACCATAAATGAAACCAAAAAATATAATGAGAAAATGCCTAATAATATATTTTTCTACCTTGAAAAAGAAATTAGAAATTTAGACTTGCAAACAAAGCCCAGCAGCATAGCAAATAGTCGTTTTTTTCAAGCACTATTTAAGGCCACCAATGTAGAAATAGCCAGAGTACAAACCTCCTATGAAAAATCTAAAGAAAAAGAAACTGCTAGTTTTTATAAAAAAGCCGAAAAAGATATAAACAAATCCATAAAAGGTACCGTGAATAAAAGATTTAATGAGCTATATTATAAAACCGCCAATAATGAAATTTATGAATTCGAGGTGATATTAGAGGCTGAAAATATTTCATTAAGCATAACCAAAAACGGCGAACCGATAAGTCTAAGCGAGCAAAGTGTCGGATTTAAAAAATTCTTTAATCTATTTTTTAACTTTTTATACCAAGACAAAGTAGGATATGGCGATATAATCCTGATAGACGAAGTGGAAAATCATCTAAGCATACCGGCCCAAAAGGATATTCGTAAATTTTTAAAAGAATTTGGACAAAAACGCGGTATAACCTTTATCGTTTCTACTCACTCAAATCATATTTTAGATATTCGCCATCTTGACGAGATAAGGATAGTAAAATCCGATAAAAAAGGCTCCACGATCATAAATGATTTTTATATCATACCAGATCACGAAGCTGACACCTTAGCTGAAATAAAAAGAAGTCTCGGCACAGGATATCTTAGTCTGGTGGGATATAATGATAAGCTTATATTTGTGGAGGGAATAACAGACTATAACTACCTAACGGCTATGAATTTTTTGTACGAAAAAGAGCGAAACAGCGAGGAGAAGTTACTGTTTTTACCGATAAGCGGACTTGGCAAGGTGGATAATAAAACTAAAAATAGTAGAAATACAGTTGCTACGCCTACTCAAGAAAATATAGCAAATGAACTAAAAATGCTAGCCAGAATGGCAAAAGACGGCAGAGCGCTACTTTTAGTAGATGGCGACAGGGCGGGACAAGCTATGATGCAGTTAAATGACGATAAATTTATAGCCATACCAAACAATGAACAATTTAAAGAAAAGTATCCAAATTTTAAAGAAATAGAAGATTTTTTTAGTGACGAGCTAAGAAATGAATTTGAAATGAATGAAAAATCAAGCGATATGTCAAGCAAATTTAAAAATGAAGTCGAGCAAGGCAAAATCAAAATAGACGAAAAAACCAAAGAC
The DNA here is from genome assembly GCF_938045625.1 of uncultured Campylobacter sp. Lineage (GTDB taxonomy): Bacteria > Campylobacterota > Campylobacteria > Campylobacterales > Campylobacteraceae > Campylobacter_A. Next base: position 56,923 of record NZ_CALIAV010000056.1, read on the forward strand.
AAGTTCTTTGAGCTGTTCAACTACCTGTCAACATTTTAGCCGCTAAAAGCCAAGATCTCTTTTTTTGTCTTGGCTTTTCCTTTTTTTCACTCAAACACCCTATAATGCGCCTCGTCGGCAAACTCCAGCATCTCCTTATCACCCCTGCTGTCGCCGTATGCGATCACGCGCTCAAAGGCGTCCGTGTCGTACGCCTCGCGCACGCGGCGCACCTTCTCCGCGCCGTAGCAGTTGGCGCCGTCGATCTCGCCCGTTATCACGCCGCCCTTTTTCTTGATACGAGTGCCTATTAGCTCCAGCCCCTGCGCCCTGCACCACGGAGCTAGCCAGTCCTCGAGCGACGCCGTCACGATCACGACTTTGTCGCCGTTTGCCTTATACTCGGCGATCTTTGCCATCGCAGAAAATTTCACGATATCTTCGATGTGCGTGTTTGAGTATTTTTTGCAAATTTGAGCGAATTTATCCGCGCTCATGCCAGCAAAAAAGTACGTCATCAGCCGCCTGCGAGCGTAGTTGTTGCTGCAAATTTTTAGCTTATAGCCGATCAAAACGGGCGAAAGCCAAAAAATCCCCCTAAAAAATTTCTTAAATCCTACGACGTAGGCGATAAACTCGAGCAGCGAGTCGTCGCGCGTGATCGTCCCGTCAAAGTCGAATAAAACCAGATTCATCTTCGTCTCAAATTTTAAATTTGCGCGATTATACCGCGCTAGCGTTAAGGGACGGCAAATTTAGCCAGGTTTTTGTCCCGCAAATTTACTTTCTTTTTTGCGCTCCGAGCTTAGCGGCTAAATTTCCCCTCAAGGCTCTTTAGCACGTATTTTATAAGCTCCAGTCCCTTTGAGCGGTGCGAGATTTTTAGCTTTACTTCATCGTCTAGCTCGCCAAGCGTACGCGTAAAGCCTTTGGGGATAAAAAGACTATCGTAGCCAAAGCCGTTGCTGCCGCGCTCCTGGCAAATCGCCGTACCGTGCATAAAGCCGTGCGCCGTAAAGTCGCCAAGCTTTGAGCTAACCGCGATACAAGCGGTGTAAAACGCGGGCGAACTAGTTAAATTTAGCGCATTTAGCTCGGCTATCAGCTTTGCGCGGTTACTAGCATCGGTCGCGCTTTTGCCCGTTATCTGCCCCTGCTCGTTCATATCGCTAAATCTCGCGGAGTAAATCCCAGGCCTGCCGCCAAGAGCCTCCACGCTGATGCCGCTATCATCGCTTAGAGCGATAAACTCGTCCGCCAAATTTAGCTCGCGCAGTTTAGCATGCACCGCGCGAGCTTTGATTAGCGCGTTTGCGGCAAATGTCGCGCCGTCCTCGACGATCTCAAAGGGTTCGCAAATTTCGCGCAGTGCGTAAATTTCGTAATCTTTTAAAAAATCTTTTATTTCGCGTACTTTGTCGGAGTTGGATGTTGCTAAAGCTATTTTCAAAATTTTTCCTTTTTCTAGCTTGTCTTTTTGGTTCTTTTTACGTAGCTTGCTAAAATTTCGCTCGGCAGGCTACGTGCCTAGCCTACGCAAAATTTCATCTACGCAACCGTAAAAATAATCCAAAAATACTTCGCTACGCTATTTTTATCCCGCGCATTTTATCAAATTCGGCTTTAATTTACGTATTATCAAAATTCGGGTAAAATCACTCCTTTAAAAGGAAAATTTATGATAGTAAAAAGCGCATTACCATTATCTTTTATCATCGGCAGCAGGTTTTTTGGACTATTTATCATTTTGCCCGTTATCAGCGTCTATGCGCTCGAGCTTGAGGGGGCGACCGAGTTTCTAGTCGGCGTTCTCATCGGTGTTTACGCGATGTCGCAGATCACGTTTCAGGTAGTTTTTGGCTACGTCTCCGACCGCTTCGGGCGCAAAAACTCGATGCTGATTGGACTGCTAGTTTTCATCGCGGGAGCTGCGATCTGCGCAGTGGCAACTGATATCTATACGATGATTTTTGGTAGATTTATCCAGGGTGCGGGCGCGATAGGAGCCGTGGCGATCGCGCTGATGAGCGATATGACTAAAGAAGAAGTGCGCGGACACGCGATGGCGATGATGGGCGCGTTTATCGGCATTAGCTTTACGCTTTCTATGATACTTTCGCCGATACTTAGCGCCAAATACGGCCTTTCAAGCCTCTTTTACCTCTCGATCGCGGTTACGGTCGTTTGTATCGTGCTTTTATACACAGCTGTTGGCGAGGAGCCTAAATTTACGCATTCGCAGGCCAAAATGCCGGCCGTGAAGCTGCTCTCAAACAGAAATTTACTACTCATGAACATCAGCAACTTCATGCAAAAAATGCTGATGTCGGCGGCCTTTATCGTGATTCCGATCGCCATCGTGAAGTATTTTGGCATGGACAAAAAGGACCTCAGCGGCATCTACTCGGTTGCGACGGTGTTTGGCTTTATCGCGATGGGTATCGGCGGCGCGATCGGCGAAACAAAGCGCATAACAAAGCAAATTTTAGTCATCGGCGTATCGCTTTTCGTCGTTTGCTACGGACTTTTCGCGCTCTCGCTCGGACACAAACCGCTATTTTACGCGGGCGTGATTATATTTTTTATCGGCTTTAACCTGCACGAACCGATCTTGCAATCAATGGCGTCCAAATTTAGTAAAGTGAGCCAAAAAGGTGCGGTTTTAGGTATCTTTAACGCATTTGGCTACATGGGAAGCTTTATCGGCGGTATCGGCGGCGGCACTTTGCTTAAATTTTACGGCCTTAGCGCGCTTTCCGCCGTCGTGACGGTGCTTTGCGTCGTGTGGCTGATCGCGCTAAAATGGCTAGATAATCCAAATATCTTTAAAAATATCTATCTGCCGTCTAACACGGACGCTGATCTAGCCGAGATCGAAAAGCAAAAAGGCGTCGTAGAGTGCTACAAAAACGTGCAAAATCTCGTCGTAAAATACAACTCCAAGCTCACTAACGAGGCCGAGATAAAGCAAATTTTAGGCGTTTAGAGAGCTTTGCGGACGGTAAAATTTACCGAGTCCGTCCCGAGCAAAACGCCGAAATTTCGGCTCGTGCGCCATTTGATAACGCAACGACGCCTGTCATGTAAATTTAGCCGATTTTTAGCTATTTTTAAATACTATTATCAAAATCTAATCTCAAAAAAGGACAAAAAATGAGCGATCTAAAAAAACAAATCGACGAGCTTTTCCAGGACAAAAAGATGTCCGTTTACGATGCGGCTAAACAGCTAAACGTACGCGAATACGAAATCTTGCAGTACCGCGGCGATGACGAATTTAAGGAAGTCGGCGCAGAAAATTTGATGAAAATTTTTGAAGAAGTCAGCACTTGGGGCGAGATGCTTTTCATCAAAAATACGCCCGAGTTTATCATCGAGATCAAAGTGAGCGTGCCTATGCCTAAAAAGGCGAGAGGATTTTTAAATTTCACCGATAAAAGCGGCTTTTTGGGCGGCCACCTAAAAGAAGAATCAATCGCAAGCATCGGCTTAGTAAGCACTAAATTTATGGGTTTTCTCGGACACAGCCTGCACTTTTACGACGCGGATCACAACGTGATCTTTAAGCTTTTCGTAAATCGCAACGAAAAAATGAAACTAGACGAAGCGCAAGAGCAAAAATTCCTAGCGCTGAAAAACAGCCTTTGATTTTAGCCAGCTTTGCCGCGCGTAAATTTTAAGGTTTTATGATGTCTAAAATTTGCAAAATTTACGACGTTTTGATAATCGGAGCGGGCGCGGCGGGGCTATTTTTGGCGGCGAATTTACGCGGTAAAAGCGTCACCATACTCGAAAAAAACGCAACTCCCGGCAAGAAAATCCTAGCTAGCGGCGGCGGCAGGTGTAACGTCACAAACCGCCGCATAGACGCATCAAACTACCTCGGTGACGCAAATTTCGTCAAAAATATCCTAAAAAACCTAGACTTCAAAGACGTTTTAAATTTTTTCGGCGAGCTAAAATTTAACGAGCAAAAACAAAACCAATTTTTCTGCGAAAGCGGCGCCAAAGACGTTTTGGGCGTGCTTTTAAGGCGCGCTAGACAAAGCAGAGCGCAAATACTTTGCGGCGTTTGCGTGAAAAGCGCTAGAAAAATTTTGACCGATGAAAACGGCCAAATTTTAGACATTTCTCCCGCGCAAAATCGCGATGAAAATTTGACGGATTTTGAGATGAAATTTGATCGCTGCGAGCAAAATTTAAACGAAATTTTTGAAGTGCTAGCCGAAAACGGAGATAAATTTTACGCTAAAAATCTCGTCGTAGCTAGCGGTGGACTAAGCTACAAAAGCCTAGGCGCCAGCGATATCGGCTACGAAATAGCGCAGGGCTTTGGTATCTGCGTCATCCCGCCCGCGCCCGCACTCGTAGGATTTACCGTGCAAAAAGACGAGTTTTGGTTTAAAAATTTAAGCGGAGTTTGCTTTCCGGCCCAGATTAGCGTAGCTTGCGCAAACAAAAATGCCGCAAACCGCGAGCCAAAAATGCCGCGCAAATTTGCAGGTGACATACTTTTCACTCACAAAGGCATAAGCGGACCGGCCGTGCTAAATGCTTCGCTTTTTTGGCGAAAGGGCTTGATGGCGATAAATTTTTGCCCGAATTTTAGCATCGAAACCGCGCAAAAAAGCAAAAAACAGCTCAGCACCGTCCTGCCGCTACCTAGGCGATTTACGCTCGAGTTTTTGCGCGCGGCGGGGCTTAGCGACAAACCTTACGGCGAGTACAAGGCGGATGAAATGGCGAAAATCTCGCGGCTATTTGCGTACGAATTTGCGCCTGCGGGTACGTTTGGCTTCGAGCGAGCTGAAGTAACAAAAGGCGGCGTAGATACGGACACACTAGACGTAAACTGCGGCTACAACGGCGCTTGCGGGCTTTACTTTATCGGCGAGGTTTTAAACGTAACAGGGATGCTAGGCGGGTACAATCTGCATTTTGCGTTTGCGTGCGCGGCAAATTTGGCAAAGCGGTTAAATGCCGAGTAATGCCGCGACTTAGTCAAATTTGAGCGGCAAATTTAGCCCGCCTCAAGATCTAATCGCCAAATTTACAGCTCTTTTATCTTTGCTTCCAACTCTGTTTTTAGGCGTTTTGCCTGCTTCTCATCGCCTTTTTCTAAAATTTTATTTGCTATTTTAAGAGCTTTTTCGTAGTTTTGCAGCGCTTCTTTTTTATTGCCAAGCCCCACCAGATCGCCCGCCATCAGCGCATAATACTTCGCGCGTAGCAAATTTACGCCGTCTGCGCCAAAAACCTCTTCGCAAATCCTAAACGCGACGGCGTGTTTTACGTATGCGCCGTTAAAGTCGCCCGTTTTATAGAGCGTATCGCCTAGCCCCGCGTAGCAGCTCATCAGATCTTTTTGCATATTCTCGCCGCCTAGCTCATAGCATCTGATCGCCATGCCGAAATTCGCTATCGCCTCATCGTATCTCCCAAGTGCTGACTGCACGCTAGCCACGCCGTGATAGGACTTTGCTAGCGCTTTGTGCTCTTTGCCGAGCCCTTTTTGTAAAATTTTTAGCGAACGCTCATAGGCCTCAAGCGCCTTTTGCGGCTCGCCTGCTAGCATAAAAAACGCGCCTGCGTTATTTAGCGCCATTATAGTGCTTTCATTCTCCTCGCCGTACTCGGCTAGGCAAATTTGAGCGGCTTTTTCGCCCGCTATCGCTGTAGCCGCAGCATCGCGATCAGGCTTTATAAACTCATCTATGCTGTGCTGCATCGCCTCCTCGCAGCTCGCCCCAAAGAGCCAAATCGGAAGCAGAAAAATTAAAATTTGACGCATAAATTTCCTTAAAATTTCGCGCTATTATAGTTGTTAAAACTAAAAATTTATATTAATCTTATTTGATTTTCATAAAAATTTACTGCCTCATTCTCTTGTTTTGCAGTCAAAAGTCAATTAGGCATAAATATAGAGTCTAAAAACTCAAATATATAAAACATTACACATGCCTTTAGAGTAATGAAGCCTAATCAGCAATCTTAAGTTGGCAAACAAATGGTATAATCTCATTTAAAATTAGAATATATAAAAGGATAATTATGCAAAGTAAAATATATGATATAGTGAAATATTTTAATGAGTTGCAACACAATATTGAAAATCTAAATTCCATTTCGCTATACGATATAAATAAAATTTACGAGGATGTCTTTGCAAAAATTTTAAATGCGACTTTTAACTGGAAACTAAAGAATGCAAATGAATACACAAAAAACTACCCAGCAATAGACTTATATGATGACACAAACAAAATAGTTATTCAAGTAACAAGCAATCTAGATAATAAAAAACTCAAAGATACTGTTGAGAAATTTAGAAGTAATGATAAAAAAGAGTATAAATTAAAATTTTTTTACATATTAAAAAAATCAAATTTTCAAGAAGAAACACTAAGCAAATATGGTATCAATAATGACGATATTTTGGGTATAGAAGATATTCTTCGAAAAGCAAAAGCAGATGACAGCATAGCATCATCAATATATGACATTCTACAAGCTTGTATGGAATATACGCCACTTACTTTTGATTATGAGAACTATTTTGTTAAAGTAGAAAAAAGCCTAGAGAAAATTAATTATGATAAATTTAGTAAAGACTTCAATAATTTTTTAACTTCTTCTAATCAAATATTGGCAGTTTATGGCTTTGGGGGCGTTGGTAAATCGCATTTTTTAAGAGAATGTTGTAAAAAATCTATAGATCTTAAGCCTGTTATCATAAAAAGTAAGAATTTTCTAAACTATATAGAAAAACTAAATAAAAGTGAAAAATATTTAATCATATATGATGATATTG
>NZ_CALIAV010000057.1 GCF_938045625.1 uncultured Campylobacter sp.
ACATGGTATATATTAGTGCCTTGATATATAGTATAAATATAGTAATTATGGCTTTTTTAAATATGATGTTACCCTTTATACGTATTGAAAATCATTATATATTTCTATATAATTACTCAAATATTTTTAAAGGAGTTTAAATGCAGAGGAAAATTATGCTTAGCCTCGCTTTGGTCGGTGTTTTAGCCGCCGCGCAAAACGAAGTAGAGCTAAAATCGCTAGAAGGCGTAACCGTCACGGCACAAAGATCATCTCAAAGTGTAGACGAGATAAGTAAAAGCGTCTCGGTAGTAGATAAAGAGACGATAGAAAGAAAGCTTGGCAAAAGTGTACCCGAGCTAATCAGCGAGGCGCCGGGAGTTTCAATCGTAAACGAAGGCATGGACTCGGGCACCGTAAACGTGCGAGGTTTTAGTTCGTCCGATTACCGAGTGCCGATGTTCGTAGACGGACTTAGGTTTAGGGGTAGGCCGGCGTTTGAGTATTCGATATTTACGCCTGATCAAATCGAAAGGATAGAGATAATAAGAGGTCCAGCTAGCACGCTTTACGGCACGGATGCCTTTGGCGGCATAGTAAATTTAGTCACCAAAAGAGCTAGCGGAGACGTGCACGGCGACTGGGCATTATCGGACACTTATCTTAGCACCCAGTATCAAAGCGCGAACAAAGGCGTGCAAAACCGCTTACAACTCGGCGTAGTCGGACACGGGTTTGACGCATTGCTCGGCTTAAACTACAAACACGGCAAGGACTACGACACTCCGGCGGGTAAAATACCAAACACAAGGTATAACTACCGAAGCCTTGATTTTAAAGGCGGATATAGCTTTGCCGATTTTCACAGACTTGAGCTCGTAACTAGATACACCGAATCAGAGCGCGGCGTAGTCGGTACGGCGGTCGGCGCTCCCGGAACGGCGAATAAAAGAGGCTTTCAAAAATACATAAAAGAAGCGCCTCTTAGAGAAAAATACGTAGCGCTAAACTACGAAGGCAACATAAACGACAAATTTATATTAGATTCTAGCTTGTATTATAGAGAGCTTTATACGCACCTAAATATAAGACCCTACATCGGCTCGTTTTCGCCTAGACAGGTCGATAACTACGTAAACGGTCCGAAGGTCTACGGCGGTAAATTTATCGGTAAATTTATAGGCGACAACCTAACCCAAACCTACGGCGTGGATTTTTATTACGAGGACTGGGACAGCGTGTATCAAAGCGTAAATAACGGCCCTAGACTTCGCAACAGGCTAAGAACCAAACAGCTTGACGTCGCCGGGTTTGGCTTGCTTGAATACGCATTTAGCAACGATGCGATTTTAAGCGCAAATTTACGCTACGACCACATAAAAACGTCCTTTGATATGGATAGCTCGATGAGCCCCGCCGTAAAAGCCCTATACGAAAACGCCAACGATAGAAAAGACGGCAGAGCCAGCTACGGACTAGGGCTTATTTACCCTATCACCCAGGGGTTTGAGTTTGTAGGAAATTTCTCGACTTCGTTTAGGGCTCCTATGAGCGGCGAGGTTGCTCCGATACTTACGTTTTCAGGCAGCGAGGCGTATCTGCCAAACCCTGATCTAAATATCGAAAAAGGCGTTACCTACGAGGCCGGGCTTCGCTATACGGATAAGGTGCTTAGGTCAAATTTGATATTTTATACGGGAGATTATAAAGACCTGATCGTCGAGCGAAACTGGCAAAGCGGCGGCGTGACCTACTATCAGTCGCAAAACGTAAATAGAGCCAAGATAAGCGGAGCGGAATTTGACCTAGCATATAAAATTTTGTCAAATTTAGAGTTTAAAACAAACCTCGCCTACACGCGCGGCAAAAATAAACAAACCGGCAAACCGCTTCCAGAGATCGCTCCGCTTAGCGGACGCGTGGCTGTTTCTTATTCGCCGGAGTTTTTGGCAAACTCATACATAGAGTATAGCGGCGACTGGGCGGCGAGAAAGACGCGCATAGACGACAGCGTAGAGCGCGAGCGAGCTGGATATTTCGTGCATAACCTATACTTTGGGAAGAGTCTGGGCAAACTAGGATTCTTAAAAGATTTTAGCCTGAATTTCGGCGTCGAAAATATCTTTGACAAAGAATACGCCCCAAGCCTAAGCTACGAGCTAATCAGTCAGCCTAGAAGCGCTAGCAACCCGCTAATAAATCCGGGCAGAAATTTCAAACTAGGCTTTAAGGCTAGCTTTTAAATTTGCCGAGCGGGCTTTTAAACAGGCCCGCTCAAAAACCATAAAATTTACAAATTTAAGGATCAAATTTGAGAAAAATCATATCCGTTTTATTGCTACTGGCAGCGACGCTGGGCGCGCTTGAATTTACCGATCAAAACGGCAATAAGCTTGTCTTTGACCGTTCCGTTAAAAGTGTAGCGCTGTTTCCGGTGCCGCTGGCTTCGTTTTCTCTTAGCGTCGAAAACAACGTATCTCGCCTAGCCTCCGTCCATCCGATAGCCAAGAAAAACATCGAGCGCGGAATGCTGGGAAAAATGATAAAAGGCGCAGGTAGTATCCCAGCAGGCGGTATCGGAGAGGATTTTACTCCAAATATCGAGGAGCTACTAAAACTATCTCCGGATCTAGTAGTGCAGTGGGGCATGAGAGGCGAAAAGATCATCGAGCCGCTGCGTAAAGTAGGGCTAAACGTAGCTTTGGTAAATTTAAGCGGCACGGAGGAAGCCCCGCTTTTTTGGTTTGGTATGCTGGGTAAAATTTACGAAAAAGAGCAAAGAGCGGAGAAAATTTTACAAAATAGAGCCGAGGTAAGAGCTAAGATTGAAAATTACACAAAAGGGCTTAGCAAAAAACCGAAGGTTCTTTTTATATTCGGCCGAGATAAAAGTTACGAGGCAGCCGGCGGCGGGACGTATTTTGATTATGAGATCAAGCTAAGCGGCGGAGTAAATGCGGCGAATTTCGGGGGATTTAGAATTTT
>NZ_CALIAV010000058.1 GCF_938045625.1 uncultured Campylobacter sp.
CGGAGAAATAGACTACGAGCGTCTTTTGCGGCTCAAATTTGATATTTTCCGCCGCGCTTTGGTTCGTCGCGAATGAACACATAGCAAGCGCCGTAGCCATTATTTTACTTAGTTCTTTCATTTTATTTTCCTTTCTTTTATCTCGTCTGTTCTTGCCAAAATTTGGCCGTTAAATTTCAAGGCGAGGCGTCATAAGACAAAACACCGCATAAAAGAGTCCGCTAAAGGCTTTTTAGGAAATCTCTTGCGTTTTGTACCTTTGTCTCGCCAATACATTCACTCAAAATTTTAAAAATTCTCTCGAACTGCTCGTCCGTAACGCCTAAATTTCTGGCACCGCCCAGGTGCGATTTTAGTTGCATATTTACATTATCTAGCGCTGCTAACGTCGATACGGTGATGATCTCGCGCTCTAAAAAGCCTAGATTATCCCTGCTAAAAAGATAGCCGAAAAGATAAGCCTTCAGTCCGTAATCGACCGCAGGCGCGTCAAAAAGCACCGTGCCCGAATAATCGCGCCCGAAGATATATTTTTGCGTCTGCTCGCCAAGCTCGTAAAAATCGCTGTCCAGAGCAACCGAGCTCGCGTCCTTGCCCGCTCCGTCTTTGATACCGACCGCCTCGCGCTGTTTTAGGAGTTCATTAAAGGCTATGAGTCCGTTTAGCCCCCTCGGAAAGCCGATGTAGGCGCTCTGATGCGATAACGCCTCCCTTATCTCGCTCACGCTAAGCCCCGCTTTTAGGGCATTTTCTAGCGCACCTTTTAGCTTACTCGCATCGCCTGCCGCCGTGTAAGCCGCAATGCTGACGAGCGCTAGCTGTTTGTGGCTAAGCGCCCCGTTTAGCTTTGTCGCATGCGAAAGTTTATTAAAATTTGCCATCGTTTGCTCCTTTGCCATGTTGAAATTTAAAGCACATAGAATCGTCAAAAGAATTCTAAAATTTTCATCTATTGCCGTTATCCTCTCACCGCAAGCGCTGCAGACTTAAGGGAAGCGGACGGTCATCTCGCGATCCACGCCGCCCGCTATTGCCGCTTTAACCGCCGCGCCAACGCCCTCTTCGTTGCGATAAGCCTGCGCGGTGTCGATGAGACGGTAACCCACGCCAATCGCATCCTCAACGCACCTTTGAGCCTCCGCAGGCTCCACCTGATAGACTCCGTAGCCTAAAATCGGCATTTTGTTGCCGTCGTTTAAGATTAAATACTGCATTTTTGCTCCTTGTAATTTTGATTTTTAAACTGAAATGATTATAACAGTTTTAGAAAATAGGCGGTAGAACGATCCTACAAAATCATTGCCTATTTCTGCAAATTTTATAAAAAATGCAAAATTTAGATCAAATTTGTAGTTAAGCTGGTCCAAAATATAAAATTTAGACAAAGAAGCTTGTGAAATAAAATCAATGAGAGGGCAGCAGACCTGC
>NZ_CALIAV010000059.1 GCF_938045625.1 uncultured Campylobacter sp.
ATATTTTTTTCTTTTAAAAAATTTAAAATCTGAAACTAAAAAATAAATAAAAAAACGGGCGGCTTACTTTTGCGGTAAATTTTATCGCGTAAGCACAAGTTTATAGATGCGAGAGACTGAGCCGCTCGTTAAATTTTCATATCGATAAAAACAAAAGTAGCAAAATAACGGTTTTCGCTTTTTAATATCAATCTATTTATTTAAAATGCGGTCCGATTTTAGAAATTTAACTTGCAATACCCTTGCAAAGCTAAATTTGGATAAAAAACTAGCTTATTTTGATTTCGCTTCTAGTGCAAATTTTATTTTTTAATATTTTTAAAATCTAAATTTACGCGCAAAACCGCCCAAAATAGCATAGAATAAAAAGTATCTGCAAGTTTAAATTTAGCTTGATTCTACAGACTTAAACAGCTTACGATACTTTAAGATCCGTCGTCCAAAAATCAAAGTATCGCTTTAGCTCGTCGCAGCTTTGACTAGGCTTATATCGCCTATTTGCTATAATAATTCCTTTGGGCTTATTCACTACTTTACTGCGAAACTCGTAGATAAAATTTACCGCCATTAGACATTATTTTAATGGTAGATTGTCGCTACCACTTACAAAATACGGTTTATCTTTAACTTGGATTACTGATCCGTGCTAATATTTTGGGCATTGTATATCATTTTGGCTGATTGGATGTGTAAATTTTGACTATTTTTATTGGATAGTCAGAGAAAATATCAGCAAAAAACACTTCTGGTAGTTTCTTTTTGTTGCCGTAATTTGCGGGGGTTTTGTATACTGCTTGAAGTGGTGGCGGACAGAGAGGGATTTGAACCCTCGAGCCCCAGTTAGAAGCTGCACCCTTAGCAGGGGTGTGGTTTCGGCCACTCACCCATCTGTCCACAAAAAAGAAACCGCATTATAATTAAATAGCGCTGATATCTTGCTTAAATTTGCATTTTCGCGCCTCTTGCTCTTGTTTGGAAAGATGATCGAGTAAATTTTGATCAAATTTAAACGACTCGCCGCGGGTCAAATTCGTAAATTTAATCCTTCCAAAGCCACCATTTTAGCTTGGCTTTGTCGGGGTGCGGAGTGTTTGCGTAGTAGCAAACCATGCGGTAAACGTAGAGGATGCACTTGTCGCTGCCACGCCCAAGCGCCCTTGTGCGCTCATACATCTCGTCCGGATCTGCGCCCTTTAGCGAAGCGATATCCTCGTAGCCGAGCGCCAGCAGATCCGCCTCTGTCGCCTCGCCGACATAGGGGATTTTCTTAAAATCGCTCAAATTTACTTCCAATTTCTTTTAGGCTCCGCCAAACTTGTCGCTTCGAATGAAATTTTAAATTTCATTCGCGCGCTACGAAGCTCGCTAAATTTTATCCTGCTGCCGTGCCGGCTCGCCGTTTAAGCCACACTCGCGAGGTGATTTTATTAAAATTCTCGCGCGCATGAGCACTGTTTAAAATAATTTCGCGTCAAATTTTACGCAAACTCGAGCGTTAAATTTGCCCCAAAATCCGCTCGCAAATTTCGCGTGAGTTTTGCGCCTGATATATCGGGCGACCGACTACGATAAAATCAGCCCCCGCCTCGCGCGCAAAAGCCAGATCCGCCACCCTTTTTTGATCCCCCGCACTCTCGCCAAACGGCCTTATGCCAGGGCAGAGCGTGATAAAATCTGCGCTCGTAGCGTCCTTTATCAGGCGGCTCTCGAACGCCGAGCAGACCATACCGTCAAGCCCTGCTTCGTAGCTCATCACGCTAAATTTGCGCGCGGCATCGCTCAAATTTTGCCCGTAAACCGCGCTAAATTCGGTCTCGTCAAAGCTCGTTAGCGCAGAGACCGCAAGCACTAGCGGGCGCGAAGCTAGCCTGTCCAGTCGCCCCATCACCGTAGCCATCGCGCGCTTGCCGCTGCTTGCATGCACGTTTATCATATCTACGCCGAGCCTGGCGATCTCCTCGGCGGCGTCGGCCATCGTGTTTGGGATGTCGTAGAGCTTTAGATCGAGGAAAATTTTAAAATTCCCGAGCTTTTTTAGCTCATCCACAAATCCCGCACCGTCGCGCAAATAAGCTCGCAAGCCCACTTTTAGCCAAATTTTATCCGAAAAGTCCGCAAGTCCTTCCGCTAACTGTAAGCACTGCTGCTTTGAGCCCAGATCAAGCGCGACGCAGAGCTTCACAGATCAGCCTTTAGCGCGTCTAGCACGCCGTTTATAAATTTTGGCGCCGAGTCGCCGCCCAGCTCCTTGCCAAGCTCGATGCCCTCGTTTATGATGACGGCCTTATCGGTAGTGGTAAATTTCATCTCGTACGCCCCTAGCCGCAACACAGCGCGCTCGATGCTGCCGATCTCGTTTATCTTCCACTCTTTTAAGCGCGCGTTTAGTAGCCCGTCAAGCTCATCCGCATGCTCCAAAATGCCGTGAAAAAGCGACAGCGCGAGACTTCGCTGATCGTTTCGGATCTTTTTTTCTTCTAAAAATTCCTCGACGAACTCCTCGCTGCAGCTACCCATTTCGCGTGCGTATAGTAGCGAAACGACGGCCTGCCTAACCTGATGACGAGTCGCCATTTTACGCCTCCAAATTTTTATATAAGCTTAGCATCTCGATCACGCCCGTCATCGCTTCAAAGCCCTTGTTTCCGGCCTTTGAGCCCGCTCGCTCGATGGCTTGCTCGATGCTATCGACCGTTAGCACGCCAAAAGTCACAGGTTTGCCGTACTTTAGCGTGACGTTTGCGATGCCCTTGGTGGTCTCGGCGCTAACGTAGTCAAAGTGAGGCGTAGAGCCGCGGATCACCGCTCCCACGCAGCAAACGGCGTCAAATTTACCGCTGGCTAGCGCCTTTTCAAGCGCCATCGGTATCTCAAACGCACCCGGCACCAAAATGAGGCTCAAATTCGCCTCATCCCCGCCGTGGCGCAAAAACGCGTCCCTTGCGCCCTCGACCAGCCTATCGGTGATGATGTGGTTAAATCTCGCGCCCACTATAGCGATCTTCTCGCCGCCTTTTAAAGCCAAATTTCCTTCGATTATTTTCATGGTTTCTCCTTTTAGATTATTTTCAACATTATCGCGCTTAGCGTTATTAGCGATAGATAAAACGCCTTTTGCGCGCTCATTTTTTCTTTATCAAACACTATCCCGACACCCACGGCTCCAACCGCTCCGATACCCGTCCAGATCGCGTACACTACCGACATCGGCATAGCCTGCATCGCGTAGCTCAAAAGCCAGAGAGAAATGGCGAAATTTACGACCAAAATCAAAAAATTGGCCGCCTTTTTCACGCCGAAGCTTTTTTGAAATTTAGTTAGAAAAAATACGCCCGAGACCTCGCAGAACCCGGCCGCCAAAAGAGCCAAAACGTGCGTCAAGATTTTAGCCTTTTTAACCCCAGCACGCCCACGATCAGCGTCGCTATAAAAAATAGTCGCAATAAATCCGGCGTCTGGCCGCTCGCGCGAAATTCGCTCACGATCTCGGCGATCACGACGAAAAACGCCCCAAGCCCCACAAACACAGTATACGTGATACTAATGGGCAAGTATTTCATCGCCATAATAAAGGATGTGAAGCTAACGCAAACAAGCATCGCAGTGAGCGCGATCTCTGGCGCGCTTGATGCGTGCTTTAGCCCGTATGCCCAGCCGCACTCGGCGACCGCGCCGCCTAATACCCACAAAAAGCCCTTAGTTTGCATCGCCCAGGGCGTCTTTTATCTTAAAAATTTGAGCGATATTTGCGTCTAGTTCGTCCAAATTTAGCATATTCGGCCCATCGCAAAGCGCCTCGCAAGGATTAATATGCGTCTCGTAGAAAAATCCGTCCACGCCTGCAGCTGCCGCAGCTCGCGCCAGATACGGCACAAATTTCGCGTCTCCGCCGCTTTTTTCGCCAAGAGCGCTTGGCATTTGCACGCTGTGAGTAGCGTCGAAAATCACAGGCGCAAATTCTCTCATCAGCACCAAATTTCGCATATCCACGACCAAATTTCCATAGCCAAAGGTACTTCCTCGCTCTGTTAGCCACACGCCGTTTTGTTTAGCGATCTCGTATCCATCGCCGCTCACGCCGCGCGTTTCTAGCACCTTTTTAACCGAGTGCTTCATTGCAGATGCAGCTAAAAACTGCCCTTTTTTGATATTTACGACCGCTTTTGTTTTAGCCGCAGCCACGAGCAGATCGGTTTGGCGGCATAAAAATGCAGGGATTTGCAGCACGTCCGCCACTTCGCCAACAGGCCCAGCCTGATAGCTCTCGTGGATATCGGTTAAAATTTTAAAACCGAATTCCTTTTTTACCTTAGCTAAAATTTCGCACCCTTTTTCAAGTCCGGGCCCGCGAAACGAGCTTATACTCGTGCGATTTGCCTTGTCAAAGCTTGATTTGAAATAAAAATCTATCCGCTTATCTTCGTTAAATTTAACTAGCCTTTTTGCCACGTCAAAAACGAGCTGCTCGCTCTCGATGACGCAAGGCCCTGCTATTAGTATCATCATCTCTCCCTTGCTACGATTATTCCGCTGATAACGACCAGCATTATACCAAAAAACGCCGCCGCATTAGGTAGCGCATCGCCCATAAAAAAGCCGACGACGAGCGAAAACACGACGTCCATGTAGCTTATCGCGGCGACCGAGCCCGCCTTTTTGCTCGCCGCATACGCCTTCGTCATATAAAGCTGGAAAAAATAGCCCGCAAGCCCCATCAGCACGATTAGGATTACGCCTTTAAAATTTGGCGCAACAAACGGCGAAAGCAAAAAATCCAGTGGCTCAAATTTGACCCACTCGGCAGAGCCCATCAAAAGCATCGGCAGAGCCGTTCCCCACGCCATAAAACTAAGCACGATGACGCTCGTGTCGTAGCTTTTTCGCAGAGTTCGCACGCTAAGCATCGCAAGCGCCGCTCCCACGCCGCTGCTAAGCCCCAGCCAGTCGGTTTTACTGATGCCTAAATTTGGCTGGATGATAAAAAGTATCCCGATAAAGCCCAGAAATATCGCGCCCCAGCCCTTTTTGCTAAGCGCTTCTTTTAAGAAAATCGCCGCAAAAATCGCCGTGAAAATGGGGCTGGTTTTTTGAAAAGTATAAGCCGCGCCTAAATTTATGTGAGCGATGTTGTAAAAAAGAGCAAAAAGCGCGATCGTACCGATAAATCCGCGAAACATCAGCACCCAAAACTGCCCGCCTTTTTGATGCGTCGGCGGCTTTTTGTAAATGGCGTAAAGCACGATAGCAAGACCGACGGCATTTCTAAAAAATACGACCTCGATACTAGACATCTGCTCGCTCAAAACTTTCGCAAAGCCTCCGACGGCGGCAAAAAACATACACGCGATGATCATATAATAAGCGCCCAAATGGTGCAAAACGTATCTACGAAACAAAATTTTTCCTTTAAATTTAGGCGTATTGTAATGCAAAACGGCTTAAATTTATAAACAATGTAAGCAAAAAATTTGTATAATTGGGATTTAACGCGGCAAACTTCGCCGTAAATTTAACGGGATTTTTAAGGGAAAATTTTGCAAAAGATAATTTTAGTCGGCAAGCCAAACGTCGGCAAAAGCTCGCTTTTTAACCGCTTAGCCGGCAGACGTATAGCCATCACCAGCGACGTTAGCGGTACGACGCGAGATACGAACAAAACGATTATAGAAATTTACGACAAAAGCTGCGTTTTGATCGACAGCGGCGGACTGGACGATAGTAGCGAGCTCTTTAAAAACGTCAAGGCAAAAACCCTAGCCGAAGCTAGAAGCTCGGATGCCATAATCTTTATGGTCGACGGCAAAATGATGCCTAGCGACGAGGACAAAGCCCTATACTACGCGCTTTTAAAGCTAAATTTACCCACCGCGCTCGTAATCAACAAAGTCGATAGCAAAAAAGACGAGCTGCGAAGCTACGAGTTTGCAAATTTCGGCGCGAAAACGAGCTTTGCCATCTCGGTTAGTCACAACGCAGGCATAGACGAGCTAGCAGACTGGATCTATAAGCAGCTAAAAGACGAAATCCGCCCCGACGTAGGCGAGGATCTAGACGAGTTTTTAGAAAATTTCGGCGACGACGGCGAGGTAGTCAAGGAAATATCAGCTCGCGAGGACTATGAGCGCAAAAATATCCAAGTAGGCATCATCGGACGCGTAAACGTCGGCAAAAGCTCACTGCTAAACGCGCTTGTAAAAGAGTCCCGCGCGGTCGTGAGCGACGTAGCCGGCACGACGATAGACCCAGTAAACGAGACTTTCGTCTATGAGGATAGGATTTTTGAGTTCGTCGATACGGCTGGCATCAGAAAACGCGGCAAGATAGAAGGCATCGAAAGATACGCGCTAAACCGCACGGAGTCTGCGCTAGAGCTTGCCGATATCGCGCTTTTGGTGCTTGATAGTTCCGAGCCGCTAACCGAGCTTGACGAGCGTATAGCAGGCCTTGCGGCCAAATTTGAGCTGGGCGTCATCATTGTGCTAAACAAATGGGACAAAAGCGAGGAAGATTTTGATAAATTTAGCCGCGAGATCAGGGATAAATTTAAATTTCTCGCCTACGCGCCAATCATCAGCGTATCGGCTCTGGGCGGCAAAAGAGTACATAAAATTTACCCACTAATTTTAGAAGTTTACAAAAACTACACGCAAAAAATCCAAACCGCAAGGCTAAACGAAGCTATCGAAGAGGCGGTAAAAGCGCACCCGATACCGCGCGAAAAGGGCAAGAGCGTGAAAATTTACTACGCGGTGCAGTTTGGTTTCGCGCCGCCAAAAATCGCGCTCGTGATGAACCGTCCGCGCGCCCTGCACTTTAGCTACAAGCGTTATCTAACAAACAAGCTACGCGAAAAATTTGATCTATCAGGCACTCCGATCGTACTGATACCAAAAAATCGTAGCGGTTCGGACGAGGAAAACGAGGGAAAAAGTGAGTAAAAATCTAGTTTTCATCGGCTTTATGGGCGTTGGCAAGGGCACGGTAGCAAGGCATATCGCGAAAAAAACGGGCAAACTGTTTTTAGACACCGACGAGTTGATCGAAAGCGAGCAAAATTTAAAAGTACGAGAAATTTTCGAGAAAAAAGGCGAGGAGTATTTTAGAAAATGCGAGGCAAAACTCGCTAAAAAGCTGGCTAAAAACGTAAAATCCTCGGTGATAGCGGCAGGCGGCGGCTTTGCAAAGGTTAAAGGCCTTAAAAAAATCGGTAAAATCATCTATCTAAAATCAAGTTTCGAGGCGATTTTAAAGCGCATAGACGAGAGCGGCGAAGCGCAGATGCACTACGCCAAGCGCCCGCTTTTAAAGGATTTAGACGCAGCCAAAAAGCTTTTTGACGAGAGAAAAAAGATGTATAAAAACGTCGCCGATCTCATAATCGACGTCGAAGGCAAAGGGCTAGAGCAAGTCGCAAAAGAGATCGAGGCGCAACTAAAATCAAGAAAAAGGACTAAGTAAAATTTCGGTTGAAATTTGAGCGTAAATTTTAAATTTGCGGCTTTAAATTTCTTTTTTAAATTTGAGCGGTTTAAATTTAATGCGAAAGCGTTTGGCAGTATCGGCGTGAAAATTCGGAGCGGTTTGTATCGCTGAAATTTAAACGGTAAACGTCGAATTTTTAAGCGAGTTAAAAAATTCGAATCTAAATTTAACGAATTGCAAAATTTAGAACAAAAAAGATAGATAAAAAATTTTTAAATTTGCAGATTGTAAAATTTAAAGCGGAAGTATTTTGAGATGGATTTGAATGCTGTGCAGTAAAAATTTAGCGTAGGCTGGACATATAGTCCGCCGAGCTAAATTTTTGCAAACTCATTCAAAGACGCTCAAAAGACAACGCGCAGCAATAAGAAAGAGAGAAAAATGAGAGTACTAACGGGTTTGCAACCAAGCGGCAAACTACACCTAGGCAACTACTTCGCCTCAATTAAACAAATGGTTGAGGCGCAGGGGCAAAGCGAGATGTTTATGTTTATCGCAAACTACCACGCCATGACCTCGGTCGCCGACGCAGGGAAGCTAAAACAAAACACCTATGAGGCGGCGAGCGCGTTTTTGTCGCTGGGTATCGATCCGCAAAAGAGCGTATTTTGGGTGCAAAGCGACGTAAAAGAGGTTTTAGAGCTCTACTGGATACTGAGCCAATACACGCCTATGGGCCTTCTCGAGCGAGCGCACAGCTACAAGGATAAGGTCGCAAAGGGCTTAACCTCGCATCACGGGCTTTTTAGTTACCCCGTTTTGATGGCGGCCGATATCCTTTTGTACGGCGCGCAGGTCGTACCCGTAGGCAAGGATCAGATCCAGCACGTCGAGATCGCGCGCGACATAGCGATCAAATTTAACAACGAGCACGGCGATATCTTCGTCCTGCCTGAGTATAAAGTCGATGAAAACGTAGCTACGGTGCCCGGCACAGACGGCGCGAAAATGAGCAAAAGCTACGGCAACACGATAGATATTTTCGCCGGCGCCAAAGAGTTAAAAAAGCAAATCTCAAGCATCGTGACGACCTCGGAGCCGCTTGAAGCGCCTAAGCAGTGGCAAAACTGCAACGTCTATAATATCGCTAAATTATTCCTAGACAAGGACGGACAGCGCGACTTGCAGGCTAGATATGAGCGAGGCGGCGAAGGACACGGACACTTTAAGATGTATCTAAACGAGCTGGTTTGGGACTATTTCGCGGATGCGAGGGAGAAATTTGATTATTATCTAAATCACGCTGGCGAAGTGGATGAAATTTTAAACGAAGGCGCCAAAA
This sequence comes from uncultured Campylobacter sp., assembly GCF_938045625.1. Taxonomy (GTDB): domain Bacteria; phylum Campylobacterota; class Campylobacteria; order Campylobacterales; family Campylobacteraceae; genus Campylobacter_A. The sequence goes on from NZ_CALIAV010000059.1 coordinate 8,765, forward strand.
GAGCGCGAGCCGTAGCAGCGCCAATAATGGAAAAAATACGCGCCGCAACCGGCATTTACAAATAAATTTAAAGGAAAAAAGTGCAAGCAATCTACCCTTACGCGCAGCTTATTCACCTGATCTGCGCTATCGTTTTCGTCGGATTTTTATTTTTCGACGTGATTATTTTTTCAAGAGCTAAAAAGAAACTGCCCGTAGAAATAGCGCAAAAAGCGCAGCAGGCTATATCAAGCGTCGCGATAAAGATTATGCCGCTTTGCGTGCTGATTTTGATTTTAACGGGCGGCATAATGATGAGCAGTTGGGTCGGCTCGAAGGCGGGCGGATATTTCGCGTCAAATTTACAAGCCGCCTTGATGATAAAAGTTATTTTAGCGATGCTGATATTTGCGGCGGTAGCGACCAATCTCACGTGCAAATTTATACTAAAGCGCCCTAGCCCGCTAGGCAACATTCATCCGTTTGCGTTTGTGGCTGCGGCGATCATCGTGATACTTGCTAAAGTTATGTTTATGGTTTAAGGAGAGGATATGATAAATTTAAAACTACTCGACACTCGCTACGACGAGTTCGTAAAAAAATTACAAGGAAAAAACGTAAAGCCCGAGGTTTTAAACGAGCTTTTGACGACGTTTAACGAGCTAAAAGCAAAACGCCAAGCGCTAGAAAATTTCCAAGCGATCCAAAACGCTAAGAGCAAAGAGCTAGGCATAAAGGCTAGAAACGGCGAGAACACCGACGAGCTAAAAAACGAGCTAAATTTGAACAAAGCCGCGATGGGCGATGCCGCCGAAATCGTGCACGCATATGAGGAAAAGCTAGAAAACATCGCAAGCTGCGTGCCAAATATCACCGACGACGACGTGCCGTTTGGCAAGGACGAGGACGATAACGTCTGCGTAAAAACCGTGCTTGAGCCGACCAAATTTGACTTCACGCCAAAGGAGCACTGGGAGCTTGGCGAGAGCTTAGGCTGGCTTGATTTCGAGCGCGGCGTTAAGCTTTCAGGCTCGCGCTTTTGCGTGCTAAAGGGCATGGGAGCGCGCCTATCAAGAGCGCTAGTTAACTACATGATCGACTTTAACAGCGCGCGCGGCTTCGAGCTGGTTAACGTGCCGTTTTTGGTAAACGCAAACACACTTTACGGCACAGGACAGCTGCCTAAATTTGAAGACGATCTATATAAGGCTCAGGGCGAGGATTTGTACCTGATCCCTACTAGCGAGGTGCCGGTAACAAACCTTTACAACGACGAAATTTTGCCCGTCGAGAGCTTACCGATAAAGATGACTTGCTACTCGGCGTGCTTCCGTAAAGAAGCAGGCTCAGCAGGACGCGACACGCGCGGCATGATCCGCCAGCACCAGTTTGAAAAAGTAGAACTCGTAGCTATCACGACTCCGGAGCAAAGCGCGCAGATGTTAGACGAGATGGTGGCGTGCGCTAGCGACTTACTAACTAGCCTTGGGCTGCCGCACCGCCACATGCTGCTTTGCAGCGGGGATCTTGGCTTTAGCGCGGCAAAGACGATAGACCTCGAAGTCTGGCTACCGGGGCAAAACAAATACCGCGAGATAAGCTCGGTCTCAAATACCCGCGATTTCCAAGCGCGCAGAGCTAAAATCCGCTACAAAGACGGCAAGAAAAACGCTCTGGTAAACACCCTAAACGGCTCGTCTCTCGCAGTCGGTAGGACGCTAATAGCAATAATGGAAAACTACCAAAAAGCAGACGGCAGCATCGAGATCCCCGAAGTTCTTAAAAGGTACATGTAGTGGCGCAAAACGACGATGAAAACGTAGTAATCCTCGAAGAGGCCGAAACCCAGCTAAGCGACAAAGAGCCCCGACCGGAAGAGCAAGAAGGCGGTGAAAGCGACGAGCTGGTTTCGCTCGACGAGCTAGAACCAGTAGTCCCCGAACAAACCGCAGACGCGCAAGATGACGCCAAAAAAAGCAAGAAAAAGCTTTTTATTATCGGAGGATCGGCGGGCGCGGCCGTCATAATCTTGGCCGTAGTTTTGTTTTTCGTTTTTAGAGGCGAGAAAAAGCCGCCGATAGACGAAAAACAGATCGTAAAAGATATCGAGGAGCACTACGAGTCGCAAAAATTCGGCAGCTCGAAGATCGACGACATGATCGCTAAGGCAAATTTACTCTACGAAAAGGGCAATAAATTTGAGGCGCTGAAAATCTACGAAAACATCGCAGTTTACAACCAAAGCCTCTCAAACTATAATCTCGGCGTTTCACAGATGAGGCAAGGTAAATTCGAAGACGCGCTAGAGAGCTTTAAAAAAGCGATCGCTAACGACGAAAACGTCGCCGTTAGCGCCATAAACGCCGCGGTTAGCTCGCTGGAGCTAAAAAACGAGCAAAATTTTAACTATTACATAAATCTCGCTAATTCGTTTTTGTACAAGGAAGCAGACTCTCCGCTATACAACTACTACTACGCGCTAATAAACTACTACAAAGGTCAATACGTCGAAGCTCTAGCGGCTCTCTCGCACGCCGAAAACGGATACTATAAAGACCGCTACGACTACCTCGCGGCTAAAATTTTAAGCTTTATCGGCGACGATGCCGAAGCGATAAAAAAGCTAGAAGCGCAAAAAGAATTTGACGCAGACCTGGCGCTTGGCATGCTTTACGCAAGACTCGGGCAGTATGAAAAGGCCAGAAATAGGCTAAATTTAGCGCTAAACAAGGGCGGCGACTCAAATAAAATAAACTCGATGATAGCCATCATAAACCTAAAAGACGGCAAATTTGAAGCCGCGACAAACGAAATAAAGGCCGTATTTCACGAGGATCCGCTGTTTTTAAACGCAAATTTCCCTATAAAAACGATACTAAATCCCGAACTTTTTGACGTAAATTTAGCTCAGGCGCACTTTAGAAACGACCTATTTTTTGACAAAACCAAGCGCTACGAGACGCTGTTTTACTTCGCGCCTTATAAGGTTTTTGATCCTACCCAAACGATAAACTACATAAGAAAAGGCGGAGTGAGCCTATTTTTAGACGATGCAAGCGCTGCGGGCAACTACCTAAACGCTAGCGGCGCGCTCTCAAAGGTAAATTTAGAGCTATCCTCAGCCATTGCAAACGCCCTAAACTACAAGCTAAAGCAGGCCAACGCGCAGTTTGCCTCGCTCATCTCGCTCTATCCCGAACACTCGGTTTTACACTACGACCTAGCGCTTAGCTACGCGCAGCTGGGCAACTTTAGCATGGCGGCAAAGCACTTTATCATGAGCTATCACCTAGACCCTACAAATCATCTAGCAGGCGTGCTAGGCGCCATCGCAAACGACATAAATGCCGTAGATAACACCAAACTACTGCAAGAAATTTCTGAAAATCTCGACCACGACGCAAGCTCAAAAGACGCGCCCGTAAGCCAAGCTCTAATGGCCCTCATCGCAAACAATAGCGGCGCTCTCATGCGCTGGCTAGAAGAAGATAAGGAAGAGAGCGCGCTAAATTTGGCCTTTGACGCGATAATCGCAAAGATGACCGACAAGGGCTCAGAGTTTGCTAAAAAGACGCAAATTTTAAAGGCTAAGCTACCTGATGATATAGTGGCAAATATCCTTGATTTTATCGCAAACTACAAAGATGAAGGCATCAAAAAATACGTCGAGCAGATACAAATTTACTTCCACGACAAGCGGCTAAACGACGCAGCATTTTATCATGGCGCAAACATCATCAAAGAGCAATACATCAAGCTTTTGCAAATCTCGGGTCTACTAAACTACGAACGCGAGAAGATAAAAGCACTGCTAAAACAAGGCGCTAATAACGCCGACTTGCTCCAGACGCTAGCTTATATCGACATTTTTACGAACGATTTTGAGGAGAGCTATCAGATCTACAACCGCATAATCGACGAGTTTAAGATAAACGACGCGGGCACGCTATTTCTAGCTGCCGTGGCTGCCATCGGCTCAAACCACCCGCAAAACGCCACCGCACTTTTGGAGCTATCAAAGCTCACCGATCCAAACGAGATGGAAAGCCGCGTGGCGCTAGGACACCTATATCAAGAGATCGATAATATCGAAGCCGCAACGATACAATACGGACTGATAAAAGATCCAAATTTTAAAAGCAAATTCGTGGATTTTATGATTGATTACGAGAAGCTGAAAAAGTAGTTTTATGCGGGCGATAAACTCGTTGCAAATTCGCCCGAATAATTTTTAATAATTCTTGTATATTTACAGCGTCAAAGCAGTTTTGTTAAATTTGACAAAAGCAAAAGCAACTCGCCTCGTCAAATTTAACGCCTTACTCCGCCCCGTTCTATAACTCGCAGGTTAAAAAACAACCGCAAATTTAACCAAAGCACGGCAATAAACCGCGTTTCAAGTCAAATTTTACTTATCCTCAAGCACCTTTTCGCGCCACTTCGAGCTTGATTTTTTATCCATCACCATATCTTTGGACATCTCGGCAGCGGCCTCGAAGTTTTTCTGCACACCTTCGCTGCTGTTTTGATATTTTACGGCATTTGAACGCTGTATACCGATGCTCTCGGCCTCGCTAGCCGCATCGATATTCGCTCCCAAAAATATAAACTCCCAGTCGTATTTTTCCTGCTTATCGCTTATCATTTTTTTGATCTGCGCCTTTGAGTACTCCTTGCTCGAGTTTTCTTGCCCGTCGGTGATGATGACGAAAAGCACGGCTCTGTTTTTAGCGTAGATGTCCTCGACTTTTGAGATTTTATTTATCGTTTCGCCGACAGCGTCTAGTAGCGCAGTATTGCCGCCCGCGACATAGTCCTTGCTCGTTAGCTTCTCGACCTTTTTGATATCGGCTCTATCGTGCAGGGTCTTAAAATGCGTATCAAAGAGCACCGTAGTTACTTTTGCGTCTACGCCGGCTTCTTTTTGCTTGTCAATCATGGAGTTAAAGCCGCCGATAGTATCGCTCTCAAGCCCGCTCATAGAGCCTGATTTATCTAGGATTAGCACCATCTCAAGCTGCTTTGGCTCTGATTTTTGCGGCGCTTCTTCGCTTTTAGCAAAAGCAAATACCCCGATAATCATCAACAAAAACGCGATTTTTTTCATATTTTCTCCTTTGAAAAATTTGGTTTGATTATAGCAAAACTTAACGGCTCGTCGGTAAATGCGAGGGGGTTTAAATTTTAGTTTTGTATTTTTGTTCGCCAAAAACACGGTCAAATTTACTTCAAAATTTACGGCCGAATTTAAAGGCTAAATTTAGAAATTTAAGACCCGAATAGAGCCTTAAATTTACTAAGAGACGCGGTCAAACCGCTCAAATTTTACTTTGCAGCGGTGATTTTTACGTAGCTGTTTAGCGCACCTATATACGCTCTAGCGCTCGCCGTCATCGTATCGATATCAAGTCCGTGTCCGATAATGGTCTTGCCGTCAAATTCGACCTTTACTACGACGTTTGCCAGCGCGTCTTTGCCTTGCGAAACGGCGTTTACCTTATAGTCTTTTAGTACGCCGTTTATGCCGCTTAGACGGTCGATAACCTTAAATATCGCATCCGCCGTACCGTTGCCAAGCGCCGCGTCGCTCTTGATCTCGTCTGCGTGGCGAAGCGTGATAGCTGCACTACTTAGGCCTTTGTTGCAGCTACTTTGCGTTAGCGTCAAAAACTCGAAAACTTCGGGGATCTTGATGATTTCGCTAGTTACCAGCGCGCGCAAATCGTCGTCAAATATCTCTTTTTTCTTATCCGCTAGCGCCTTAAATTTCTCAAACGCCTCGTTTATCGCGCTATCTTCTAGCTCAAAACCAAGGCTAATTAGCTTATCTTTAAAGGCGTGGCGACCCGAGTGTTTGCCTAGTATCAGCGAGTTTTTATCCAGTCCGATGCTCTCGGCACTGATGATTTCGTAGGTTTCTTTGTGTTTTAGCACGCCGTCTTGGTGGATGCCGCTTTCGTGAGCGAAGGCGTTTTTACCGACGATGGCTTTGTTTGGCTGAGGCTCGATACCGATGATGCCCGCTAGCAGGCGCGAGCTAGGATAAATTTCTTTATATACTATGTCCGTGTAAAGCGGTGCGAATACGTCGCTACGCGTCTTTATCGCCATCACGATCTCTTCAAGCGCGGCATTTCCGGCACGCTCGCCGATGCCGTTTAGCGTGCACTCGACCTGTCTGGCGCCCGCTTTTATCGCGGCTAGCGAGTTTGCCGTAGCTAGGCCTAGGTCGTTGTGATTATGCACGGAGATGACTGCGCGACCGTTTATAAATTTAACCATTTCTCCTATGCGAGCGGTAATCTCCTCGGGATATAGATACCCCACGGTGTCTGGGATGTTGATGGTTTTTGCTCCGGCGTTTATAGCGGCGTCGCAAATTTCTTTTAAAAAGCTCATCTCACTCCTGCATGCGTCCTCGCAGCTAAACTCAACGTCCTCGCAGAAGGTTTTAGCGTATTCCACGGCTCGCACGGCGCGTCTAATCACTTCATCTGGAGACATTTTTAGCTTAAACTCCATATGGATCGGGCTTGTGGCGATAAAGGTGTGGATGCGCCTATTTTTTGCCGGAGCGATAGCCTCTCCCGCAGCCTTTATATCGCCGTCCACAGCGCGAGCGAGCGAACAGATAGAGGCGTTTGAGGCTTGCTTAGCGATCTGATGTATCGCGTCGAAATCGCCCCTGCTAGCCGCGGCAAAACCGACCTCCATGACGTCTACGTTTAGGCGCTCTAGCTGGCGCGCGATACGGATTTTCTCCTCGGTATTCATTGATGCGCCGGGGCTTTGCTCGCCGTCGCGAAGCGTAGTGTCAAATATTATAATTTTATTTTCGTTCATTTCTTATCCTTTTTTATAGTTTTAGTTTGTGCGGTTAAATTTGATTATTGGGGTGTGAAAGAGTCGCTGCCTAACGCAGCAGCAGAAGTAGGGAGAAAAATGCGTTAAATTTGACGTTACCGTTCATTCGCTCTCCTTTTGAATTTTTTTGTTTTTAAATCTCATAAAAACATAGCGGATTATACCGTAAGAAACATAAACGCTCATTAAAGTCGTAACCGCTTCGATGGGGCAAACGTAAATAGCCGAAAACGCAACCGTAAGTCCGACTAAGATGCGCAAAAAGTCAGCCCTTTTGAGATCTACTTTTTTAAAGCTCGGGTAACGAATGTTGCTTACCATCAAAATAGAGAGCAAAATTTGCAAAAACATCAAAAACCACTCGGCGCTTCTTGTAAAGTCGTATTCTAAGCTTAGCCCGACCCAAAATGCCGAGACTATCGCAGCCGTAGGTATCGGAAGGCCGATAAAAACGGACGGCTCGTATGTGCCGGTCATTACGTTAAACCGTGCAAGTCTAATAGCACCAAAAACTACAAACAGTGCAGCGACAAGCGAACCCAAACGCCCAAAGCTGTGTCCGACCGTAAAATAAAAAAGCATCGCCGGCGCGACGCCAAAAGCTATCACATCGGCAAGACTATCAAACTCTACGCCGAATTTCGACGTAGTTTTAGTTAGCCTCGCCACTCGTCCGTCAAGTCCGTCCAAAAATAGCGATAAAACTATGTAAATAATAGCCTTGAAAAAATAGCCGTTAGCTTCATCGTCTAGCCCTGCGCCGGCCGCGATGTAGCCACGAACGGATGCAATTATGCTGATGATACCTAAAAATGCCGAAGCCGCCGTGAATAAATTCGGCAAAATGTACATTAACTGAAGTTTATGCTGATTGTCTTGCATCTTTTTCCTCGTAGCTAAAAAAACCTAAAATGCCCGCACTAGCGACCTTTTCGCCTACGCTGACGCTTATTCTTACATTTGCAGGCAGTATCAAAACTACCTCGCCGCTACCTAAAAAGCCAAATCTCCTGCCGGCTTTTAGTCGGCTAAAATTTTCAAAAGAAATACCCTTACTAAGAGGTCCGGCGATGACTCGGATCGCAAATTTATTATCTAAATTTTTACATACGAACAATGCTCGCTCGTTTAAATTTTTAGAAGCTTCCATAGCGTTACACAAAAATAGGCCGTGCCTTTGTTTGGCTTCTAAAAGCTCCATATCGCAAGGAGCCCTGAGTGCGCCTGCGTCAAATACGCCCTTACGGATGGTTATAGCTACGCACTGCGTATCAAAATAGTAAATTTTATCTATGCTTTTTATCTTGCCGTCGATCGGACTAAGCACGGCGTACGCATCGTCGCTGCCTAGCGCTCGCTCAGGATTTCTAAACCAAAATACGCAGAGCGCAAAAAGCGAGAAGAATAAAATTTGACACGTACCCAAAATCAGCGCAAGCAAAAGCAAAAGCCCTAAAGCAAAAACGTATTTGTAGCCCTGTTTTGCGATTAGTCCGATGTTTTGCATACCTTTACGCTTGTTCCTCTTTGTCTTCTAAATTTACGAGCCTGCTAGGCATGCCGCGCTCTTGTTCGTAGTTTGCGATGATCTCTCTAACCTTCGCGCCCTCGATAGTTTCCTCTTCGTAAAGCGCCTCTACCATCTTTTCTATCGCGTCGCCGTAGGTTCGCAGCGTCTCTAGTACGTGTTTATAGCGCTCATCAAGCGTGGTTTTGATAAATTCATCCACTTTTTCCGCCGTTTTATCGCTATAGTCCCTATCGGCCTGACCGCCGGCTAGGAAAGTACTGCGGCGCTTTTCAAGCACCATAAGTCCCGCGATATCGCTCATACCGTATATCGAGATCATCGAGCGAAGTATATCGGTCGCACGCTCTAGGTCGTTGCCAGCGCCAGTTGAGATCTCTTTTATAAAGACCTCTTCTGCTGCGCGCCCCGCTAAAAGCACGTCCACTTCAGCCATCAGCTCGTGGCGCTGCATCATAAATTTATTCTCTTCAGGCGTATGAAGCGTGTAACCAAGCGCCGCAAGTCCGCGCGGTATGATCGATACCTTAGTGACTCTGTTTGCGCCTTTGGTAGTCTCTGCTATGAGCGCGTGTCCGCTCTCGTGATAGGCCACGATGCGCTTTTCTTTCGGATTTATACGGCGAGATTTTTTCTCAAGACCAGCGATCGCTCGCTCGACAGCCTCAAGTAAATCAGCCTGCTCGACTTTGCCTTTTTCTTTTCTGCCCGCCAGTAGCGCGGCTTCGTTTATGATATTTGCTAGATCCGCTCCCGCAAGACCTGCCGTCATGCGTGCGATATCCTCGATACTAACGCTATGATCAAGCTTAATATCTTTTATATGTACGCGTAAAATTTCGATCCTACCTTTAAAATCAGGCTTATCGACGAGCACCTGCCTGTCAAATCTGCCCGGCCTTAAAAGCGCGGCGTCAAGCACCTCGGGACGGTTCGTCGCGGCAAGCACGATAACCGGCGATGCATCCGAGCTAAAGCCGTCCATTTCGGCTAAAAGCTGATTTAGCGTCTGCTCGCGCTCGTCGTTTCCGCCGATCATGCCGCTAGCTGCGCGGCTCTTGCCGATGGCGTCGATCTCGTCTATGAAAACGATCGCCGGCGCTTCTTTTTTCGCATTTTCAAAGAGGTCTCTTACGCGGCTAGCACCCACTCCGACAAACATCTCGATAAAGCTCGATCCAGAAACCGAGAAAAACGGTACGTCAGCTTCACCTGCAACAGCCTTTGCAAGCAAAGTTTTACCCGTACCCGGAGGCCCTACTAAAAGTACGCCTTTTGGGATTTTTGCGCCCAAATTTATATATCTATCCGGGTGTTTTAGAAAATCCACGATCTCTTTAACTTCTTCTTTTGCTTCCTGCACGCCCGCCACGTCGGTAAATTTAACCTTCGGCTTTTCAGAGTTTACTAGCTTTTTAGAGCTCCCCATTCCAAGGATACCGCCGCCCATATTTCGCTGCATTCGGCTAGCCAAAAACATCCAAATTCCAAAGAAAATAAAAATAGGAAGCACCCACGAGAAAATCATCTCGGTGAACCAATTCGTCTCGCTATACGCTCCGTAGGGAATCTTTTGCTCCTCCAAAATCGGCACTAGAGTCGGATCGTTTACTCTTTTGGCAAAGTATGTTCTACCGCCGTTATCCACGGCTTTTATCGAAGTCTCCGAGATGCCTACTTGCGCTACTTGCTTGTTTTTTATCATCTCTTTTATCTCGGAGTACGATGTGCTTTTCGAACCGGCCGCGCTCTGTCCTAGCAGCGTGCCGTCCATATCGCCGCCTCCGAGCCCGCGAAATGCTACCACTATCACGATAGCAAAAATGGCGAAAATCAAAATCGGATTTTTATTAAAAAAATTATTTCCGCCGTTATTTAAATTTTTATCATCGTTTTTTCTGTTATCCATTACATTCCTTAAATTATTTTACGCTTTTTGAAATACGAAGCTTTTCCACTCGTTTTTGGTTTGACTTTCTACCAGTTTGAGCGACGAAAAAGCCTCTAAAATTCGCGTTTCGTATTTATCCAAAACGCCTGCTAAAACGAGATATGAGCCCTCTTTTAGCAAATTTATCAAATCATTTTTTAGCATTAGTATCACATCGGCGATTATGTTTGCTACGACGACGTCGTATTTTTTATCCAAATTCGCCACCGAACCGGTCCAAATTTGATTAAATTTAACCCCGTTTAGCTCGGCATTTTTCTGCGAGCTTTGCACTGCTTGCTCGTCGGTATCACAGGCGTCCGTAACGCAGCCTAGTTTTGCTAAAGCGATACTTAGTATTCCGCTTCCGCAGCCCACGTCAAGCGCACTCATGCCGTTTGCAGCGTATTTTTGCAGATACTCTATGCAAGCGCTCGTGCTCTCGTGGTGACCAGAGCCAAAGGCAAGAGCGGGGTCGATGATGATGTTTTCAAACCCGTCTTTAGACTCTTCCCAGCTTGGGTGGATGTAAATTTTGCCGATCTCTATCGGTCTTACGTTTTTTTTGTATTCGTTTAGCCAGTCTTTATTTTCTTTTTGGCTTTTTGTTATCTTAAATTCGATCTCGCGACCAAGCGCGTCCTGTAGAGATTTTGCGTATTCTTGCAGACCAAATTCCACTTCGTCTAACTCGTCTTCGTCTCGGATGATAAACCCGCCCGTAGTCTCCTGCGTGCAAGTAACGCCCAAAGAAAAAACAAGATCTTCAAAAAGTTCGCGAAGCTCCTGCGAACAAAGAACTTCAAGCTCGTAAAATTTATCTTTCAAATTTACGCTCTTTTAGCCTAAGACGTCTTCAAGTTTTTCTTTTAAAACTTGCGGCGTAAACGGCTTTACGATGTAGTTATTGACGCCTGCTTTTAGCGCGGTGATGACCTCGGCCTTACCGCCCTCGGTCGTTACCATAATGATAGGCATATCGACGTATTTTGCCTCGGCGCGGACCTTTTTTACAAGCTCAAGGCCGTTCATTTCAGGCATGTTCCAGTCGGTGATAAGCACGTTTATATCGCTGTGTTGGCCCAAAATTTGCCACGCTTCTACTCCGTGCTCGGCCTCTAAAATTTCTTGATGCCCGAGCCTTTGCAGGGTGTTTTTTATGATTCTTCTCATAGTTGAGCTGTCGTCGACTACTAGTATTTTCACAATCGTATCCTTTTTTAAAAAATATCCAATTCTAGCAAATTTTATATTTAAATTTACTTTAAAATTTTAGCGACCCAGTTTAAAGGCCTCTTTTAGATCAAGCGTCCCCTCGTAGTACGCCTTGCCTACGATAGTTCCGTAGACGTCTCCCGCGTGCTTTAGCGCCTGGATATCCGAGATATCTTTTACGCCGCCGCTTGCGATCGTATTTATGCCGCTAGCTTTTGCGATTTGCGATGTAAATTCCACGTTCACGCCGCTAAGAGTCCCGTCTTTTGAGATGTCGGTACAGATTATCGCTTCGACTCCGGCTCCGGCAAATTTATACGCTAGCTCAGTCGCCCTCATCTGCGACACCTCCGCCCAGCCTTGCACGGCAACAAAGCCCTCTTTTGCGTCTATGCCGACGGCGACGCGGTATTTTTGCGCCATTTCTTTAGTAAAATTCGGATCCTTTAGCGCGACCGAGCCCAAGATAACGCGCGTTATGCCGCTATCAAGGTAGCTTTTTATTCGCGCTTCGTCGCGTATCCCGCCGCCGATTTGGATTTGTAAATTTGCGGCTTTTGCGATCTTTTCTACGGTTTTTAGATTTACCGCTTCGCCCGCAAACGCACCATCAAGATCGACGACGTGAAGCCACTTTGCGCCCATATCTTCAAATCTTTTGGCTAGCTCCCACGGCGCGTCCGAGTAGATTTTCGCACTATTCATCTCGCCTTTAAAAAGCCGAACCGCCTTACCCTCTTTTAAATCTATCGCAGGGAAAATTTCCATCACATCTCTCCGAAATTTCGTAAAATTTTTAGTCCCGTCTCATGGCTCTTTTCGGGGTGCGGCTGAAAGCCGAAAATGTTATCTTTATGTACCGCGCTTACGAATTTATAGCCGTACTCGGTAAAGCCAAGCGCCGCGTCATCATCGCAAACTACGTGATAAGAGTGCACGAAGTATAAATACTCGCTAGCCGCTAGATCCTTATTTATCGGTGTTTGCTTGGTAAAATTTATCGTATTCCACCCGGTGTGCGGCACCTTTAGCGGAGCGTCAAATTTGGACGGGTCAAATTTAACCACTCGCCCTTTTACGAGCCCGAGCCCCTCATTTACGCCAAACTCCTCGCTTTGCTCAAAAAGCAGCTGCATACCCAGACAAATGCCCAAAAACGGCTTTCCGCCGGCTACGGCCTCTTTTATCGCGGGGATAAAATTTCTATCTTTTAGCTTATCCATCGCTTCGCCAAAAGCTCCGACGCCAGGCAAAATAATCTTGTCAAATTTACCCAGTTCCTCGCCGCGACCGACGAGTTTCGCCTTTAAATTTAAACTCTCAAACGCGTTTAAAACGCTTCTTAAATTTCCCGCGCCGTAGTCGATGATGCCGATCAATGCGAGCTCCTTTGCTTGGTAGCAAAAAGATAGATGCTAAGCGCGATCATCAATATCGCAACGCCGCCGATGAGATAGATCGCGTTTATGATGTGATCGGGCGCCGTGATGGCAAATTTAAACACGAGCATCAGCGCCTCGATAGCAAGCGCGATGATGATCGACCCGATAAATCTAATCATCGTTTTGTTTTCCATATCTTCATTGCGCTTGCTTTTACCCAGCACCTCTTCTTCAAATATCGCTTTAACCAGATCAAAGATCGCAAGCGCCAGCGTCAGCACGATCGTGTGCTCAAACATCTTTTCTACTTCGATATTTAAAAGATCATTAGCCAAAAGCCCCTTGAGCGCGTCGGCGAACAAAAACAAGGCTATGGTAAAAAGCGCGACCGAAAATGCGGCGTAAACGACCTTAAGAAATTTACCGAAGTAGCTCTCTAGCTTGCCGTGGGAGACGATGGTTAGGATATTTTCTAGCGAAACGTCGATACACGCGACGAATTTTAGCTCTCCCTTATCATCATATATCGGAGTGGACGCCGTCACGCACAGTTCGCCCGTGAGCGAGGACGGATACGGGTCGCTTAGCACGCAGCGCTTCTCGCGCACCGCGGTGTAATAATAAGACTTATTGCTACAGTTTTCGCCGCCGCCGGCTTTGTATTTTTCGTTTAGGCTTACGGTGTCGCCTATTTGTACGCCGTTTGCGTCAAGCACGTAAAACGCGTCAAAGCCCTCTATCTCGTGAGCCATTTTATCAAAGCCGCTTTTTATCGACTCGGCGTTTACCCCTGGTAGCCTGTTTGGTAAATTTTTACTAAAAAGATAGCATATATAGGCTCTAGCCTTGTATCTTAACTCCGAAAACCTCTGTATATCTTGTAACGTCAAATTTATTCCTTATTTAGCGCGTGATTAAACTCGGGCACGATCTCTTTAAGCGCCGCCGCGACATCGTCCGCGTGCGTTAAATTTTTAATTTGCTCGTTTAGTTTAGCTAGGTCGTATTCGCCCGAGTGCGTCACGAAAATAGACTGAAATTCGGTTTTTACGTCGTCTTTATTGATTAAAAGCTCCTCGTAAAGCTTCTCTCCAGGGCGAAGGCCGACGAATTCGACGCCCAGGTGCTCTTTGTTTGATAAAATCAGCATCTTTTTAGCTAGATCGGCGATCTTTATCGGCTCACCCATATCAAGCACGAAAAGCTCGCCGCCTTTTGCGATCGAGGCAGCCTGAAGCACGAGCTGACAGGCCTCGGAGACCAGCATAAAGTACCTCGTGATATCAGGATGTGTGACGGTTAGCGGTTTATTATTTTCGATTTGTTCTTTAAATTTCGGTATTACGCTGCCGCTTGAGCCTAGAACGTTGCCAAAACGCACTGCAACGATCTCGGTTTTAGCTGGCAAATTTGAGTTTAGCGCGTAAAGCTCGCACACGCGTTTAGTCGCGCCCATGATGTTTGTCGGGCGCACAGCTTTATCGGAGGATATCATCACGACCTTGCTAACGCCGTATTCGATAGATAAATCGATCAAAATTTTAGTGCCGATTATGTTATTTACGACAGCTGCTTTCGGGTTTGCTTCGCAAAGCGGCACGTGCTTATAGGCTGCGGCGTGGATAGCGATCTGCGGCCTAAACTCCTCAAATACCGCGCGCAGATCATCCTCGTTTACGATATTTATCATCTTGCTCACGGTTTTGTCGCTGTGGGTTATCTCGCCGATTTTATAGAGATTAAACTCGCTATGATCGATCATGATTAGCTTGCTAACGCCAAATTTTAGGCACTGCTTGCAAATTTCACTACCGATACTACCTCCCGCACCCGTAACCAAAACGACCTTACCGCCTAAAAATTTCTCCACCGCACTACTATCTAGGTCTTTTGGCTTTCTAGCTAGCAGATCCTCGATCGAGATGTCCTTGATAGCGTCCTTGCCAGTGCCAAACATAGAAAAAATCTTGATATCGCGGATACCGTAAGCCGTAAGCTCGTCAAAAAGCTCGGCTAGCTCGTCTTGACCCAGAGCTAGCGCGATGATAGCGGTTTTTACGTTGTATTCTTTGATCAAATTTGCAATTTCGCTCTTTGGCTGCACCAAAAATCCGTCGCAGTAAGTACCGACTAGATCGCTCCTACCATCCACGACGCCCACGGCATAAAGGTCGATGTAGCCCTGCCTAAGCCCCTTTAAAACATGCAGCGCCTTTGACGTAGCACCGATAACGACGCATGGCTCGCCCGTATGAGGCTTTTTAGAAAAGTCTAAAAACATACGCTTAGCGATTCTTAAATTTCCGATTAGCAGGCACGAGATGATAAAGTCTATAAAAACCACGCTTCGCGGAAACGGGTTGAAAACGGCTGGCATCGCAAAATAAACGATCCAAAAGCAAACTATCGCGCAAAGATGAACGAGGAAAATTTTCCTCGCTTCGTTTAGTCCGAAAAATCTCCACGGCACCTTATAAATTTTAAAAAGCCACATAAAAAATAGCTTTAAAACCACCATCGTAGCGCAGCCCGCGACTAGCCCACCCCTAAAATAATCAGGCAGCACGCCGCTAAATCTAAGCAAATACGCTAGATAAAACGACGCTGCAAATATCACGATGTCAAAGGTTAGAAAAAACGCAAGCCGCTTTAGCTTCGTCGCTTTAAACATTTATAAATTTTCCTTTACGATTTTTACCACTCGCGCGAATTCCTCATCCCCCATCGCAGTGCCGCTAGGCAGGCAGATACCGCGCGCAAACATCTCCTCGCTAGCGCCGTCCGTAAACGCTAGCGCCCCTTCAAACACCGGCTGCATATGCATCGGCTTCCAAAGCGGACGGCTTTCTATGTTTTCTTTGGCAAGCGCTTCTATCACGCGCAAGTGCGCGCCTTTTTCTTTAAACAGCGCGGTCGTTAGCCAACGGTTACCGCGAGAATTTGCAATCTCTGGCATAAACTCAAGCTCGGGAAGTTCTTTTTTATATTTTTCAAAAATTTCTCGTTTTTTTATCACGCGCTGCTCGAGCACCTCCATCTGTGCCGTTCCGATCGCGCCCAGGACGTTGCTCAGGCGGTAGTTGTAGCCGTAGTCTTTGTGCTCGTAGTGCAAAAAGGGCTCCCTAGCTTGCGTGCTGTAAAATCTCGCCTTTTCCACGAGATCTCTTTCGCCCACTAGCATACCGCCGCCGCTTGTAGTTATGATTTTGTTGCCGTTAAAGCTATATGCGCCCAGCCGTCCGAAAGTGCCCAGCGCCTTGCCGTTATAAAAGCCACCCAGCGCCTCGGCTGCGTCTTCGACGACGGCGATATTTTCCCGCTCGCAGATCTCGCAGATCTCTTTCATCTTTGCCGCCTGACCGTAAAGGTGCGTGACGACGAGCGCTTTTGGCTTTTTAGGCGAGTTTGCGATCGCCTTTTTTAGTAGCTCGGGGCTTAGATTCCAGCTTTCGTCGCTATCTACGAAAATGGGCGTAGCGCCTTGATAGAGTATCGGACTAACGGACGCCATAAAGGTAAACGTAGATGCTAGTACCACGTCTCCTGCGCCGATACCAAGCACCCTTAGCGCTAAGTGGATTGCCGACGTGCCCGAATTTAGCGCTAATGCATCGGGCGCTCCCGCGTAGCTTGAGACGCTCGCTTCAAATTTATTCACGTATTCGCCAAGCGGCGCGATGTAGTTGCTCTTAAAGACCTCGTTTATGTACTCTTGCTCTTTGCCGCTCATGTGCGGCGGACTTAGGAAAATTCTTTGCATTATTATTCCTTAAATAAATTTACGCATTGTAGCACTTAAAATCTAAATATTTTTATAAAAACTCGTTTAAATTTGCTTTTAGGCCGTAGAAAATGGGGATTTTGTTAAATTTTGCGTCAAAATGTATTTTGGAACTGCAAATTTGACGCAGCAAATGATATTTATATATTTTGCCTGTGCCGACTTTTGTCGCTACGGACGTAAATTTGACGAGCGATATTTTGGCTCTCAAATTTAGCTCAAATTTCGCCTAACTTTAGCGGGATTACCGTAGGCGACGCTACCGTCTGCGATATCTCGTACTACGACGCTGCCCGCTCCGATGATACAGTTTGCACCGATTTTTATGCACTGCACTGCGCAAGATCCTATGCCTACGTGCGTATTTGCACCCACGATCACGCCTCCTGCTAGCGCCGCATTTGGGCTAACGTGCGCAAAATCGCCGATCTCGCAGTCGTGCTCGATGATCGCGCCAGTGTTTATTATCGCCCCCTCGCCTACCACCGCTCGCGCGTTTATGACGGCATTTGGCATCACGACCGCACCCTCGCCTATTTGCGCGCTCTTACTTACCACCGCGCTTGGATGGATCAAATTTACTAAGACAAAGCCCGCGTTTTTTACTCTTTCTTGCAGGATACGTCTGATTTTATTATCTCCGATAGCCACGATCATGTCGGCTTTTTCCAGACTCGGGTCAAATTTGAGCACGTTTTTGCCGTCAAATTTGGAGTCGTCCAAAAACACTACCTCGCCGTATCCGCAGGCTCTTGCTACGTCCGCGACGACGGCTCCGTGTCCGCTAAAGCCATAAACGTAAATTTTAGTTGCGGCCATTAAATTTCTCCGTCGTAGCCATACCCTCTTTACTCACGCCGCTTCGTTTTAGCACCTTTTGCACGGTTAAAATCGCGATTTTAACGTCCAGCGCAAAGCTAAGCTCGCGAACGTATCTCGCGTCAAATTTAAACTTTTCAGCCCAGCTTATCGCGTTGCGACCGTTTACCTGCGCTAGACCCGTGATACCGGGCCTCACGTCGTGGCGGGTCGCCTGCTCGGCGTCGTAAAGAGGCAGGTACTCGACCAAAAGCGGACGCGGCCCGATAAAGCTCATATCGCCCTTTAGCACGTTAAAAAGCTGCGGTAGCTCATCAAGGCTGAGGCTTCGGATAGTCTTGCCGACGCCGCTTAGACGCATCTCGTCGGGTAGTAGCTCGCCGTCCGCGCCGCGCTCGTCGCTCATCGTTTTAAATTTGTAAATTTTAAAAATTTTAGCGTGCAAGCCCGGGCGTGCCTGCGTAAAAATGACGTCCTTGCTAACCTTAAAATATATCAAAACCGCGACGACCGCCATAATCGGCAACGTAAGCACGATCAAAAAAATCGCGCCGCAAATATCCAGTAATCTCTTGAAAAACGCCCTATACATCGATAAATTTCCTATAAATTTCTACATATTTCCTAGCGACCGCTCGCTCGTCAAACTCGCGCACGGCGAGCTCCCGCCCGTTTCGTCCCATCTGTGCGGCCAAATTTTCGTCGTTTAGTAAAATTTCTATCTTTGCGGCTAGATCGGCCGAGTTTTTCGCCTCGCAAAGCAGGCCGTTAAAGCCGTTCGTCACGGCCTCGTTACATCCCGCTACGTCGCTAGCAACGACTGGCCTACCCATACTCATCGCCTCTAAAACCGTGCGAGGAAAGCCCTCTTTGTAGCTTGGAAGCGCAAGCAGATAGCTAGCCTTTAAAAGCTCGGGCACGTCGTCTCTAGCACCCAGATACCGCACGGCTCCGCCTTTTAAAAACTTTGCGTCGGCCGTGCTTTTGTTGCCCTCAAACCCTTCGCCCGCAAAGACGAACGCACAGTCCTCGCGCCCGCGTAAAAGCTCGGCGGCCTCATAAAACTCGCGCACGCCCTTGTGCCACATCGCACGCGCTATCATCAGCACGATCTTTTTGCCGTGCAGATCCTCGCCTAAATTTGCAGCCGACACGCTGCTTTCGTCAAATTTGAGCGTATCTACGCCCACGCTTTTTATCTTAAAAATTTTCTCTTCGGCAATTAGTCCGCGAGCTAGAAAATACGCCGGATCGGCCTCGTTTACAAACACACAGCCGTCGCTCATATTTAGCGCTTTTTTATAAAGCGTCTCAATCGCGGCGCGTACTAGACGGGTTTTTAAGTCGTTATCGATATAAAAGCTACCCAGCCCCTCGACCAAATTTATCACGTGCTTTATGCCCGCTTTTTTAGCCGCAAAGGTGCCAAATACGTTTGATTTATGCGCCGAGGTTTGTAGTAGATCTAAATTTAACTCGCGTAAAATCTCGGCGAGCTTTTTTGAGTTTTCAAGCACGGTTAAAGGATTTAGGCTCGCGCGGTCAAGCTCGTACATCACGCAGTTAAATTCGCTTTTTAGCCTATCCGTGTAGTCGCCCTTTGGCGCGATAGCGAAAACCTCGTGCCCGAGCCGCTTTAGCTCGCGCATGATCGGCGCGCGGAAAAAGTAGATGCTCATATCGGCGTGAGATAAAAATCCAAATTTAACCATTTAAAAAATATCCTTTAAATTTTGCGCCCTCATCTTAGCAGCCTATAAATCTTAACCGCGCCGTTTAAAACGACCGGCTCAAATAGCTCTTTGTCATAGTTTTCGAGCACGAAAAGCTGTATGTAGGCCGAGTTTAGCACAGCTTCGTCAAGCACCAAAAACCGCCTGTAATCCTTCATAAAAATAAGATAAATTTTACCGTCCGAGTCCATCTCATGCTTTTTGACGACCAGCTTGTCTTTCTCGTCGTAGCTTGTTTCAAAGTACGTATTTACGGGCATTTCGCGCTCGCCGATATAGACTTTTGACGCGTCGCCAGATACGCTAAACCCTCCGCCGATATTTATCGTATCGCCGTCCACCGAGTAAGGTTTACCCGGATAAAATATCGCTCCGTACTCCTCGCCGCTGTTTAGATCGAGGTTTGAAAAGCGCAAAACGGCGCTAAAAATATCAAGCATGGAGTCCGGTAAATAATAGTAAATCTCGCGCGTTTTTTGCGGCGGGCGAAAATCCTTGTCGTTTAGCGAATACAAAAACGAATTTACGTTAGTCGCGTTATAGTCCTTCATCATCTGCGCCAAATTTAGCCCGAATTTCTCGCTAAAATTGCGCTCGGTGTACTCGACCTCTAGACGCGCCATATTTGCCGACATGCGTTGATTAGCCGCTAGCGCGAAGCTCACGGCGAAGTTATCTCTGCCCAGGTGCTTGCCGCCGTCAATGAGAGTCTTGACGTCCGCGTAGTAGCGGATCGGATAGCCGTAGTCCCACCACGCCAGCACGTAGTCCTCGCGCCCCGCGATCTTGTGTAGTTTATCTAGGCTCTCGACCTCGCTTTTGGCAAAGACCGTGCCGACTTTGTAGCCGTAAATATGCTCAAGGCACGGCATCAAGGATAGCGCGGCGATACAAAAGACGCAAATTTTTTCTAAAAGCGCGTGCTTTTTGAGCGAGCTTAGGCCTGAGACCATAAAATAAGCCGCCCCGCAAACAAGAGCCGCCGCGGCAAACGTGGCTAGATATACGCCAAAGCTCGCCTCGCCGTCAAAATTTGGCGCGAAAACGGGAGATTTACCATGCAAAAGGCTGTAGTATTTATCAAAATATAAAAAGAAAAACGCGAAAAACGCCGTAACGAAAACGGTGCAAAATTTGTCTAAAATTTTATCTTTTTTAAAAAAACTCACGCAAAGCACCGCAAAATATCCAAATCCTATTGCCATCACGGGTACGGAGTAGATCGTAAATCTAAGCCCGCCTTTTAGCGCCAAAAAACCAAGTAGCAGCATCGGAAGCGCGAGTAAAAAGGAGCGAAATTTAAGACAAAGCGCCGCGACTCCTACGAGTGATAAAGCAAAAGTAACGATATGACCGCTGATACGCTTAGCAAAGGCGTTTATCGACTCAAACTCAAACGAATAATCGCTCATTTCCATTATCGTTTTATTTACGTTATAAAAATGAAAAACCGGCTCGCTACTCTCGGAAACTCCGCGAAATATGTAAAATTTAAGCTGAAATAAAATTTGATTTAGCCCGCCGCTAAAGCCAAGCAAACCTACGGCCAGAGCCAGGCATGCTGCTACTACGCGTTTATCCCAGATCTGTGGACGAAATCTCATCGCTAGATAAAGCGCGACCGTAAGAGCGCTTTTAGCGTAAAAATCGATATACGTAAGCGCCACTATCATCAAAATGACAGCCTCGTAATTTAGCGCGTTTTTTCTATCAAAAACCAAAGTATAGAGCAAAAATGCGCCCAGCATCGCAAAATTTAGCGAGTAAGAGCTCGGATACCACCAGTCGTTTATCAGGATAAAAATCGGGATAAAAATAAGATCGTTTACGTTTTTTTTCTGCACCAGACGTATCATCGCCCAGACGCTAAACGCGGGCAGCACGATAGTGAGCATGTCGGTGTCGTAGTAGCCGGCCATCGTGCGGTTGTAGTAGCTGTTTGCGATACTAGCTAGCAAGGCCGCCGCAAAGCCGACTCCTGGCATCTCGTACTCTTTGCCTATCAAAATCACTGGAATGACGATAAGCGAGCTAAAAAACACGCTCATATAAAGCAAGATACTCTCGAAGCTAAAAGGCAAAATTTGATACAAAAAATACGTAAGTGTGGGCATCGAGCGGCCGTAGTAGCTAAGGTCGTTTGGCTGATGAAAGCCCGCTATCATGTCGCGCGCGCCCTCGGCAAAGGCGTAGCCGTCGTTCGTGCTGATCATAAGCTGATCGTTCCAGAAAAAGTGCTGATACTCGCCCGCCCAATACACCCAGTACAGCCTGCAAACCACGCTAAAAATAAACGCCGCAAGCATCAAAAAGAAAGTCTGTTTTGAAAATTTAAATTTATCCAAGAGTCCCGAAATTTTACTCGCCATTTTCACCCTCTAAATATCCTATGAGCTGCGCCGCGACGGCGTTTCTATCAAATTTTGCTACGCGGCCATAAGCTCTTTTTTCATAAGCTTGCCTTAAATTTTCATCATCAAGCGCTCGCCTCATCGCCGACTCCATCGCTTTTTCGTCATCAACTGGCACAAGGATGCCGTATTTGTCATCACCAAGAAGTTCTCTAGCGCCGCTTTTGTGATCGGTAGAGATGATAAATCTCTCACAAGCAAGCGCCTCTAAAAGCACGTTTGAAAAGCCCTCAAAGCGCGAAGCGCAGAGGAAACACTCGGCGTTTCTAATAAATTTAAACGGATTTTTATCCGTGCCTAGCAGCTTTACTCGCTCGCTCACGCCAAGCTCGTCGATCAAATTTTGAAGCTCGCCTTGTAAAGGCCCCTTGCCTAAAATTCCAAGCGTCGCGCGCTCGTCGTTTAAATTTGCGATTATTTTTATTAGCATCGCTTGATTTTTACCGCTATCAAGTCGCCCGATATTTAGAAAAAACGGCTTAAATTTGCCCTCTATCGGCTCATCGGCAAGAGTTTTTATCGCAGCCAAATCAACCGCGTTATATAGCACTTTCGTCTTTTCCCTGTCGCAGCCGAAATTTTGCACGAGATCCTCGGCATTTCCCTGTGCGTTAGCAAGGATAAGATCGGCTCTAGGATAGAGCGCCTTAACTAAAATTCTATTAGCAAGCCCGCTAAGGCCGCTTTTATAGATGACCGACGGGCAGCTGCGCTCGCTTATCACCATGCGTCCTTTTACTCCGGCGATCCTTGCTAAAAGTGCGATATAACAAGGCCGGTTCATTAAGACAAAATGCGCGTCGATACCCAAATTTTCGCAAAGTTTTTTGTATTTTAGAGCCAAAGAGGGTAGCGCAAAAGCTAGTCGAAAAAGCTTTTTGACGCCGCTCTCATAGGGATCTGAGCGCTCGAGGAAGTGAATTTTTACCGCGCTTGGTATCTCGTAGGCCACGACCTCGCTCATCAAAACGAGATGAACTTCGTATTTTCCACACAGAGCGGGGAGTAAATTTGAGACCACGCGCTCCGCGCCGCCTGGCCCCATCGAGTAGAGAAAAACGGCTAATTTTTTCATTCGCCGCGCGTTTTTTTGTATATCCAAACGCGAATTTTAGTTAAAAACAAAATCATAGACTTTGGAAACGGGCTTAAAATCAGCATCGCCAGCGCTTCTTTAGTAAATTTAAATTTGAGGCTTTTAAAAAGATACTCGTACATTTTTTTGTACTCGCCACCAAATTTAGCATAATACGCCGCCATTTTATACAGGATCGCGATGTGAGCATCGTTTACGCGAAATTTCGGCTCGGCCGAATTTGCGTTGCTTGCTTGCGCGTTTTTCTCGGCGATCTTTTGCAAAATGAGCTCCGCAGTCATCGCGTAGCCTTTCATGATGCAAAGCGGGCGCTTAAACGAGTTTATCGTGACGCTATCGCTGCGATGAAAGCGGTAAATACGCACTGCATCGTGTAGATAGTAAGCAGGAAAATCAAAAAGGTAGATCCAAAGCGTATTTTCGCTACCGTAAAGCCCCTTTTCAAAGCGCCTCTGACCGATCGCGTCGCGGCGAAACATTATCAAAAACTCGCCAGTTATCTTGCCGTCGTAATAGTCCTGCGGCGAAATTTCCCCGCTTTTACTTAGTCCAAATCCCGAAAATTTCGTCGTCAGCTCGCCGTCAATCTCAAAGTAACAGTTCGCCCAGACGCTAGCATACCCCTGCTCCAGCACGGCCGCCATCTTGCTTATAGCGCCTTCTATCAGCAAGTCATCGTCGTCTAGTATCACGAAAACATCGCCGCTAGCGTGGTCAAAACCGTTGTTTTTATTGCCGTTTGGACCGCGATCGTAGGTTTGGTTTAGGACGTATTTTACGTTGTCAAATTTAGCGACATAGCTTTGCGCGAGCTCGCGCGTGCCGTCGTTTGAGTTGTCGTCGCTGATTATGATTTCTTTATTTTCGTAGTCTTGAGCCAGCGCGCTTTTTAGGGCGGCTTCAAAAAGCTCTTTGCGGTTGTAGGTTGGGATTATTATGCTTACTTTTAGCATTTTAGTTCTTTATATTTTGAGTGATAAAATCCATCCATTTTTGATAAATTTGATCGGTTTTAAAGCTATTTTCACGCTCGCTAGCATTACTTACAAGCTCTTGTCTTAGCCCCTCGTCGCGCATCAAAAGTTCGATTTTGCTTCCGAGCGCTTTTACGTCGTCTATCGGCACTAAAAATCCGTCCTTGCCGTCCTCGATGAGCTCTTTTGCGCCGCTTGTCGCAGTCGCCACCCTGGCGCAGTTAAAAAATACGCTCTCGATTAAAACGTTTGGCAAGCCCTCGGTTTTGGAGCTTGAGACTAAAATTTTAGACCTTTCGTAAAGCGAAGCTACATCGCTCGTTTGCCCGATAAACTCGGCATCCAGATGAAGCTGCTCGTGCGCGATAAGCTCTAGCCTTTGCCTCTCTTCGCCAGCGCCCGCTATCACGATTTTCCAGTCTTTTAAAAGCTCTTTATCGACTAGGCTCATGGCTTTTAAAAATACGTCGCAGCCTTTAAGCGAGATGAGACGACCGACGAAAAGGATGATATTTTCCTTCGGCAAGCCCTGTTTTTTGGCTTCAAACATCGGATTATACATCACGGTTTTATTTTTTACGAAGCTATAGTACTCGTAGTCTTCTTTCGTAAGTACCGTGAGTCCGCTAGCTAGCGGATAGAGCATACGGCGTAAAAACAGCCAGCCGCGCCCCTTGAAAAAATCGGCGCTTGAATGCTCGCTGATAAAAAGCGGCTTACCGATAAATAAATTCGACAAAATCACGTTGATATTGGTGCTGTCCATCGAGGAGATAACGACGTCAAAGCCGCCGTTTTTGATCAAATTTCGCTGATAAAAAAACTTTTTCACGCGCCTTATTAAATTTGCAAAAAACCCTTTTTTCACCATCGGGAAAGGCAGATCTATCAGCTTTATCCTCTCGTCTAGCTCGTAAAACGGTGGTTTGGTGTCAAATTTTAAAAGCGTTACGTCGTGAAATTTCGCAAAATAGCTCGCTAGCAAGCTCATCACACGCTCGGCGCCGCCTGCTTGCAGGGTCGAAATTATAAATAAAACCTTCATTCTCTCTCCAAATTTTAATCAATGCGTGAAAATTTAATAAATCTTCAAAATTATTGATTTTATAAATTTTGAGCTTTATAATCGCTTAGTTTCCTATCTTTTAAATATCCGCTCATAGCCCAAAATTGCCGCTTCAAAGCGCGTTGCGGCGACATATTTTAAGCTATTTAGGCGAGCTAGCGGAGAGACTTTTGCCTGCGCTCTTTGCGCTCGCTCGGCTTGGATATTTGAGTCTGTTAGATCGGTTGGATGCGCAAAAATATCGCTAAAATACATCTTTAAGCCGTTTTGTAAAAGCAAAATCCGCCAAAAATCAGCCACGCAAAGCGCCTTTTTGTGCGTTTGCAAGATCTTTTCCGCCGCGCGCCTATCAAGCACGTAAGCAGCCGCTCGGTAAATCGTGCCGTAAGATCGCTTTGAGACTAGCCAAAAATCCTCATTCAGCTTTTTGCCAAATGCGCTAAATCGCCCCTCTAGCCCGTCTTGCGCACCGCAGATTAGAGCCGAACCCTCGTCCATCTTGGCAGCTTTTTCAAACGCCTTTTTTACGCCGCTTTCATCTCCGATGACGTCGTCTTCTAAGATGAGCGCAAACCGGGCGTCGCTTTTTAAAAACTCCTCGTAAGCGCGCGCGTGAGATAGCGAACAGCCGACCTCGGACGGGCTCAATAGTCTGCCGTAAGCCTCGAGGCTAGGCAGCGCGTAGCCGTAGTACTCCTTTGCACTCATTGTTCTACCGTCGGTTGCCTCGACGAGTTTAAATTCGCCGTAGTTTTTAAACCGCTCTTTTAGCTTTTGCCTGCGCGCCTCGTCGCTTTTTAGCGAAATAACGAATACTAAATTTTTCATCTTTTAAACTTCGATTTGATTTTATTTATCACGATTAGTTGTTCTCTTTTGTCAAATATCAAAAACAAGCTCGCGGCGTATCCCACTGCAAGTAAAACCGCCGAATATGCGGCAAATTCGCCCCAGTTTGAAATTTGCACGAAATTTCGCAGCCAAAAAAACAGTCCGCAAACTGCCGCAAAAACGGCTAAATTTTTAAAATAAACGCCGTAAAAAGTCGTAAGCGGCAAGCTCAAATTTAACGCAGCGTTTATGAGGTCAAATCCCAAAATGCGTACCGAATAAAGCGCGGCGCCGACGATCGCCATACCGTAAATGCCGTAAGTCGTAAATTTAAGCACGGCAATCTGCGCCAAAATCGTGCCGGCACCCAAAATCGTGTTTGCTATCGCAGGACGTTTTAGTTTATTTGTCGCGCTGTCGAGATTAAAAAGCGAAAAAACATAGCTAATAAATATAATCGGCACTAGAGTTATCATCGAGAGATTATAGATTAGGCTTATCTCGTCCGCGCTTTTAAACGGCAACCAAAGCATGTAGAATTCGCGCCCGAAAGCTACGAAAATAGCCGCCGGTACGCTCATGACAAAAGCCGTAACTCGCATCGAAAATTTAGCCTCCGCAACAAGCGCGGTCAAATTTGATTTGGAGTAGTGCTCGACGAATTTTGGCGCAAATATCGCGCTAAGCTGCGCCACGAAGCTCTCCAAAATGATCGGAGCCGCCTTTGAAACAGCTAAAATTCCAGTCGCGTTCGCGCTTAAAAAGATATTGCAGATAAACAGATCCATACCGCTCATAAGCACGCGGTTTAGGGCGTTAAAGCTATTATAGACGCCTGATTTTAGCAGCTCTTTTATCCGCGTAAAGTCAAATTCGCTTGGGTTAAATTTAAGCTCGGGCGTGATGCGGCGCGAAACCCAAACGCTCGTAAAAAAAACAAAGAGCGACGCGACTAGAGCGGAGATCGCGATATAGGCGATCATCGGTCTGAAAAAATAAAAAAGCGCGACGATGAGAGCGGCCAAAATGGCGCTAGACGCGGCGTTGCGAACGGAGATGATGTAGAGCTTGTTTTTGATAAACATCGAGACGCTGATGACACCGTTAAAAAGTCCGACGCAAAAATTTATAAAATAAAACGCGAAAGTAAGCCGTACGTCGCCTAGCAGCGCGTCGCTCACGTTTAGCACGCTTTGTAAATTTAAGATAAAAATGCCGGCACCCAGCAAAATCAGAACGCAAAAAAAGATATTTACGACTAGAACCGACGAGTAGTAGGCGTTTGCCGCGCGGGTGCCCCCTCTGTGCCACTCGTACGCGACAAAGCGGCCGCTAACGGAGTTTATCGCAGCAGTCACGACTAGGGCGTAAGCCACGATAGCGTTAGATAGCCCGACAAAGCCGTAGGCCTCGTTGCCTAGGCTTTTTAGAATGTAGGGCGTGAGGAAAAAATTTATCCCCATCGAGACGATAAAAACGACGATGGAGCTGATCAAATTTACGAGCATTACAGCCTTGCGTCGGCGTTTTCGTAAACGTTTTTGATATCGTAAACGAGCGCTTTGCTAAATTTTAACCCTTTAAATTTATCGTGTGCGACGGCGATCACGACGCAGTCGTAGTCCGCCTCGTCAAAGCTTTTTAGCGGCGCGATACCGTATTCGCGCTTCACCTCGGTTTCATCCGCCCACGGATCGTAGACGTCCACGCGGCATCCAAAATCTCTAAGCTCCTCGATCACGTCTATCACGCGCGAGTTACGGATGTCGGGGCAGTTTTCCTTAAACGTAAGCCCAAGCACCAAAACGCGAGCCGAATTTATCAAAATGCCCCTTTTTATCATTAGTTTTACGACCTGGTCGGCGGCGTATTTGCCCATATTATCGTTTATACGACGTCCGGCTAGGATCATCTCGGGGTGAAAGCCAAGCTCCTGCGCCTTGTGCGTGAGATAATACGGATCCACGCCGATGCAGTGGCCGCCCACTAGCCCAGGACGGAAATTTAAGAAATTCCACTTCGTGCCCGCAGCCTGCAAAACAGCGTTCGTGTCGATGTTCATCTTGTTAAATATCATCGCAAGCTCGTTCATAAAGGCGATGTTTATATCGCGCTGCGTGTTTTCGATGACTTTGGCGGCCTCGGCGACCTTGATAGTAGGCGCTTTGTGCGTGCCAGCCGTAATAATCGAGCGGTAGACCTCGTCGACCTTTTCGGCGACTTCCGGCGTCGAACCACTAGTGATTTTTTTGATTTTAGTTACGGTATGCTCTTTGTCGCCCGGGTTTATGCGCTCAGGCGAGTATCCGCAGAAAAAGTCCTCGTTAAATTTAAGCCCGCTTTGCTCAAGTAGCGGCACGCAAATCTCCTCCGTAACGCCCGGATACACCGTGCTTTCATACACGACGATATCGCCTTTTTTTAGCACCTTAGCGACGCTTTGCGTGGCTTTTACGACGGGCGTTAGATCGGGACGTTTGTTCTTATCTATCGGCGTCGGAACGGTAACGATAAAGAAATTACACTCCTTTATATCGTCCAAATTTAGGCTAAATTTCATACCGTTCTCTATCGCTTTTTTCATCTGCTCAGCGCTTAGCTCTAGCGTGCGGTCATACCCACTTTTAAGCTCCTCGATACGGGCGGCATTGACGTCAAAGCCCGTGACTTCGTATTTCTCGCTAAATGCAGCCGCCAAAGGCAGCCCGACGTATCCTAGTCCGATAACGGCTATTTTCATTTATTTTTCCTTTTTAATTTTTTTGGTTCTATCGTTTTTACGCGTTCATACATTCTTATTTCCGCGCCTACGCCTTGCGGAGTTATGATTTTAATAGGGCTAACGCCGGGTAAAATTTGAGTGAGCTCATAATAAACCCGCCTCTTTTTCTTTCCGTCCTTGCAAAGCATCATCGTCTGCGCCAGCTCATCTCCGCCGCTAAATTCGTAATAAATCCCGCGCGCGCCCTCTTTTTCCTCGAGTTTTCCGCCGAGTAAATAGGCATAGTTGCAGTCGATTAGCATCTCTTTAAAAAATGCGACTTCGTATTTAAAATAATCAGGCGGCATCTTTGAGATAGGTAGCTCGAAAATATTTTCCTCGGTTTTTGCCGCATTTTCGCCCGCCAAAAGCGCAAACGGCAACGCGCAAGCCGCGATAAAAAGTAAAATTTTCCTCATGCCTTTACTCCGATTTGAAAATACTTAAAGCCTAAATTTGCCAGATTTTTCGCGTCGTATTGATTGCGTCCGTCAAAGATCACGGCATTTTTTAGCCGCTGTTTCATCTCCATAAAATCAGGCGACCTAAACTCGCTCCACTCGGTCACGAGCGCGAGAGCATCGGCGCCGTTTAACGCGTCGTATTTGTTTGGGGCGAATTTTAAATTTGAGTTAGGTAGATATTTTTTTGCTTCGTTTGCAGCCTTTGGATCGTAGGCGACGACGTTTGCGCCCGCGTTTTCTAGCGCCTTTATGAGCACTAGCGAGCTAGCCTCGCGCATATCATCGGTATTTGGTTTAAAAGCTAGACCCCAAATCGCCACCGTTTTGCCGCTCAAATTTCCGCCGAAAAATGCTGAAATTTTTTCAAAAAGTACCGTTTTTTGCGCCGCATTTCTAGCCTCAACCGCACTTAAAACCTGCGGCTCAAAGCCGTTTTGCCTAGCGGTGTAGATGAGCGCCTCGACGTCTTTTGGAAAGCAGCTGCCGCCGTATCCGCAGCCAGGATAGATGAAGCTATAACCGATGCGAGAGTCGCTGCCGATGCCTTTTCGCACCAAATTTACGTCCGCTCCCACGCGTTCGCAGATCCCCGCGATCTCGTTTATAAAGCTGATTTTAGTCGCTAGCATCGCATTTGCGGCGTATTTGGTCATCTCGGCGGACTTTACGTCCATGGCGATAAATCTATCGTGATTTTTCATAAAGGGCGCATAAAGCTCGCGCATAACGCCTTGCCCCCACTCGCTACTAGCGCCCACTACGACGCGGTCTGGCTTTAAAAAGTCCTCAACCGCCGCGCCCTCTTTTAAAAACTCGGGGTTTGAGACGACCTCAAATTTGACGTCTATGTTTCTCTTTTTTAGCTCGCCCGCGATCACTTCGGTTACCTTCTCCGCCGTACCCACGGGGACGGTTGATTTATCCACGACGATTAACGGCGAGGTTAAATTTTGCCCGATGCTTTTTGCGACTTCTAGCACGTATCGCAGATCGGCCTGCCCGTCCGCGCCCATAGGCGTACCCACCGCGATAAATAGCACGCTAGCGTGCGCCAAGGCTTCTTTTATATCGACGCTAAATTTGAGCGCGCCGTTTGCCCTGCACTCAGCCACGATTTCAGAAAGTCCGGGCTCATAGATCGGTATAACGCCGCTGTTTAGAGCGTTTATCTTTGCTTCGTCCACGTCCACGCATATGACGTCGTTGCCCATTTTAGCTAGGCACGCGCCGCTAACTAGCCCCACGTAGCCCGTGCCTACGACTGCGATCCTCACAGCCGTTTCTCCCACTCAAGCGCGGTTTTTATGATGAGCGCCAGATCCTCTCTCTTAGGCCGCCAGTTAGTTAATTTTCTTATCTTTCCCGGCTTTGCGATGAGGCACGCCGGATCGCCCTCTCTACGAGGCGCGCTAACTACTTTAAAATCAACCCCGCTTACTTTTTTAGCCGTTTCTATAACCTCTTTTACGCTAAAACCGCGGCCGTAGCCGACGTTAAAGGTCTCGCTTTTTTCATGCTCGTTTAGATACTCCAGCGCGCTTAGATGCGCGTCGGCTAGGTCGCTCACGTGGATGTAGTCCCTCACGCAGGTGCCGTCTGTCGTCGGATAGTCGCTGCCAAAAATTCCCATGCTTTCGCGTTTGCCCAGAGCCGTCTGCGTGGCGACTTTGATCAGGTGCGTGGCGTTTGGATAGTTTTGCCCGATGAGCCCCTCCTCGTCGGCGCCCGCGACGTTAAAGTAACGCAAAATCGCAAATTTGAAATTTTCATTTGAAGCGGCGTAGTCTTTGATGATCCACTCGCTCATTAGCTTGCTTCGGCCGTAGGGATTTATCGGATTTGCCGCGGTTTGCTCATCGACCTCGCCGATCTCGGGCTCGCCGTAAACGGCTGCAGTGGAGCTAAATATAAATTTATTTACGCCGTACTGCTTGCAATAGGTCAAAATTTTAGCTACGTTTGCGGTGTTGTTTAGGTAGTATTTTAGCGGCTCTTGCGTGCTTTCAAAAACCTCGATAAATGCGGCAAAATGGATGATTGCGTCAAATTTGCCCTCCGCAAAAATCCCGCTTAAATCATCCTCCAAATTTGCCTTTACGAACTTAAATTTACCGATTTTCTCAAGCGCGTCAAGCGCCTTTGTAGTGCCTTTGCAGAGATTATCCACGACCGTTATCTCGTGCCCGCCTTGTTTTAAAAGCGCCTTTAACACGTGAGAGCCGATGTAGCCCGCTCCGCCTGTTATTAAAATTTTCAAGTTTAAGCCTTTCATAAAAAAGTGGTTAATTTTATCAAAAATAGAGTAAAGCAAAAGTAAAGCAAGGTTAGTTTTTAAATTTTGCCTAAAAGCTGCAAAATAGATATCTATCTTTAGAAATTTAAAATATACTTACAATCTGTTTTAAATTTAATCTTTATAATTCCTCATCTACAAAAAAAGGATAAAAATGAATGTTTCAATCTTAAATTTACTACCGATAAAACAAGGCGGTGACGCAAAAGATGCCATAGATGCGGCCCTCAGACTGGCTAAATTTGCCGAAGATATCGGAATAAAGCGCTACTGGGTCGCAGAGCATCACAATATGAAAAACTTAGCTAGCTCAGCCACGCAGCTCATCATCGCACACATCTTAGAGCACACAAAAAGCTTGCGTGTGGGCTCTGGCGGCGTGATGCTACCAAACCACAGCCCCTATTCTATCGCCGAGCAGTATGCCACTCTTGAGACGCTATTTCCAAACCGCGTAGATCTTGGACTAGGCAGAGCTCCAGGGACTGATCAAGATACGGCTGCAGTGCTTAGACGTGGCGCAAGAGAGATGGAATTTAACATGCAAATAAACGAATTAATGGACTATTTTAACGCCAAAAGAGCCGTAAAAGCCTATCCAAAAATTGAAAATTTTCCGCCTATTTACATACTTGGCTCAAGTATATATAGCGCATACGTGGCGGCTGAGTTTGGCCTGCCTTACGCCTTTGCGTCGCACTTTGCACCGCGTGCGCTAGAAAAAGCGGTAGAAATTTATCGTCAAAATTTCAAATCATCGCCCTTTTTAAAAGCGCCCTATGTCATCGCAGGAGCAAATGTGATAATAGCCCAAAGTGACGAGCTAGCAAGGAGTTTAGCCACTACGCAAACGCAGTTTTTCTTAAACGTAGTAACTGGCGAAAAAGAGTATTTGCAGCCACCAAAAAAGGATAACGACGAAGTCTTTGCTATGTCTTACAAAACAGGTGCCAAGGCTCCACATTTTGGGCCGATCGACTTTAGGCAAATAGAGCTAAAAAATAGAGAAAGAAGCGTCACAGAAGAGATGATGGCGTGTTCTTTTATAGGCTCAAAGCAAAGCGTTAAAGAGCAAATTTTAGAGTTTCAAAATAGACTAGCAGTCGATGAGATCATGGCTCAAAGCTTTATTTTTGATGAAAAGGCGCAGTTTGACTCTTTTGGGGCGTTAAAAGAGATCACGGATCAAATTTAATCCTCTCTAACCCTTAAAAATATAGGAAATCTTGGCTTGCCGTTGGCGGTTAAATTTTGAAATTTATATGTGATGATAGAGCCTATCTTTGGGGGATCTTGACGATTTTTGTCGCTTAGTCCTGAGCCTATTTTAAAGATAGTGCCCTCTTTTGGCTCGCCAGCTCTTTCTTTATCATCTTTGCCGCCAAGCGCCTTGCAGGTAAGCGAGCCTACAAATTTTTCGTATTTGCCGCTGCCTTTATTTACGGCGACAACCTCGCACTCGGCGTCTTTAAATTTTTTATATTTCAGAGCATTTTTGCTTCGTTTTCGCTCATACGGCGCGTTTGGCTCGCGCACGACCGCACCCTCGCCGCCCTTTGCGATGACAGCCTCCGCAAACGCCTCAAATTCGGCGTTATCTTTTACTTTTACTTGCTTGATTATCTTTAAATTTTGCCCTGCCTGCGGATTTTGCAAGATAAATTTTTCAAGCTCGCTAAGCCGCTCTAAAAGCCCGCCGCTAGCCTCAGGTACGTCAAAAACATAAAATTTGATCTCACTCCACGCTGCCTCATTTGGCGTTTTATCCATTACGATCGATTGGATTTTTTCAAATTCGCCCCGCGCAGTGTAAAGCTCACCGTCAAGTGCAAACGGCGGAAAATGCGCGCTCCAGCCCCCTGGCGTGGCTATAATTTTACCGTTTCTGGATAGCAAATTTCGCCCATCCCAGTAGGCGCGCACGCCGTCTAGTTTCTCGCTAGCTAGCCAGCCGCCGACGTTTTGACCTTTGTATTCGCTAAGTTTTAAAAGCTCAAATTTATCTTTTTTAGCAGTATCTACACCCGCGTCGCTTAGGTTTTCGCTCTGCGCCGCCAAAGCGAAATTTAAAAAGGCGGCCAGCAATAGCGCGAAAAATCTCAAATTTTAACCCCGTAAAACTCGCAGTACCACTCGATAAACCTAGCCACCCCGTCATTTACGCTAGTGTTTGGCTTGTAGTCAAAGTCTGCTACCAGATCGCTCACGTCCGCATAGGTCGCAGGCACGTCGCCGGCTTGAAGCGGGAGGAAGTTTTTCTCTATCTCGCGGCCGATTTTAAGCTCGACGGCCTTGATGTAGTCCATGAGCTCTACGGGGCTGTTGTTGCCGATATTATAGACCTTAAACGGCGCGCTAGAGGTGGCGGGATCGGGATACTTTGCGTCCCACGCAGGATTTGGCTTGGCAGGGTTGTCGATGCATTTTATGATGCCCTTTACGATGTCGTCCACGTAGGTAAAGTCGCGCTTCATCTTGCCGTAGTTAAAGACGTCGATTTTCTTGCCTTTTAGCGCGGCGTCGACGAACAAAAATAGCGCCATATCAGGGCGTCCCCACGGACCGTAAACGGTGAAAAATCGCAGTCCCGTAGTAGGTACGCCAAAGAGATGCGAGTACGTATGCGCCATCATTTCGTTGCTTTTTTTAGTCGCGGCATAGAGGCTGATCGGGTGATTTACGCTCTCGTGCGTGCTAAATGGCATATTTTCGTTTAGGCCGTAGACCGAGCTCGAGCTTGCGTAGACTAGATTTTTAGTTTGGTTGTGGCGGCAGCACTCAAGGATATTCATAAATCCCGTGACGTTGCTGTCGATGTAGGCTTGCGGGTTTATTAGCGAGTAGCGAACGCCTGCCTGCGCGGCCAAATTTACGACGCAGTCAAATTTCTCGCTCTCAAAAAGCTTTTTCATCGTCTCCCCGTCTGCTAGATCGGCTTTTATAAATTTTAAATTAGGCTGCGTTTTTGAGGTGGTAAGCTTGCCATAGTCTATCTCGCTCACATCAAAACCGGCCGTTTTTAGGCGCGCGAGCTTTAAATTTACGTCGTAGTAGTCGTTTATCACGTCGTATCCGACGACCTCGTCGCCCCTTTTTACGAGGGCGTTTGCCAAATGAAATCCTATAAATCCCGCCGTTCCGGTTACTAAAATTTTCATGTTTTTTCCTTTGTGATTTGACGTTATTTTAGCACAATCTCATTTATTTCGCCGTTAGCCTGCGCACCTCGAGGTAAAATTTGAGCAAATTTGCGCGGCCTTGGGGTCAAATTTGACGTTTAAATTTGCAAATTTAAGCGGAGATTCTTAAACGAACTTTTAAAAATTTTACTATTTTACTGCTATAATCAACTAGCCAAATTTACATGAGGAGACGACGATGCTTAGTATCAAAAAAGCCGCTCTGCCTTGCCTTTTTAGCACATTTGCCCTGCTCGGACACGCAGCCGAGCTCTACGTCTCAAAAGATCTGGGCGACAACGCAAACGCGGGTACCAAAGAAGCGCCGTTAAAAAATATAGAAAAAGCCGCCCAGATAGCCCAAATAGGCGATAAAATTTACGTCGCCGAGGGCAACTACTACGGGCTAAGAGACAAGGGCTTTATCATCGTCAAAAAGCCCGTCGAGATCTACGGCGGCTACTCCAAGGACTTCGTCGCGCGCGATGTTTTAAAGTACCAAACCCGCATCATGCCGCCTGCGTCCGTTAACGGCACAGGCTCGTCAAATCCGCTAGTCGAGCTAGACGTCGTCGCAGCGCCCAGAGAGAGGCTCGTTTTTGACGGCATTATCTTTGACAAGGGCGACTCAAACGCCTATGATCCAAGCAGAGGCAAGCCAAGAGGCGTAGAAACGGGCATGCTAGTCCTGCCGCCAGGAGTTGGTCAAAACGGTAAGGCTACAAACGTCATCACTGCGGCAAAACCGCTTTTGGGCGGTAAATTTTTAGGCGGCGGAGAGCTTGCGATACGAAACAGCGTCTTTGGCAACGGCAACAACTCGGCGATTAGACTAGGCGCTCACGGCGAGGTAAATATCACAAACAACGTCTTTGTCGCAAACGCCATCAGCGCCTGCGAAATCTGGGGCGCGAAAAATCAAGCCGACGCCGTCAAAATCGACTTTAGCTACAACACCATGCTTTTTACCTGGCCGCGAACGGCTAGCTTTGGCGACGGCGGCCAAGGCTTTAAGATCATGACCAAAGCAGACGTCATCATACACCGCAACATCATCGGTCTCTCGGCCTTTGCGGCAATAGAACGCGCCCGCATCGATAGTCCCGTAGCCATGGAAAAAGGGCGAAAAGTACGCGTCAACGACAACCGCTTTTTCCTCAACAAAAAAGCCGACGTCATCCTGCCGGGGCTCGGACTTTTCGAGACCGTATTTGCAAAGGATTTTGCAGATGTGGATCTCTTTGACGAGGCGGTCGGTAATGAGGAGCTAAAGGACGACAGATCGCTAAGAAAAGCCATAAACAAGGCATATATGGAAGGATTTTTGGACGCTTCATACAAAGAGAGCGTGGACTACGATCCAAATTCGTTTACAAATGAGCTAAGAAGGGTGTTTGGGATAAATCAAATCGCAACGGGACAAAGCGAAATATCGATGTTTGTCAACAAATATCCGCTAAAAGACGCGGTTAGGCTCTTTGGCGCGGTAGAGGGCTACGGCGCGCAGGAGATAAAGTACTGATTTGCCAGGCGTTTTGTCTAGAAATTTGACGTTTGTGAGATCGGTTTTAGCTATTTTGGCGGTTTGTTTTCGTGCCGTCTTTAGTCAAATTTGATTTAGTCGCGGTCAAATTTGCAAATTTGCAGCTATTTTTGCGGCGTTAGGTTGCGTGTCTTTTTCGTCAAATTTGATGCTGTAGCCGCTAAAGCGAAATAAAATTTGCCCAGTAAAAGCCAAATTTACTAATCGCTCGCCAAGCTACGTCAAATTTGACCGCACCCTAAAAACAAAATGCGCGTCAAAATTACCAAGCCCGTGCCGCTTCGAGCCCGTTTTATCTCGCCAAATTTTCCAAACCTCTCACTGCTCATCCAAATTTATCTCAGGCATATTTTCTTCGGTGTAGTACTCCTCTGCCCCGATCTGCTCGCCGTCTTCATCAAGCTCCGGCTCATCCTCGTAGTTTTGCGTTTCGAGGCGCACTAGTTCGCGCTCGACTGCCTCGCAAAATACCGGCGTATAGCCCATCTGCGCGCAGTTTGCCGCTAGCCACTCGCTCATCACCGAGATGTCGTCGGCGTAATCATCAAGCATCAAATTTCCGCGCAAAAGCTCGTATTTTAGGAAAAGCCAGTATGTGTTTAGCACGTCGCTTTCGCAGTATTCGTTGATCTTGTCGATCTTACCGTCAAAAAACAGCTCCATCACCTGATCGCCGTGGACGTCGTATTTGCCGGGCAAATTTAAGCTAGCGCACAGCGTATCGAGCTTTAGCCCGCGCACGGAGCCAAACTCGCTCACGTGATCGAGCAGATCAAAGTGAAATTTGCCGCTATATCGGTCGCGGTAGTTGCCGTCCCATTTGCCCTTGCCAAGCTCCTTGTTTTCGACCTCGTAAAAGCTCGGAAACGAGACGTTGTACCTCATCGCGCGAGTTAAAATCATCGGCAGATCAAAGCCCCGTCCGTTAAAGCTCACTAGGCGCGGGTTGTGCGAGTTTACGAAGCCGATAAATTTATTTAGGATTTCACGCTCATTTGCACCCTTCATCGTACTTACGCGCAAAAATTTACCGTATTCGTCCGCCATCACAGCTGAAATCGCCACGACGCGGTGAAACATCACTGGCAAAAACTCGCTTCCGCTTGCTGCCTTTTGCGCGGCAAACGCCTGCCTCGCCACCTCCGCGTCGCTTCCCTCAAAGCCGTAAATTTTACGCAAAAGTGCGGTGTCGGGCACCGTCTCGCAGTCAAAAACGCAGATATAATTTTTAGCCATTTCAAACCTTTTTTAGCTATTTTTGCCTAAAATGATAGCTAAAAATCTTTATAAAAGCGGTAAATGAGTAAAAATTTAAGCCCAAACATCGCCGTTATCAAGCTCTCCGCCCTGGGCGACATCGTCCACGCGGTAGTTATTTTGCAGTTTATCGAAAAACACCTGCCAAAAGCCAAAATAACGTGGTTTGCCGACGCTAAATTTAGCGAGATTTTGTTTCTTTGCCCGCAAATTTCGCGCGTCGTATCGCTACCGCTAAAAAACGGCGAATACAAAAAAAGCTTGGAGCTGATCGCCTCTGCTAAGAAAGAAGGCAAATTTGACTACGTCATCGACCTGCAAGGGCTGATCAAATCCGCCGCGGTTGCGAAGCTTCTTGGCAAAAATAGCTACGGATTTGATAAATTTAGCGTGAAAGAGCCGATTGCGGCGCTGTTTTACAGGCATAAATTTAATTGCGACTACGCCAAAAATATTATCTTGCGAAATTTGAGCCTTACGGCTTTTGCTTTGGGGTTTAGTTTTAGCGAGGATGAAATTTTAGCCAAACAGCCTTGCTTTAGCGCCTCGCAAAGTAAATTTAAAAGCTTAAAAAAGAAAATTTTGATAGCGCCTTTTGCTAGCGAGCCGAGTAAAATTTACGATAAATTTGGCGATGTTATCGCGCTGCTAGACGAGCCGAAAAATGAAATTTTCGTCTGCTATAACGGCGAAAAAGAGGAAAAAGAGGCTCTAAATTTGATAAAAAACTCAAACGTAAAAACTCTAAATTTGAGCCTAAAAGAGCTAGTAAGCTTCATCTCAAGCTGCGATCTTGTTATCGGCAACGATAGCGGCGTGACACATATCGCCTGGGCGCAAAATCGCCCCTCTATCACGCTTTTTGGTAACCGGCCTGCAGAGCGAAACGCCTACGCGACGCCCGTAAATTTAACCATCGACGCGGGCAAAAAAATAGACGCAAAAAAGATAGATAAAAGCGACTTTTGCGTGCGAGATATCGCGCCGCAAGCTATCGCAAACGCGGCAAAAAGGCTACTTGATGCGTGATTTATTTTACCTTTGGCTTTATAGATTTTTTAAATTTATTTTTACCGTTACGCCCGCGTTTTTGCTTGATCCTTTTTTAAATTTCATTGCGTTTTTGTTTTATAAATTTGACGCCAAACACACCAAAATCATCAGGGCAAATCTAAATTTCGCCTACGTAAACGAGCTAACGGCCGAGCAAAAAGAACAAATCATAAAAGACACCTACCGCAACTACGCCAAATTTGCAGTAAATTTTATAAAAAATCAAAACGCGAGCAAGGAAAAAATCCTAGAAAAAGTCGAATTTAAAAACGAGCAAATCTTTCAAAACGCACTTGCCTCGGGTCGCCCGATCATCGTGCAAACGGCGCACTACGGGCAGTGGGAGCTATTTTCGCTGGCGATGGCGGCGAAATTTGGCGGCGTTAGCATCGTCGGACGCGCGCTTGATAGCGCGGTCATGCAGCGCATTTTGGCAGCAAATCGCACCCGCTTTGATATTGAACTCATCGACAAAATGGGCGGTGCCAAGCAAATCCTAAAAGCGGTCAAGGCGCGCCGCTTAGTCGGCATTCTGGTCGATCAAAACACCGCCAAAGACGAGGGCGTAGAGGTTAAATTTTTCGGACGAAAGGTCCTGCATACGCCTGCGGCTAGCATATTCGCGCAAAAAACCAACGCGCTCATCGTGCCGGCCTTTATCCGCGAAAAAGGGGCAAACCTCAGCGAAATTTGCTTTTTTCCGCCGATTGACGTTAGGGATTTTGACAAAGAAGGCGCTGCACTAAAAGCCACGCAAGCTCAATCAGACGCCACCGAGGCTGCTGTACGCGAGAAGCCGGACGAGTATTTTTGGTTTCATAAACGCTTTAAGCATTTTAATGAGGAAATTTATAAATGCTAAGCGTCGTTATCCTCACGCTTAACAGCGAAAAATACCTCGCCGAAGCGCTAAAAAGCTGCGAATTCGCAGATGAAGTCGTCGTGGTCGATAGCGGCTCGCAGGACGCTACGGAGCAAATTTGCTCTGGGTTTAAAAACGTCAAATTTCACAAGCAAAAATGGCTGGGATTTAGCGCGCAAAAGCAGCTGGGCGTCGATCTAGCGCGTAATCGCTGGGTTTTCGTGCTAGATAGCGACGAGGTGATTTTAGAGCCGCTGAGGGAGGAAATTTTGCAGGTTTTACAGCGCCCCGAGTTTTGCGCATACGAGGTGGCGCGCGCAAATATATTTTTCGGCAAAGAAGTGCGCACGATGGGGCTTTACCCGGACTGCACGGTTAGACTTTTTGACAAGACGCGGGCGGAGTTTGACGGGCGCGAGATACACGAAAAGGTCGTTTTAAAAAGCGCGGCGAATACAGGCGAACAAATCCAAGCAGACGGCGCAAATTTAACCGCCGCCAAAAATC
This sequence comes from uncultured Campylobacter sp., assembly GCF_938045625.1. Taxonomy (GTDB): domain Bacteria; phylum Campylobacterota; class Campylobacteria; order Campylobacterales; family Campylobacteraceae; genus Campylobacter_A. The sequence continues at coordinate 48,293 of NZ_CALIAV010000059.1, forward strand.
AAATCGGCAGGCTAAAAAACCACTTCAAACACTATGCCTACGACAGTATCGAGCAGTTTATCGCTAAGCAAAATCGCTACTCGAGCCTTGGCGCAAAGGGCGCTAAATCAAGCAAATTTAAGGCCGTTTTAAATCCCGCATGGACGTTTTTTAAGCTATTTTTCCTAAAAGGCGGCTGGCGCGAGGGCTGGCGCGGCTACGTGATAGCAAGGCTTTACGCGCAATATACATTTTGGAAGTACGTAAAATGAAAGATAAAAAAATCAAAATCCTAGTTATGAAATTTAGAAACATCGGCGACGTGCTGCTCACGACTCCGCTCATCGAAAACCTGCGCCGCATCTACCCTGACGCGCAGATAGATTTCGCGCTAAACAAGGGCACCGAGGCGATGATCGAGGGCAACCCAAACATCCAAAACATCCACATCTACGACCGCGCAAATATAAAAGAGGTCGGCTTTTTTAAACGACTTTGGCGCGAGCTAAAGTTTATCCGCGCTATCAAAAAGCAAAAATACGACATCGCCGTGCAAACCACGACGGGCGACCGCGGTATCATCGTCGCCAAATACGCCAAGATAAAAACCATCGTGGGCTTTGAGGGCAAAAACAAAGCCGTAAATAAAATAATCACGCACAAAGCCCCTAAAATAGGCGGCCTGCGCCACACCGTGGATAGAAACCTAGACGCCCTGGCCGCGCTAGGATTTGAGCCTAGCGGCAAACGAGTTAGCGTGTATTTTGATCCGGACTGCATCAGCCATCTAAATTTGCCGCCCAAATTTATCCACGTGCACCTAACTAGCCGCTGGATGTTTAAATGCGCGGACGACGAAACTATGGCCGCGATAATCGACTTTTGCGAAGGGCTTGGCGTGCGGGTCGTGCTAACGGCCGATAACAACGACGCCGAGCTAAAAAAGCTGGACGACGTGCTGGCGCTGTGCTCCTCCAGTCCCGTAAATCTAGGCGGCAAGCTTACTCTAAAACAGACCGCCGCGCTATCAAAGCGCTCCGCGATGTTTATCGGCGTAGATACGGCGATCATGCACCTAGCCGCGGCCAACGACGTGCCCGTGATCGCGCTGTTTGGGCCTAGCGGGGCGTTTGAGTGGGGGCCGTGGGATAACGATCTAAACGAAAACGGCTACACACAGCGCAACGGCAACCAAACTATGGGCAAGCACGCGGTATTTCAAAAAGACTGGGACTTCGTGCCGTGCGACAAAGAGGGGATGATAAAGCACGGCGTAGAGCGAACGCTGATGAGGTTTGAGGGCGAGGAGCTAGAGGCGATAAAGAGCAAAATCAGAGGAAGTTTGAAAGGATAAAAACGATTTCACATATTACCCCCCCCCATTACTATTACTCGCATATAAAGCTTAGCTATATTACTCACTTTTAATGCAATCAAAACGATATAAATTCTGTTTTGATTTACTTAAAGTCTATGAAAAATACAGCCCTGATTTGCTAGATGTTATTGAATTTATCACAATCTACAATAAATCACCCTTGCACCATGAAATCCCAGAATTTAATCTAAATTTGCGCTGGATAAAGATCAAATGGAATCAAGCAGGAGCTCGAAATTTAGGCATTTTAAGCGCAAAAAGCGATAAATTTATAATCACTGATTTAGACCACGTTTTTTATGAAGATACTTTGAAATTTATGGTGGATAGTGATTTTAAAAGGGGTGAAATTTATAAATTCAGACGTACGCACATTCACAAAAATGGCTTTATCGCAGGCAATTACCCATCCACGGCAATGTATTTGCGATGAGACGTGGCGAATTTTTGACGCACTTTGGATATGATGAAGAATTTGCCGGGAATTACGGACACGAAGATAATTTTTACGCCCAGTATTTTGAAGCGCTTGCATTTAAACGAAAATATTTTACAAAACGCAGATATTTTTACCACGAAAGAGACAATGACGACGTAAATCGCGACGGCTCGTATCGCTCTTTGCGCCGCGACGATAGTCAAAATAGAGAAATTTATGAGAAAAAATGCAAAATTTCGGCGCTTTAACGGCGCATTCAAGATTGTTTTTAAATTTTACTTGGCAAATTTTAAGAGAAAACACTCCGCAAAATATCAAAGATAAAAAACACGGAATGCCTTGGTTTTTGCGGCATTAATTTTTAATTAACGCCGTTCGCAAAAGTTATAGTTTATGATAAATTTGGAATTATTTTTTGTTTTTTTATGACATTCATAAATTCTTTATACATATTCTTTGCATTTTCTAGCAACTGAGCATATGTATATACATAAGTATTATCATCTTTTAATTTTTTAAATTCACCTTCATCTATATCAATCTTAAGAGATCCATCAGTACTAGTAAA
>NZ_CALIAV010000060.1 GCF_938045625.1 uncultured Campylobacter sp.
AAAGTAAGTAGCGAAAACTGGCTAAAGATCCATAAAATGTGGCACGATCACGGCAAACAAAGCAACGCAACAATGCTTTTTGGTCACATAGAAAGTCGCGGTAACAGGATCGATCACATGCTAAGGATCAGGGACTTACAGGATGAAACTGGCGGATTTAACGCGTTTATCCCGCTTGTCTATCAAAGAGAAAATAACTACTTAAAAGATGTTAAATTTCTAGGATCGGCTGAAATTTTAAAGACTATGGCGATATCTCGCTTGGTGCTTGATAACGTCCCACACATTAAAGCTTACTGGGCTACTTCGACGCTAAATTTAGCGATGATCGCTCAGGAATTTGGCGCTGATGATCTTGATGGCACGATAGAAAAAGAGAGCATCCAAAGTGCAGCTGGTGCAAATAGCGCAAATGGCGTTACACTAAAGACATTTTGCGATCTTATTAAAACATCTGGTTTTACGCCGGTTGAGCGTGATAGCTTATATAACGAACTTAAAATTTACTAAAGGAGCTTGGGGTGAAATTTTTTGACTTAGCACAAAACAAAACGAGTGTGAAGCAGGAATTTGGAGCGGGACTTACGACATTTTTGGCGATGATGTATATCGTGCCGGTAAACGCGATAATCATGAGCAAAACGGGTATGCCGATGGACGCACTCATCACGGCTACGGCGCTCATCACAGTGCTCGCTACCGTGCTAAACGGCCTGTGGGCGAACACGCCTGTGGCTATGAGTGTGGGAATGGGCTTAAACGCGTATTTTACATTTGGCCTCGTGCTTGGCATGCAGATACCGTGGCAGACAGCTCTGGGCGTAGTTTTCATCTCGGGTATAATTTTCGTCGTGCTATCTTTTACAAATTTTAGAATATGGGTCTTAAAGTCTATCCCCGATGACGTCAGACGCTCGATAAGCGCGGGCATTGGCGCATTTATCGCCTTTGTCGGGCTTCAGCAGATGGGCGTAGTCGTAAATAACGACGCAGTGCTGGTCGGACTTGGAAATTTAAAAGATCCAAACGTTATTTTGGGCTTTGTGGGACTATTTTTCGTTATACTTTTTTGGGCGTGGAAGGTTAAGGGCGCATTTATCATCGCGGTATTTACGACCTCGGTGATCGCTTGGATTTTCGGTATCGCGCCGTATCCGAAGGAATTTATCTCGCTACCGGCTTCGATATCGCCGATATTTTTAGAGCTTGATATCATGGGCGCGCTATCTTTTGCGCTGCTTCCGGTAATCGTTACATTTTTCGTGACCGATCTTTTCGACTCTATCGGTACGCTAGCGGGCGTGGGAAATAGGGCAGGGATCTTTGATGAGAGCAATCAAAAAGGCGTCGAAAAACTAGAAAAAACTCTTGAAGCCGACGCGGTAGCCACGATGGTTGGTTCGCTAGTGGGCGTTAGTACGACGACGTCGTTTGCCGAGAGCGCTAGCGGCGTAGAGGAGGGCGGTAAAACGGGACTAACGGCGGTATTTTGCGGACTATTTTTCGTACTTACGATTTTTATGCTGCCACTTTTTAAAGCCATCCCTTCAAACGCGATATATCCGATACTGGTGATGGTGGGCGTGCTGATGTTTAGCGAGCTTGGTAATATAAATTTTAAAGATCCGGCCATCGCTATTTCGACATTTTTAATAGTTATTTTGATGCCGCTTACGTACTCGATCACGACGGGACTTTCGTTTGGATTTATGGCGTATCTGCTGGTTCGTATCATGAGACGCGAGTGGGAATACGTAAACATCGGTGTTATCGTGCTTGCACTCATTAGTTTTATAGTATTTTTAGTGCATTAAGGAGAAAGTATGCTAAAGTATCCGTTTGAGGAATTTCACAAAGACGTAAAAATAATGGCGCGAGATATCAAAGCAAATTTCGAGCCAGAGGTGATTTTGGCAATCGCTCGCGGCGGACTTACTTTGGGACATTTTTTAGCGAGCTTGCTAAATAACCGCAATCTTTTTACGCTAAACTCAATCCACTACGAAGAGACGCAAAAGCTCGATACTATCGATATATTTAACATCCCTGACCTATCTAAATTTAATAAAATTTTGATAGTGGACGACATGATCGACACGGGGGAGAGTATGGTAGCTATCAAGCAAGAGCTTTTAAAACGCTTTCCGCATATCGAGCTAAAGATCGCGACTATCTTTTATAAACGAAAAGCTCTTTTGTTACCCGACTTTACGGTGAGAGAGGCGCATGAGTGGATAGAGTTTTTCTGGGAAGAGCAAATTTAAGCCCAAATTTTAGCTATGTTGCGCTCGGAAACGTTTTTACTTTTTATCATCTGCCTTATTGATTTTTGCTTTTTGTCGTACGCGATTAGTACGCTTAGTATCAGCTACTACGAGGCGGATGCGTTTTATAACTCGCCTAAAATTTCAGCCGTCTTGGCTAGATTTTCGGTTGAGGTTTTTGGGCAAAACGACTATGCTTTGCGCCTTCCTTTTGTTATTTGCCACATTTTTAGCGTCGCACTGCTTTATAAGGTATCAAAGCAAATTTTAAAACGCAAATTTGACCGAGTAGTAAGCGCAGTCGTGTTTATACTGCTTCCTGCAACGATGGCCTCGGCGATCTTGGTAAACGACGCCGGCATCATAATCGCGCTTTCGCTTTTGAGCATTTATCTCTATCAACTACGCAAAATGCTCGCTTTTTACGCGCTTTTGTGCGTATTGCCTTTTATTAGCGGCGCGTTTTTAGTTTATTTTTCGGCTATTTTTGTATTTGCCGTCTATAGGCGCGACGCTAAGATGGCGTGGGTGGCGGCTCTATTTTTCGCGCTTTGCTTTTACTTTTACGGATTTGACTCGGGCGGCAAACCAAGAGGCCATCTGCTTGATACCGTGAGTATTTTTGCGGCCGCGTTTTCGCCTTTTATCTTTGTCTATTTCGTCTATGCGATGTATAGAATTTGGATAAAAGAGACTAAAAATTTGCTCTGGTTCGTCTGTATAACGGCATTTTTGTTTTGCTTGTTTTTGTCGATCAGGCAGCGCCTGGAACTCGAAAACTACCTGCCTTTTTGCGTTATTTCGGTGCCGATTTTAGTTCTAGTTTTTTTTAGCTCGTACCGCGTGAGACTACCGATGTTTAGACGCGGGTATAAAATTTTAGCTTCTTTTGCGGCGGCTTCTTTGCTTGCGGGATTTTTATTTGTGCTTTTTAACGAAACGCTTTACGGCGCGCTCAAGGATCCGACCAAGCATTTTGTTTACAGATATCACGTAGCAAAAGAGCTTGCGAAAGAGCTAAAAAATGAAGGCATAGAAAAAATTTTCACAGACGATAAAAAGCTAGCCTTGAGACTTAAATTTTACGGTATAGATACACATCCGGACGCAAATTTGCGATTAGCAATTTTGGACCAGAGAGATAATTATGGTAATATAGCGGTCTATAAATTTGGCGTAAAAATCGCAAATTTTAAGATTATAAAAAGATGATTAGAGGATAAATTTGATGAAAAAAGCTTTTACTATGCTAGAGCTTGTCGTTGTGATCGTGGTAATAGGAATAATAGCCGCTGCTGCGCTACCGAGAATCAACGACGATCATATCGCCGAGGCTGCCGATCAGGTTATGTCGCATATCCGCTATACTCAGCGCCTAGCTATGCAGGATAGTAAATTTGACCCTACTGATGCTAGGTGGTTTAGAAAGAGATGGAGTATAACTTTTACCAGGGCTGCATTTTGCGAGGGTGGAAACGAATGGAGATATAGCGTATACCATGACGATGGAGATGCTACAGGTAATTTAAATTCGGCAAACGAAGTTGCAAGAGACCCATTAGATCCGAGTAAATTTATGAGTTCAGGATGGGCTGGTATCTCGAATGCTGATTGCGCAAATGCCAGCAATAAATATAATTTGACGACAAATTTTGGAATAACTAATGTTCAATTTCGCGGTGTATGTGGACAGGCTGGCTTGCAGACTTTATCTTTTGATGAATTTGGAAGACCTATGAGAAGCGTAAGTACTCCTAATGGCGGTGGTGCAACTAGGGGTTATGATAGGTTGGTTTACAATGGACAAAACTGTCAAATAGTTTTGACTACGGCACGAAGAACCGCAACTATAACTATAGCACCTGAAACCGGTTTTATACAGGTTGCATATCCTTAATTAACTGGGTATTGATATATTATAAGCTCCGAAATTACTTATAAAACTAGGATGTTCAAAAAATCTAAAATATCCTCCTTCCCTTCAGCTTCTTTTAAGCATATTGCTTGTATAATTCGAGCTCACGAATTGAGAAACCACCTTTAACTTTCACGTTAATAAAGCCTTTTCTTTTAATATCGTAAGTTTTAATTTTGAGTTAAATAAACAATTCTCTAATTTTTGAGAGTTTTTTGAAACTAGCTCTTAAATTATGTTTTTTAAATTAACACTGTTAAACTAATTAGTCAATCTTTGAAATCTAAACAAGTGATCGATTGAGCCAATCTATTATCAGGCTTTCCCTGGAAAGTAGATAAGAGATAAAACTAATTAATAAAATTAAAGTTTTTTGATTAAAAACTTCATAATAAAATCCTAATATCTTTATGATTTAGGTAATTTAATATGGAGAGTTTGATCCTGGCTCAGAGTGAACGCTGGCGGCGTGCCTAATACA
>NZ_CALIAV010000061.1 GCF_938045625.1 uncultured Campylobacter sp.
CCAAGCCCCATAACTACGGTGTAAAACATGATCGGAAAGTGCTGCAGCCAGCTTGGTTTTTCATCCTGCGTTTTCATATTTTTCCTTGTTTTTTCTAAATTTTACCCCAATTTTAGCGCAATTTCGGTGAGTTAGTCACGAAATAAATCAATGCTTAAAATATTTTGTAGCTAAATTTTATCACCGCGCTTTTACGTAAAAGAAAATATAATTAAGAAAAACCAAATTTAACCAAGGAGCGCGTATGTCGGGAGACGAGCTAAAAGATACACTAAAGCAACGGTTTACGTCTAAATTTACGCTTAGTGCGCAGGATGAAGAGGCGGTGTTAAAAAGCGCGACGCTAAAAAGCTTTAAAAAGGGTGAAAGGATATACCCAAAAGACAGCTGCCTTGGCTACGCGATCATCATAGGCGGGCGTGCGCGCGGGCTGGTTAGCACGAGTAATTTTAAAGAGATCACCGTCTTTAACCTACAAGACGGCGATAGCTGTATGCTGTGCGGCTTTTGTTCGCTAGGAGCGCTACAAGCGGAGATAAATTTACAAATCGAAGATGACGTGAGGATGATTTTGATACCAAGAGAGATCTTTAAGAGGCTACGCGAAAACTATCCGCAGGTGGCAAATCACGCGCTAGAGCTCATGGCTACGCGCTTTAGCTCGGCGATAACGGCGATGGATCAGACGCTGTTTTTGCCACTAACTAGGCGAATAATAAATTTCCTCGAGCAAAATGGCGCGAAAAACGGGCTAAAGATCACGCACGAACAGATCGCAAACGACATCGCTAGCGCGAGAGAGGCTGTATCAAGAGCGCTAAAAGAGATGCAGAAAAAGGGGCTCGTCGAGCTAAAACGCGGAGTCGTGACGTTAAGGTGACTTTGTTACATATTTAAATTTTAAAATGCGCTATGATTTGACAATAACTTCTAAAAGGAGCTTTTATGCAAAGCATCGACAGAAGAGGCGTCTTGAAAATTTTAGGCGCGGCGGGGCTAGCGGCGGCGGGAGTCGCAGGGGCTAGCAAGCTAAATGCGGGAGAAAATGCGGACATCCGCGCAAATATCCTAATAATCGGCGGCGGTCTAGGCGGCATCAGCCTGGCGGCGAAACTACGACGAGATATGCCAAACGCCGAACTAACGGTCCTGGATAAGGACGAGTACTTCTACTATCAGCCCGGCTTTACGCTCATCGCAGCCGGTCACTATCTGCCCGAAGACATAACCTACGAAAAATCAAATTTGATCCCAGACGGCGTAAAATGGATAAAGCAAAATGCCGCATCCATCGATTCAGGGGCAAATTCCGTCAAGCTAGAGGACGGGTCAAATTTGAACTACGACTACCTCGTGATAGCTAGCGGAGCGGAGTATGAGTTTGAGAGCGTAAAAGGACTTAGCGCCGACGATATCGGTAGCGACAACGTTACTTCTATCTACACGATCCCAGGCGCCGTTGCTATGTCCGGCATAATGAAAAAAGTCGGCAAAGAAGGCGGCAAGATAGTCTTTAGCGACAACAAAACACCGATGAAGTGTTCGGGCGCAAATAAAAAAGTAACGCTGCTAACCGAAGATATGGCGCGGAATTTAGGCAACAGAGACAAGCTTGATATCTCGATATACTCGGGTGCTCGGACTATATTTTCCGCTCCTGTTTATGCTAAAATGATAGAAGGGATGCTAGAGGAGCGAGACGTGAAGTATTTTACCTCGCATCAGCTGGTTGAGGTGGACAAAAGTGCTAATATAGCGGTATTTGAGCACGCTATGCCGTACCGCGAAAACGGCGAAAATAAACTCGCTAAAGAGCTAGTCGAAGTAAAATTTGACTACCTACACCTAGTGCCTCGCGTGAAGGCTTCTAAAATCTACGCCGATGCAGGGCTAAGCGTAGAAAAGGGTGATGTGGCAGGCAACTGGATTAGCCTCACGCGCGAGACGCTGCAACACTCGAAATTTAAAAATATATTTGCCATCGGCGACGTTTGCGGATTTCCCGCCGGTAAAACCGGAGCTAGTATACGCAAGATGTATCCAGTGCTGGCGCAAAATCTAGCCGACGTCATAAAAGGACGCGAACCAAGTGCTAGATACGGCGGCTACACCGCCTGCCCGCTACTAACGAAATTCGGCAAGGCGGTGATGGTGGAGTTTAACTGGACGGGCAAGCCCGAGCCTACGATAGCATGCATGGGCGCGACTCGCGAGAGCTACCTAAACTGGGCGATGAAGCTATATATGATGAAGCCGATGGTCATGCAAGGCATGATAAGAGGTCTAGCATAAAGGAGAGAAAATGCAAAACGTCGGGATTTTAGATAAAACTATCCGCCTAGTAATCGCTGCGGTTTGGATATACGCATTTGGGTTCGTCTGCGAGTGCTGGCTGTGGCTGGTCGGACTCGTGCCGCTACTGACGGCTGTTTACGGTTATTGTCCTCTTTATAAATTTTTTGGTATAAATACGTGTAAAAAATGTAAAAACAAAGAAAGGAAAACGCAATGCTAAGTAAAAAAACTAGGATAATAAGAGCGCTGATCGGACTAGCGATAATGATCGCGGGAGCCGTGTTTAGTAGCTGGTGGGGGCTGGTCGGACTGGTGCCCTTTATCGTGGGCGTCACGGGATTTTGCCCTGCTTGCTACTTTTTAAACCGCTGTTCGCTAAAGCG
>NZ_CALIAV010000062.1 GCF_938045625.1 uncultured Campylobacter sp.
CTCTAAAAGCGGGCGATGAAGTAACTGCTATCATCAAAGCTAGCCACATCATCATTGGTGCTTAATTCTTTTAAATAGCGAGCGGTTTATGGCTGCTCGCTGAATTGTTTTGCTTTCATTTAAATTTGATCCGAATTTATATTGCTTAACTAAAAACCAAATTTAGCTATTCTTATCCACTCGCACGAACGCCCAGTGTATAAATCCTTGCCTCGGTTTATATTTGCCGCCACCAAAATCAACCTTGATTATAAATTCATTCGCGTAGCTAGTTTTAACAAGCCATCGTTGAAGCTGGGCACCTTTTTGTCCCAATGCCCGGCAATTTTTTTGCCAAAGCAGAGCAAGTCTTGGGCTATTTTTGAAATTTGGCTTTGAAAAATGGGGCGAGCCGCCTAGCATTGCCCGATGGATAATGAGTACAAATATGCCGTTATCTTGGGGCTAAAGCTATAAAAGCTAACATTAAGCAAGTCAAGATATAATTTCGCCCCAAACCTAGGTAGATGTCCGAGCGGTTTAAGGAGCACGCCCGAAATGCGTGTGCGGGGCAACTCACCGAGAGTTAGAATCTCTCCCCGCCATTTTTTAAATCTATTAAATTTTACTTAGTGTTGAGGATAGGTATGAAAATTTTACTCTTAGGCGCTAGCGAAAGCCTTGGCGGCTACGTTATAGGGTTATAGGCGCGCTCTAAGCTCCTACATAGACTCAGCCAAGATTATAGAAAACTAAGCTCTTGACTACACGCTGATACGTCCGCAGTGGTTTAGTTGTGCCAACGAGATAGACTGCAAGGTTACGAGCTGGGCAAAAAAGGGAGAAATTTAAAAACGAAAATGACCAAATTTCAAGAAAATCTATCGCAAATTTGGTCAAAAGATGCCTGATCGATAGCTTTGGCATAAAAGATAGACTAGGCATCAACAAAAAAGAAATTTAAAGGAAAAAGATGATTGAACACTTACTGCTATTTTTGGCTTTGCTAGCTATCATTATCGCTTTAGTGATGATCTCAAACAGCCTAAAAGTAGCCTATCCGGTGCTTTTAGTTTTGGGCGGTCTTGCCATTAGTTTTGTGCCAAATTTACCCACCATCAGGATCGATCCAGAGCTTATTTTCATCATATTTTTACCGCCGCTTCTTTACGAGGCCGCATGGGCAAACTCGATAAAAGAGCTCTATAAATGGCGCCGAGTGATTGGAAGTTTTGCATTTATCGTCGTTTTTATCAGCGCAGCAGCTGTTGCCGTGATAGCAAATTTAGTGATCCCTGGCTTCTCGCTCGCCCTTGGCTTCATGCTTGGCGCTATCGTCTCACCACCAGATGCGGTGAGTACGGCTGCGATCCTTAAATTTGTCAAAGCACCGCGCAGGATCAGCGCTATTTTAGAAGGCGAGAGCCTTTTAAATGACGCATCATCGCTCATCATCTTTCGCTTTGCCGCAGTGGCAGTGACTACTGGGCAGTTTATCTGGTACAAGGCGGCTGCAAGCTTTGTCTGGATGGTGGCTGGCGGTGTTTTGGTCGGTCTTGTGGTGGCATTAGTAGCCTACTTTTTGCATAAGACCTTGCCAACCGATGAGAACAGCGATACGATCATGACGATCACGACGCCTTATGCTATGTATATTTTAGCTGAGGAGCTTGGCGCGAGCGGCGTTTTGGCGGTAGTTTGCGGCGGACTTTACCTCTCGACAAAACGAAACGAAATTCTCACCGCTTCAACAAGGATCCACGCTTTCCCCGTTTGGTACAACCTTATTTTCTTGCTAAACGGCCTTGCCTTTACCATGATCGGCCTTGATCTGCCTGAAATTTTAGCAGGGCTAAAGCGTAGCGGTGTCTCGCTGCTTGAGGCACTATCTTACGGCGTTTTGGTGACTGCCGTGCTCATCGTCATTAGGCTTTTGGCATCATACGGAGCCGTTTATATCACGATATTTATGAAGCGCTTTATCAGCGTGGCGGATGATCGCAATCCAGGCAAAGCGACGCCGTTTATCGTCGGTTGGGCGGGCATGAGGGGCGTAGTCTCGCTAGCTACGGCACTCTCTATCCCCGCCATGGCTGGTAGCGAGCCGTTTCCGCATAGAGACCTCATCTTGTTTATCACCTTTGTCGTTATCTTGCTAACGCTCGTAGTTCAGGGACTAACTCTGCCGCTACTTATAAAAAGTGTCAAATTTCCAGACTTTAACGACCACATGCCAATCGAGCTTGCAAAGATCAAGATAAAAAAGGCACTTGCCGAGGCTTCGCTTAAATTTCAAAGCGAGAAATTTTGCAATGAGGAGAATTTCTTGTTCCAAAAACTCAAAGAAGTTTGGAATTTCGAGCTTTCAAATGAAAATTTCGAGATCAGCGACGAGGTCAGGCAGACCTATTTTGAGATCCTAAATGAGCAGCGAAAGGCGCTTCGTGAGCTAAACAAAGACCCAAAAATCGACGAAGAGATCATCAGGATCTTTTTGTATCACATCGACCTTGAGGAGCGAAGGTGGCAGGAGCATAGCGAGTACTAAACTTGCTCAAATTTATGAGCAAGTTTAGACATATGCTTTAAATTTAGGCTCTATTTGCCTTATCCACCCGTACAAACGCCCAGTGCATAAATCCCGCTTTGGCTCGTATTTGCCGCTGTTAAAATACTCCGCCAGCCGCGCCTCCTCAGCTTCGCTTAGCTCGCCGCCAAGCCCCCAGCGCGTCTTTTGGACGAGTTCCTCGGCACTCGAAGCAGGACCTGCATGACACCGGGCTTTGATGTAGCTCAGGCTCGGCAGATAGCCCATTTGAAACAAGATGTTTAAAAGATAGACGAAGTCGGGCTTTGGCTCCACCTTGCGCCCTATCGCGTCCAAAACGTCCCCGTCTACGAAGCTGCCGCCCACTTTAAACGTGATGTAAAGCGATTTTTTAGTTTTTGAAAGAAGCTTGTTAAGCGAGGCCTTGAGATCGTCCACCTCAAGACAGCGCGAAGCAAAAACCACGTCGCATACAGGCACGTCCGACCAGTCGTCCTCAAAGGCTTTTTGCGCAAATTTAGCGTTTTTTGCACCGCAAATTTGAGCGTTCTCGCGGGCAAATTCTAGCATCCTCGGCGAAAAGTCATAGCCGTAAATTTGATCCACCTTTTTCGCTGCCAGCACGCTTAACGCGCCCGCTCCGCACGCAAAGTCAAGCAACGTAGAAACGCCCGTAAAATCAACCTTATCTATAAATTCTCGCGCGTAGGCGCTTTTCATCACACCCTCGTTGAAGCTGGGCGCCTTTTTGTCCCAGTCCTCGGCAAATTTTTTGCCAAACGAGCTTCTCGCCTTTTGCGCCTTATAAAGCGCGTCAAAGTCGATTTCATCGTAGTTTGAAGCTAAAATCATCTTTATCCTTTCCTGAATTTATCGGGCAGATCGCACCGATTTTCGTTAAATTTTAGCGTAAATTTACGCACCGCATTTGAAATTTAATACCGAACGCAAAAGCTAAATTTTTATCTTCCTCGTCACATGACGGATGATTTGCTGCTTGTTTTTGTTTTGCGAGCTTTGCCAGCGCATGAGCAGCTCTTTTGCGGCAGCAAAATTTACCTTTAGATAGTCCGCGACGTTGTTTGCGACCGAGCGCTGTACGAAGCGCACCTCGTCCTCTTTAAGTATCTCCAGCACCGCAAAAACGGGGCGCGGATCGCTGATGAAAAGCTCCAGCTTACTAGCCCACGGAAGCTTTGGTCGCAGGCCCTCGGATGCTAGCCTGCGCAGGTGAAAATTTGACGAGCATGCCCACTGCGTCATGGTTTTTAGAGAGTCTTGCGGATATTTTTTGATAAAGGCGCGCACCGCGTACTCGCCAGTGCCGCGCTTCGTGATTTCTTTAATCGCGCTCATCGAGGTTTCAAAGTCGTCTATGCCGCAAATTTCGACGTATTTTGCCAGCGGCAAAGTCCAGTAAAAATGCTTAAACATGCCAGTTTCGTTCGGGTTTTCTTCGCCTAAAATCACGACCAAAATCTCCGCCGCGCGCCTAAAATCCGGCGGCAAAAGTTCATTTAGCGCGTTTGCGTGCGCCAAAATCCTTTGCGAATAGCCGAAATTTGGCGTGCTTTCAGCAATTTGCCCGCAGTAGCTTTGCGCGTCAAATTTAGGGTAAACCGCCTTTATCTTTTGCGATAAAATTTGCACTAAATTTTCTCCGAAATATGCAGCCAGTCCGCCGTTTTCCATGTTTTCCCTTTGGGTAGGTTTATCTAGTCTTTAAGCAGATATGAATCGTAAATTTGTCGCCTAAAACCAGGCGGCATTAAATTTGCAGCCGTTACGCTCGTCAAATTTACCGCAGTTTTTTTGGGTCAAATTTAAATATTGACCCAAAAAGAGGGCGATAAATTTAGCAAAAACTAAAAATAACGCCCGAAAGTAAAATTATTTACACTCGACTTGCGGCAGTTGCGCTAAAAATATCGGCATTTTTTGCTTGATTAGCGTGTGGAATTTGCTTCTATCAGCGATATTTAGAAACTTTAGCGCGTAGTGCGTGACTCTAAGCCCGCAGTTAAGGCTCTTGACGTGGATTAGATTGATCTCGTAGTTGTCAAAATCCGGGTTGCCTGTGATCGGATAGTAGATCGTGTAAGCTTGATACTCTTTATCGTTTATAGACTTGAAATCATACTCCGCTTTGCCAAACTGCCCGCTTTTTAGCGCGGTTACAAAGGTCTTTTGGTATTCGTTGATATCGGCGTTTTCATCGACGGTGACGCTTACTAGTTTGGTCCATTTAAAGCCCACTTTTTCATTGGGTAGATAAAACTCAGCCGTTCTTGCGTTTTTTTGCTTTAAGACGAATTTTTCGCCGTCTATGGCTACTTCGTTTGGCAGATTTACGCTATCTAGCGCACTTTTTGGTAGCTCTATCTGCGTGGTTCTAGGTTGGGTGCAGCCGCCTAAAAATAGACAAACGGCCGCAACGGCGGCAAGCGAAACTCTTTTAAAACTCATGTTTTTCTCCTTTATTAGTTGATTTTTTAAGCTCCATGCACTTTTTAGCTAGCCCCGCCTCGCACTCTTTTTCGTGCAGCTTTTGCGCCTTTTGGCGTAGCGCGGCGGCTTGTTTTTTGTCGCTGCGCTCAAGATGGCGCGCTAGATTTAGGCACCCGCGCGCATCGTCCGCCTCGCAAGCCTCGCTAAAAAGGCTCGCAGCCTCGCTGGCGCCCGCTTTTACCACTTCACCTATGCCCTTTTCGTAGATCGCACCTAGATTTGTGCATGCCGGTTTTAGCCCGTTGTAGCAGGCGATCCCGTAAAAGTTAAAGGCTTTTGGGATATCTTGTGGCACGTCTGATCCATCAAAATACGCGTCCGCTAGGCTCTCGCAGGCATCTAGTCGCCAAAGTAGGCAGGCCTTTTCAAAAAGCTCCAGTGCGCGAGAAACGTCCTTTTTTACGCTGCGCCCATGAAATAACATATCGCCAAACTCGGCGCAAGAAGCGCCAAAGCCGCCCTCGCAGGCTTTTTCGTGAAATTTGACCGCCTGCTCGCTATCTTGCCGCGCTCCACCAAGCCCCTTTTTGTAGAGCTCTCCTAGTGCTGCGCAACCGTTTGCTACATCCCTGCCACACGACTCTTTGCCCAGTTCGTAGGCTGCCTCAAACTGCCCGCCTTGATACTGCACCCAGCCGCCGTATAGCTCGTCCAGACGCTCGCTGCCGCCGCATTTGTAGGCATCGGTGGTGCAGGCTTTGTCGTAGTAGGATCTAGCAGCCTTGATATCCTGCGCAAAACCAGCGCGGCCGTCCTCGTAAAGCCTGCCTAAAGTCTCGCACGCTTCGTAAATTTTACTTTCGCAGGCAAGCGAGTAAAATTTGAGCGCGTTTTTCGAGTTTTTCGCGGCTTCGTCGTTTTTGCCCATTGCGCCGTCCGCGTACATGCCGCCTAAATAGTAGCAAACTACCGCGTATCCGCACTCGCAGGCTTTTACGTAGAGGCTTAGCGCCTTGCTTTCATCTGCTGTGGCACCGACGCCCGCTTCGTAAATTTGAGCTAGATTATAGCAGCTTAAACCAAATCCTTTTTCGCAGGCTAGCTCAAAAATCGCGGTGGCTTTGGCGTATTCGCCGCTGTTTTGATAGAGCGAGGCTAGGCTGTCGCAGCCTGCTAATTCGCCCGCATCGCAGGCTTTTTCATAAAATTTGGCGGCTTTTACGTCATCTTGCTCTACGCCTTTGCCGCTTTGATATAAAAACCCAAGCCTTACGCATCCGCGCGCTTCGCCTGCTTTGCACGCTTTTAGCCAAATTTTAGCCGCTTTTTGCTCATCGCCCGCGTCGTAGGCTGTTTGACCTTCGTCCGTCAAATTTGCGAGAGCTAAATTTAGCGCAAAAAGTAACAGTAAGACCAGTTTTATCATTGCGCTCCTTTGTTAAATTTTACTTATTTTGTTTTTCAAATTTGACCTATTTTGCCTCTTTGTAGAGCTTGCATACAACTTTATCGATAGGTTATAGCATCTGGGCGCACTGCCTAAGCGGTGCGACGATGTGCTAAAACTACGCAATCTTGGTGCCCTTTGAAAATTATTTGGGTGTGGAGTAAATTTGGCGCGGTTACACAAGCGGCTATGATCTTTTTCAAATTTTTCCTTAAATTTAGCGCGAGCCAAATTTGAGCACCAAAACCGCTCCGAGCTGAATTTAACCGTGCTTTTAAAGACTAAAATTTTATGGTGCAGTTACTAGAGTAGCCAAAACGCCGATGCAAAAATTTATCTTGCCCGTGCTTAGGTTTGTAAGCTGCGCGGCATAAAACAGATGGCGGTCAAATTTAGCCAAAAACCGCTCGGCTATAAAGCCAAATTTGACCGATTTTGCGACTTAGACGTTAAATCTAAAATGCATCACGTCGCCGTCTTGCACGACGTAGTCCTTGCCCTCTAGGCGCATTTTGCCCGCCTCTTTGGCCGGATTTTCGCCGCCGCACGCGATGTAGTCCTCGTAGCCGATTACTTCGGCTCTGATAAATCCCCTCTCAAAGTCGTTGTGGATGACGCTGGCGGCTTTTGGCGCTTTCCAGCCTTTTACGATCGTCCATGCGCGCACCTCGACGACGCCCGCGGTAAAGTAGCTGATTAAATTTAGCTTCGCAAATGCCGTTTTGATGATCTTTTCTAGGCCGCTCTCGTTCGTGCCTAGCGAGCTTAAAAACTCATGCGCCTCTTCGTCGCTAAGCCCCACTAGCTCCTCTTCGATCTTGGCGCAAAGCTTGATAACCTCGTGCCCCGAGCGCGCGGCAAACTCGCGAAGCGCCTGCACGTATTTGTTATCCTGCGCGATGCTGTCTTCACCCACATTTGCGCCGTAGACGACCTCTTTTGCGCTGAGTAGCCTTAGCTCTTTGTTTAAATTTATAAACGCTTCCTCGTCCTTGCCGCCGAAGCTGCTCGCGCTTTTGCCCTCATTTAGGTGGGCTAGCAGCGAGTTTGCCGTCTCTAGCGCTTCTTTCGCGCCTTTTGCGTTTGCTTTGGCTTCGCGGGCTAGGCGCTCGATTTTTTTGTTTAGCTGCTCGATGTCGGCGAGGATGAGCTCGGTCTCGATGATCTCGACGTCCCTGACGGGATCGACGCCGCCCTCTACGTGAGTGATGTTTTCGTCCTCAAAGCAGCGCACGATGTGCAAAATCACCTCTGTCTCGCGGATGTTTGAGAGAAATTTATTTCCTAGTCCTTCGCCCGCGCTCGCACCCTTTACGAGGCCCGCGATATCGACGAATTCGATCGTGGAGTATTGGATTTTATTTGGATTTACGATTTTGGCTAGCTCGCCTAGGCGCTTATCGGGCACTGGCACGACGGCTTTATTCGGCTCGATCGTGCAGAACGGATAGTTTGCGCTCTCGGCGTTTTGCGCTTTCGTTAGTGCATTAAACGTGGTTGATTTGCCGACGTTTGGCAAACCTACGATACCTACTGCTAGTCCCATTACAGCTCCTTTGCCATAGCGCATAGATAATAAAGATTCATTCGCACGCCAGCTCCCGTCGCGCCCGCTTGGTTATATCCCCAGGCTTTTTCGGTATATGCGGGGCCTGCGATATCTTGATGTATCCACTTGTCTTTAAATTCGTCTTTTATAAATTTATCGAGGAAAAGCCCTGCCGTGATCGCGCCGCCGTAACGGCTAGAGCCTGTGTTGCTGACGTCTGCGATCTGGCTTTTGATTAGCTCGCGCAAATGAGGGTTAAACTCTAAAATCGTATTTAGCTCGCCGCTCTTTGCAGCTTTTGCTTTAAATTCGGCCTTTAGCTCCTCGTTGTTGCCCATTATGCCGCTTGTGTATTCGCCAAGGCCCACCACGCAAGCGCCCGTTAGTGTCGCCATGTCGATTAGCACGTCTGGTTTAAAATCCTGCGCGTAGCTAAGGCAGTCTGCTAGTACTAAACGGCCCTCGGCGTCGGTGTTTCGCACCTCGATGCTAACGCCGCTGCGAGAGATTAGCACGTCGTCTGGTTTATAGGCGTTGCCGCCGATCATATTTTCAGTCGCGCCTAAAATAGCGTGAATTTCAAACGGCAAATTTAGCTTGGCCGCGCCTTTAATTATACCCATTGCAGCAGCCGCACCGCTTTTATCGGCTTTCATCGTTAGCATATAATCAGCCGGCTTTAAGCTAAGCCCGCCGCTATCGTACGTAAGCCCCTTGCCGACGAAGATTACGCGTTTTTTCGCATCTTTTGGCTTGTAGATAAGGTGGATGAGGCGAGGCGGATGGACGCTGGCTCTGTTTACGGCCAAAAATGCGTTCATCTTTTCTTTTTCGAGGAATTTCTCGTCGTAAATTTTGCAGCTTAAATTTGGACTAGACTTAGCTAAATTTTGCGCCTCTTCGGCCATTTTTTGCGGGGTGTAGATTTCAGGTATTTCGTTTACGATATCTTTGGTGAAATTTGTCGCAGAGGCGATTATCTCGCCGTGAGCAAAGCCGTCCTGCGCGTCGTTTTCGCGGACTTCCTTGTCGTTATACTCCTCAGAGCTAAAAATAATATCTTTTAGCGCGTATTTTTCTTTTTTTTCTTTGTATTTGTTAAATTCGTAAGCTCCGAGCAAAAAGCCCTCGGTTAGAGCTTGAAAGCTCATTTTCTGGCAGCCTGCGAGATACGAGGCTAGTTTAATGCTTTTGACGTTTAGCGATTTTACCGCATTGTAGGCCTTTGCCGCAGCTATGCGAAGCTCGTCGTAGCCAAGCTTATTTAGCGGGACGTAGATCCTGCTGCTTTCTAGCAAAAGCAAGACGCTCTCGCCTTTGTAGTTGGCAAATTTAAACGCCTTTTCGTCTTTTATAAATTTATGTTTTAGGTTTTTATCTACGACGAAAATTAGCTCCAAATCAGCCTTGATTTCGTTTAGTTTTTTATTAGTGAGTTGAAACTGCACTTCTGTGTCTCCTATCGTTTAAAATTTTATTTTCTATGCGCTTAAAGCCGCAGAGCAAAGCGCCCAAAAATACCGCTACTACCGGCACAGCGACGTACCAGTGCTCTTTTGCTTTGTGCAGGATATCAAGTATGTGCTCGCCTAAAACCCATGCGGGGATTATCGTGATCGCGGCCCAGCACCAAGCGCTTATTAGATTTATGAGCGCATATTTTTTCGCGCTGTATCCTGTTAAGCCTATGGTCAACGGTATGATGACGCGAAAGCCGTACATGTAGCGCTGGATAAAGATAATTGGCCAGCCGTATTTTTTCAGCATTATGTGTGCGATGGCGAATTTACGGCGCTGCGTGTATAGTTTTTTGGCGATGTATTTTTTGTTATAGCGGCCTAGATAAAAGTAAATTTGATCCCCGACAAAGCCGCCCAGACCCGCGATAAAGATTGCCGGCGCGATATGCATATGCGTTTGATGAGAGAGGATTCCCGCCATTATGAGCGCCATTTCGCCTTCCATTATGCACCAGACGAAAAGTATGATGTAGCCGTACTCGATGAGTAGTTTCGTAAAAAATTCTTCCATCATAGCTCCAAAATGCTGTAAATTTTAGTTAGCGGGCGTAAATTTGCGCTACCGCCAAGATCCTTTAAATCGATCAAAAAGCAGGCCTCTACGCAAACGGCATTTGTTTGATTGATTAGCTCGACGCTAGCCTTAGCCGTGCCTCCCGTAGCGATTAGATCGTCGATTAAAAGCACTTTTGCGCCCGCTTTTTCGCCGAATGCATCGACGTGAATTTGCACTTCGTCCACGCCGTATTCTAGGCTGTATTTTTGCGAGATCGTGATATATGGCAGTTTTTTAGGCTTTCTAATCGGCACGAAAGGTAGCCGCAGCCTAGCCGCCAAAGCTGCTGCGAATATAAATCCGCGCGACTCGATGCCGGCGATAAAGTCGATATCGGCACCCTCGTATCTGGCAACTAGATGATCCATTAAAAAATTAAACGCCTCTTTGTTGTTTAGCAGCGTCGTGATGTCGCGAAATACTATGCCCGGTTTTGGAAAATCGTTTATGCAGCGGATAGAATTTAATAAAAACTCCTTCCCCGCTTTGTCTAGTTCTTTCATTTTTTGCCTTTAAATTTGATTTATAGTAGCGCTTCGATTTTGCCTTCTAGCTCGCGGATGCGCTGGCGAAGCTTGTCGTTTTCCAGGCGGTACTGCGAGTTTCTGGTGCGAAGGGCGTTGGCATCGTTTTTGACTTTATTGAGTTCGTCAGTAAGGATGTCGATGTTGCCAAGACCGCGCTGTAGCTGGACTTGCAGCTTGCGGATTACGACTTCGGTATCTTGGAGATTGTTTTTCATAAAATCGCGCGTCGCACGCTCTTTTTTAAGCAAGGTTTTAAAGTAAAACACCATAACGGTTAGGTAGATACAAATGCAGATCAAAACGGTAAGTACGAGCCAATCTATCATTTTTCGCCTCCTAGTTTTTTCACGCGCCTTTCGTGTCTGCCGCCGGCAAATTCGGTAGCGAAAAAGGCTTTTATCATATCTGCCGCAACCGCGTCGCCGATAGTTCTAGCACCCATGGCTAGTACGTTTGCGTCGTTATGTTCGCGTGCTAGTTTTGCCGTTGTGACGTCGTGACAAAGCGCGCAACGAACGTGTGCATGGCGATTAGCCGCGATACTGATGCCGATACCCGTGCCGCAGATTAGCACGCCGTATTCGTTATCGCCTCGTAAATTTTGCGCTAGAATCTCGGCAAAATCGGGATAATCGACGCTATCTTTGCTATGCGTTCCTAGGTCGCATACGCTAAAACCTTCGTTTTTTAAAAGCTCGCAAATTTGCGCCTTAAGATCAAAGCCTGCGTGGTCGCTCGCGATAAAAATTTTGTCTATTTTCATGAAATTTCCATAAGCTAAAAAATGCTTAATTATAGCAAAAAAGCATTAAAGTAAAATTTCGCGGCGAGCCTTTAGGAGCGGAATTTGGGCTAAATTTTAAAATTTACCGTTTACAAAAACATCCTCATGATCGCCACGGCATATCGTATCGGCTCGAAAAAATAATCTTTTAGCGGCGAGATCACGATGATAACTAGCGCGATAAAGCCGTATCTTTGCATACTGTTTAGCCAGTTTGCAGCGCCGTGAAGCCCAAAAATGCGTAAAAGATACTCAAGCGCTTTGGAGCCGTCAAGAGGCGGGATAGGGTAGAGGTTAAAGAGGGCTAGGACTAAATTTACGGCTGCTAGCATAAATACAAACTCCGCTACCGCGCCGCCAAAAAACCCCTCGAAGCCTATAAATTTAAATAAGCAAAACGCTAGCGCAAAAAGAGCAAGGTTGTATGCGATACCCGCAAGCGCGACGATGATAGCGGCCTTGTAGCCGCCGTTATAAAGCACCGTGCGTAAATTTATGGGTACGGGTTTAGCCCAGCCAAACGTCACTCCCGTGCTAAGATACATGAGTGCCGGCACGACGATAGTGCCCAGCGGATCAACGTGTTTTATGGGGTTTATGCTAAGCCGCTCCAAATTTTTGGCGGTCAGGTCGCCAAATTTAAACGCCGCATATCCGTGCGCGATCTCATGTCCGACGACGGAGATAACGAGTACGGTGACTAGGATCGCGACCTGAGCGAAGTCGATGCTATCAAGGTTCATTCGATCTTGTTTCCGTCGTTTTTAGCTTCGGCTTTGGCGGCGTCTAGCAGCTCAGGCGAGTTTTGTATAAAGTCCACGCTCTTGCCGACCCTGTTCCATCTGATTTTGTATTCATCATCCCAGCTAAAATATACAAACCACGGCTTGCCGACTATGTTTTTGTAGGCTACAGGCCCCCAAAAGCGGCTGTCGTTTGAGTGGTCGCGGTTATCGCCGATCATGAAAAACTCGCCTTCAGGAACCTGAAAATAAAATGCGTTAAACGGATAGTTGCCTACGCTGGGTAGCTCGTTTACGATAACGGGCTGCATGGCGAATTTGCTCGCGTTTAGGTAGTTTACGGCTAGTTCAAATAAATTTACCTTCTCGTCGTAGTGGATACCGCCGAATTTATATGGCTCGCGCACGAAAAGCTTACCGTCAAATTTTACTATATCTTTTTCGTCAAAATTTGCCTTTATAAACTCCTCGCCCTCGTGTGGGTGTAAAAATAGCGCCTTTTCGGTGAAAATCACTTCATCGCCGCCGACTGCAAAATTTCGCTTGACGTAGTGGATCTTTTCATCGTGCGGATAGCGAAAAACCACGATATCGCCGCGCTCGGGTTTGGCTCCCTCGATGAGGTGGCCGTTACCGTTAAAATCTGGCAAAACCTTGACCTCTATCCACGGAATGCGGGGAGTCGAGATGCCGTAGCTAAATTTTTTAACAAAAAGATGATCGCCGACTAAAAGAGTATCCTTCATCGAACCTGATGGTATCACGAAGGCCTGCGCGACAAAAAAAATCACGAGCAGGACGATGACGACCGTGCCCGTCCAGCTGTTTGAAAAATCTAAAAATTTATTAAACGCTTTTTTCAAAATTTACGCCTTTTTCGCGCGGTTTTTGGCCGATTTTATGGTGTTTGACAGTAGCATCGCGATAGTCATCGGACCTACGCCCCCGGGAACTGGCGTTATAAACGAGCATTTAGGCGCTACTTCGTCAAATTTGACGTCGCCTTTTAGCTTGCCGTCGTCCATGCGGTTTATGCCTACGTCGATTACGACGGCGCCGTCTTTTACCATATCAGCCGTTACGAAATCGGCTCTACCGATAGCGGCTACGAGGATGTCGGCGTCCGCGCAAATTTCCTTTAAATTTCGCGTTTTGCTATGTGTCACGGTTACGGTCGCGTTGGCGTTTAGCAGTAGATTTGCCATCGGCTTGCCCACGATGTTGCTACGCCCGATCACGACGGCGTTTTTGCCCTCTAAATTTATATCGTAGGCTTTAAAAATTTCCATTATGCCTAGCGGCGTGCACGGCACGAACCCGTCAAGTCCGCTAGCTAGCTTGCCGGCGTTTATCGCGGCAAAGCCGTCCACGTCTTTTTCGGGGCTTATGGTTTCTAAAATTTTATTCGTATCTATGTGCTTTGGTAGCGGCAGCTGAACTAGGATGCCGTCGATGCCGTCGTCTAAATTTAGCACGTCTATTAGCGCGATTAGCTCGCTTTGCGTCGTAGACTCGGGCAAGCGGTGCATTACGCTTTTTATCTCGCAGGCTATGCAGGCTTTTTCTTTTGCCGCGACATAGGTTTGGCTGGCTTTATCCTCGCCGACCAGTATCACGGCAAGCGCCGGCTCTATGCCTTGATTTTTCAAATTTAGCGCCTCGTTTTTTACTCTTTCTTTTACTTGCGCGCTTACGTTTTTGCCGTCTAATATCGTCATTTTCGTCCTTTATTACTTTTTAATCGCAAAGATTGTATGATAGCTAATTTTAGATTAAATTTACGAAAAAGCGAAAGAATTTATGAAAATTTGGCTGATTTCAGGGCTACTTTGCGGCGCGGCGTTTGCGAGCGATTTTATCACGAAAAACGAATACGCAAAGATGCTCTATCAAAACCCGCGCGGCATCGGCTGCGACAAGTGTCACGGTAGCGGCGGCGAGGGCTCGCTCATATCAAAATATAGACATTTCGATAAAAAAACGAAGCAGGTCATCGACGACGAGCTAAGAGCGCCAAGGATAAACAATCTTGATTTTGAGACTTTTAAAGAGGGCGTACTAAGCGCAAAAAGCGTGATGCCTAGCTACTTTCTAACCGACGAAGAGATAAATTTGCTTTACGAATACGTTATAAATTTCAACAAGGATAAAAAATGACGAACAAAGAAGCTTTCGGGCTAGCTAAAAAATATATCCCAGGCGGCGTAGATTCGCCCGTTCGCGCGTTTGGCAGCGTAGGCGGCGAGCCTTTTGTGGTGGACCGCGGCGAGGGCGCGTATCTAGTAGATATCGAGGGAAATCGCTATCTAGACTTCATCCAGAGCTGGGGACCGCTCATCTTTGGGCACTGCGATCCCGATATCGAGAGCGCGGTGATAGCGACTGCTAAAAAGGGACTAAGCTTTGGCGCTCCATCAAATTTAGAGACGAAGCTAGCCAAACTAATCTGCGACGAGTTTAAAAACGTCGAAAAGGTGCGCTTCGTAAGCTCGGGCACGGAGGCCACTATGAGCGCGATCCGCGTGGCGCGCGGTTTTAGCGGCAAGGACGGACTGATAAAATTTGAAGGTTGCTATCACGGGCACAGCGACGCGCTTTTGGTAAAAGCCGGTAGCGGCGCGACGACGTACGGCAACGCTTCTAGCGGCGGAGTACCCGCGGACGTGGTAAAAAACACGTATCTAGCGCGCTACAACGATATAGCTAGCGTGCGAGCGATATTTGAGGCAAATAGAGGCAAAATAGGCGCTCTTATCATCGAGCCTATCGCCGGAAATATGGGGCTAGTGCCTGCTAGCAACGAGTTTTTAAGCGGGCTTAGGCGACTTTGCGACGAAAACGGCGCGGTGTTAATTTTTGACGAGGTCATGAGCGGATTTCGTGCGAGCAGGCGCGGATCGTTTGAATTTAACGGTATAAAGGCCGATCTAGTAACGTTTGGCAAGGTTATCGGCGGAGGCTGCCCGGCGGCGGCGTTTGGCGGAAAGGCTGCTATCATGGACTGCCTAAGCCCCGAAGGCGCAGTTTATCAGGCAGGCACGCTAAGCGGCAATCCGGTAGCCATGGCTGCGGGCATCGCGAGCCTAAGTAAAATTTTTGCCGACGACGGTTTATACGCCGAGCTAAGTAAAAAGGCTAATTTGCTAATGAGAGGTTTTGCCGAGGCCGCTAAAAAGCACGGTATCGCGCTGCAAACGACGGTGCGAGGCTCGATGTTCGGGTTTTTCTTTAATCAAAACGAGGTCAAAAACTACGACGACGCGCTAAAAAGCGACGTAAATTTATACGCCAAATTTCACGCAAATATGCTAAAACGCGGCGTTTATCTAGCGCCTAGCCAGTTTGAGACGGGCTTTGTTTGCAAGGCGATGAGCGACGAGGATATAGTTTTTGCCGTTAGGGCCGCCGACGAGAGCTTTGACGAGATCACGGACGAGATGCACGACGAGCACGAGAGGATGCAAGGCGTAAAAGCCAGGATCGCCGAGCTGGAGGAGCGGCTAAAAGAGGCAAAACTAGAGCGAGAAAAGATAAAAGAGCAGATAAAAAACAGTTGGGGATTTGCCTGATGGCTAGGATAAATTTAGGCGAGGTCGTAAAGGGCGCCGAGCAGCTAAGTCTGGGCGTTTCTATCGTCGTGGCGCTTGCTATCGGGGCCGGGTTTGGCTACTGGATGATGAAGGAAACCGGCTGGACGTGGACGCTGTTTGCAGGCATCGCAGTCGGTATCGCCGCAGCCGGCCTAAACATCAAAAAGGCCTACGACGCGCAGATAAAAAGCCTAGATGAACTAAAAGATAAAGATAAATTTAAACCCGCAAAAGACGACGATGACGAGGACGATGAGTGAATCTTAAGCTCCTTGCCGTTTACGGCGCGTTTGAGGCTTTGCTTTTGCTAGGCTCGGCGGCATTTGGCCGCGCGTGGTTTTACAGCTCGCAGGTCGCGTTTGCGGGCTCGCTTTTGGTGCTGGCCGCGACCTTTAGAGCCTATAAAAAGCGCGTAGAAAACGGCGTGCGAGACTATGACGCCTCTGCAGATGACGACATAGACGAGTGGGGCGAAAATCACGAGGAGTTTCCGGATCGCCTAGGGGACGCTAAATTTGACTGGCATGACCCGCACCGCGAAGATGCTAGGCGTTTGGATGCATCAAATTTGGACGGCTCGGTAAAAACGGACGC
Source organism: uncultured Campylobacter sp. (assembly GCF_938045625.1). GTDB lineage: Bacteria > Campylobacterota > Campylobacteria > Campylobacterales > Campylobacteraceae > Campylobacter_A. Next base: position 16,286 of record NZ_CALIAV010000062.1, read on the forward strand.
GGAATTTGACCAAGCGGTGGAGTTAAATTTAAAAGACGAAAACGAGCAGGTTAAATTTGACGCGGCAACAGAACAAAAAGAAGCCGCGCAGGGCAAATTTGACGAGCATAATTTAAACGGCGCAGGTCAAAATAACGGGTCAAATTTCAGCCAAACAAGCGAGTCAAATTTGAGCAAATCAAGTAAAGACAGCGAAGCTAAACCGCCTAAAAAGCAAATTTTCGCGCAAAATTTAAAGCAAAATTCGCCCAACTATTTTACCGCATTCGTGCCGTTTCGGCTGATCGCGTATGCGGTTTTAGTCGTCGGATTTCTGGCGTTAAAAAGGCACGGCAACCTCGATATCGCCGCGTTTTTGATCGCGCTTGCGGCGATGCCTGCGGGTGCTTTGATATATGGAGTAAGAATCAATGAGAAATAGCTCGATAATAACGATCAGATCGATGTTTGCACTATTTGTCGGGATGGCGTTTTTGTTTGTGGGAAACGGCCTCATCATCAGCTCTGCGGGCGTCGAGCTAAAAAAAATGGGCGCGGGCGAGCTGGAGACGGGATTTGTTATCGCGGTGTTTTTCGTCGGAGCTATGGCGGCCACGATATTTTCGCATAAAATCGTCTCAAAAGTCGGCCACATCAGGAGCTTTGGGATCTTTGCATCGCTTTTTGGTATCGCGGCGATGTTTCACGATCTTAGCCAAAACCTTTATTTTTGGGCTTTTTTGCGCGGATGTCTGGGTTTTTGCTACTACTCGATTTTGATGATAATCGAAAGCTGGCTCAACGCGCGCGCCAGAAACGAAGTTCGCTCGCGAGTACTAGCGTTTTACGAGATCACGTTTTACGTATGTTTTGGGCTGGGTATCCTCGTGCTATCGCTAAATTTATCCACTTCTCACGTACTTTTGCTTAGCGCGGCGTTTATTTTGTTTTCGAGTATTCCTTTAAATTTAATCCGCATCAAAGAGCCGCCGATCCCCGAAAAAAAGAGCGTCTCGATCCCGAGAGTATTTGCGCTCGTGCCTTTGGCGCTCATTACCAGTATCGTAGCCGGTATCCTTATAAACGGCTTTTTTTCGATGGCTAGCGTTTATATCCTGCTGCAAGGATACGGTGCGAGAGAGGTTTCGTTTTTTATGACGATAGCGATGGCGGGTGGCTTTATCGCCCACTCTCTCATAGGCGGCTTTTCGGATAAATTCGGCCGCCGTCCCGCGATAATGTGCTGCGCGGGTGTGTCGCTATTTGCGGCTATTTGTTTTTTGGCGCTTAAGCCCCCTATCTACGCGCAGTACGTTTTGTCGTTTTTTCTAGGCTCGGGCGCTTTTTGCCTCTACGCGTTATCGCTTGCTCGTGCCAACGACGTTTTAAAACACAAAAATCAAGGCATCGAAGTAGGGCGCGCCGTACTTTTTAGCTACTCTTTTGGCTCACTTCTTTCGTCCGTGATAATGGGCGCTAGTATGCAAATTTTAGGCTTTGAGGGCTTTATGTGGGTTTACGTGGCGCTGCTTGCGTTTCTCATCGCGTTTTGCCTCACGCAAAAGACCGTTCCGCTTGAAAGCAGAAGCGACTTTGAGCACAGCCCCGGCACGATGGCAAATAGCTAATGAAAATCTCAAATTTGACGATATAGCCGTATGGAATCAGTAAGTAACTCAGTAAGTTCGCAAATCGCGACCCAGGCCACAGTCAGCGGCGCTCTGCCTAAAACGGGCGGCTCCGGCGGCCCAAGCGCCGGACAGACGGGGCAGGCGGGCGAAACCAAAAATCTTTTTAAAAATCAGCCCGCGCCCTCGCAAAATTTAGGTTCCGAGGCCGCGGATAACGCCGTAAAGGATCTCGATAAGCTCGTAAATAAGCTTTTAAACGAGCTAAAATCAAGCCCGACGCAAGCCAAAGAGCTCGCCGCGCAGGCAAAAAATCTACAACTCTCGCCAAATCTCGCAAAAGATATGAAAAGCCTCGTCGCGCTTGCCGAAAACGAGCCCGATCTAAAGGAATTCGCGCTTAAATTAAAAGAGTTTTTAAAACCCGTTGCTGATCTAAAAAACGCGCCGCTAAACGAACAGATAAGAAGCTCGGGCATCATGCTAGAGGCAAATTTAAAAGACGCGCTAAACGGCAAATTTAACCTACCTAGCGCGATAAATAAGCTGTTTGGCGATATAAAAAATCTCTCGAATCAGCAGCTTTTGGAGCAAATTTCAGCTCTAGCTAAGGATGACAGCCTAAGTACGAACGAAAGCTTTGCTAAGCTTGATCAAATTTTACAAAACGCTAAAACCGCAGCCAAAGATACTATGGCTAGCTCGCCTTTTAAACAGCTTTTTGAGATCGCGGATAAATTAGAAAACGCGGCTAAATTTATGGATAAACAGGCAAACGCGATGAGTGGTAGCGGACTAAGCCTAAATGAAAAAACGCTAAACAACGAGCTAAATAAAATCTCGCAGCTACTGGCAAATGCGGGCGAAAAAATGCAAAATTTAAGTAGCGAAAAGCTAAGTCAAAATAGGGGCTTTGCTTTAAATTTCGCTGAGCTAAAAAGCGCGCTAAAAGAGCTAACGGACGAGCTTGGCGCGCTTGCGGGCTCGCAGGATAAATTTAACGATTTTGCGCAAAAAATCGTCCGAGACGGTGCGGAAGGAAGCGAGGGTGCAACGCTGCAAGATAAGCTGCAAAATGCGGCTAGAAAGTTAAATTTCGCCCTGCAAATCGCAGATAAAGCGGGCTTTGAAGCAAAAAATAACCTCGATGAAGTCGGCAAGCTAATCAAGCAGCAAAATATCGCTCGCGGCGAGCTTAGCGCAGTGACTCCAAAAAGCGCCGAAGAGACGGCAAAGGTGTTACAAAACGACGTAAAAAGCGCGCTTTTAAACATGCAGTCAAAGTCTCCGGACGCTAGCCCCGTAAAAGACGCTGCCTCAAAACTACTAGCTCAAATCGAGATGCATCAACTAGCCTCCGCGGTCGCGGGCGGCGTGCAGACCTATCTGCCATACGTCTGGGAGGGCGTAGAGGGCGGAAATATCAGGTTTAAGCAAGGCAAAAAGCAAAAACACTACGCGCAAATTGACCTAAATTTTCAAAATTTCGGCCAAATCAACATCATGGTGGCGCTCAGCGAAAACAAATACATCGACCTTGCGATCGCGACGCAAAAAGAGGAGTTTAAGGAGCTGATTTTAAGCGGCGCGAAGGAGCTAAAAAGGGCTATCGGCGAACAGAGGCTGATAGTGTCGAATTTTAGCCTAAAAACTATGCCTAAACTACGTCTTGGCGGCGTTTACGGCGGTCTGGATAAGCTTGATATGGGCTTTGATAAAAAGGCGTAAATTTGGCAAAAGTGCAAAAAACTAAAAAAGCCGTAGCTCTTGGCTACAACCGCCAAAAAGATAATGCCCCTAAGGTTCTAGCTACGGGTTCGGGCGAAGTGGCGAAAAACATCATAAATCTAGCTAAATCTCACGACATACCGATCAAAGAGGACGCCGATCTAATCGAGGTTCTAAGCAAGGTCGATCTAAACGAGGAAGTCCCGCCAAATCTCTATAAAGCAGTCGCGGAAATCTTTAACTTTTTGTATCAAATGACGAATAAAAAATAGGGCGCTTGCGGCAAAGTAGAAGCGAGAGCAGGCTTATTGCAAGTGCAAATTTGAGCGCGAACTAGGAAATTTAAATGAAAAAGACGGTCGAATAATAGCGATTTTAGCCTTGCCTTTGTTGATCTTATTTTCGGCTCTAGTTTTTGCTAGCGGTAATGCGTCAAAAGGCGCAAACTACCCAAAATACGCGCTAGAAAAAGCGGTAACGCACGATAAAAAAGAGCCTCATCTAAAGAAAATAAAACCGCCCGCTATCAAGTAAAATTTGATGGAAATCTCGTAGCAAAAAGCCGTAAATTTGAAGACAGATACAAAAAATGACGCATAAAATTAGGTACAAATGCCGAGTTTAAAGTAAAATTTGACGACTATTCCGCCGTTGCCGCAAGTGCTAAAATCTCATCCAAATTTTCTAGTTATCATAAAATTATTTGCATTATTTTATGTATTTTGCTTTATAGCTAAATTTAATATAAATAAAGATAAAATAGCCGTAAAATTAACTCAAAAACGGAATAAATTTGAAACAAAAACTGGTCTTAGTCGGCGCCTCGACGGGTGGTCCGGGACATTTAAAAAGGCTTTTTAAGGGGCTTGATCTAAACGGTGCCAGCGTCGTTATCGCGCAGCATATGAGCTTAGCTTTCATCCCTAGTTTTATCTCGCAGTTTGACAAGGAGTGTGCGGTGGAGGTGGTGATGCTGGGTGCGCCCGCGCAGCTAAAAAGCGCGATATATATCTGCGAGAAAAACTCCGAGATAATCTCTGCTAGCCCCCTAATGGCCGGCATGTGTTCACCCATGAAAGAGACCACGTATAATCCAAACGTGGACGTGCTTTTTCGCTCGGGCGTGCAGGCTTGTAAATTTGCCGACGTTATGGCGATCCTGTTAACTGGCATCGGCGACGACGGCGCGCGCGGATTAAACGAGCTATACAAAGCCGGCGCTAAATGCGTCGCCGAAAACGAGGAGAGCGCGATCGTCTACGGCATGCCAAAGCGCGCGAAAGAAATCAACGCAAATTTAAAGTCGCTACCCATCGGCGGTATAAGAGCGGAACTGGAAAGGTTTTTACATGCTTGAAAATGCAAATTTGACGCCCGCTCCTAGCGATGCGGCGGGGCTAAATAAATTCGTCGAAGTCGTCAAAAATATGTGCGGCGTAGACCTAGAGTCCAAAAAGGACATGATAAAGCAACGCCTAATAAATTTCTGCCAAGCAAACCACATCCCAAGCTTTGAAGCCCTAAGCTCAAAAGTCGTCGTAGACCGCTTTATGAGGCAAGAAATCGTAAATTTGATCACCACGAATGAGACTTATTTTTACAGAGAGTTGCCACAGCTGCAAGCCGCGATCTACTACGCCAGAGAGGAGCTTGATAGCGTGCGGATACTGTGCGCGCCGTGCTCGACGGGCGATGAGGCGTACTCGCTGGGTATGCTAGCGCACTCAAATTTACTCGACGTAAATCGCGTTAGCATCGTGGGTATCGACATAAACTCCGAGGCCATCGATAGCTGTAAAAAGGGCGTTTATAGCGAGCGCTCACTGCACCGCCTAAACGACAATCAAAAAAATATCTACTTTACAAAACGCGACGGCAAGTACGAAATCAGGCGCGAGATGCTGCCTAGATGCGAGTTTAGCGTGGCAAATATCTTTGACGACGCTATCTTTAAGCTTGGTAAATTTGACATCATTTTCTCGCGAAATATGATGATTTATTTTAACGAGGAATTTAAGCTAAAAACGGTCGAGCGCTTTCATAAAATTTTGAGCGATCACGGCAGGCTCTACGTCGGACACGCCGATCTGGTGCCGTTTACGACGCTTTATAAAAAGCATATTTCAAACGGAACGACTTATTACGCTAAGGCCTGAGTGAGATAAATTTGAGATCAAATTTTGGCTCAAATTTGTTTAAATTTGACGTGAGCGGATGGCTGCGTTTTTGACGCGGACGGTAAATTTGCTGGGTCAAATTTGATTAAATTTGCCGCTTGCCAAACCCCTGCCGTAAAATCAAATTTATGCTAGCTCGTCTCTGTAAATTTTACGCACGAATATCCAATAAATCGCTCCCGCAAAAAACATACAGCCTATTAGAGCCGTGATCAGCGAGAGGCTAAACTCTAGCTCAAAAAGCAGCCCTATACCGCTAGAAATCACCGCCGCGACGCCTAGATAAACCATATCATTATAGGCGATGATACGGCCGTAGTACGCCGGATCGCACTTTTGCTGGATGAGTGTGTAGGTATAGCTCCAAAGCGTCGAGGTAAAAAATCCCGCGCAAAAAATCCCGATAAATCCGATATAAAAGTTAAACTGTAATGCGCTCCACGCCATGACGCCAAGGCCATGCCCGACGTAGATATAGACGAGATTAGCGTTTGAGACGAATTTGCTAAGCACGAGCGGACCGACGATGAGAGCGACGGCGCGGCAGGCGTTTATGTAGCCGATGATGAGCGATGCCGAGAGCAGGCCCTCATACGGATAGTCCGCTAGTAGCGCCACGAGCGCGTCGTAGCTAGTCACGCCTACAACCGCGTGTAGCATGATGAGGTGTGCGATGAGAGGGTTTTGTTTTACGTATTTTAGGCCGTTTTTTAGCATCTCGCGGACTTTTTCGCCGCCTTTTTTGGCTCGCACGGCGATGTCCGTTTTAAGTAGGACGATGAGCGCCACGCCGTAAAGAGCGCAGTCTAGCAAAAAGGCGCTTTTTATCCCGAAAAAATGGATGTAAATGCCAGCTAACCCCATGCCTGCGGTGTATGAAAACGCCCAGATGAGCGAGTGGATCTCGTTTGCGGTTTTTAGCTCGTCTTTGTTTAAAATTTTAGGAAAAAGGCTCATCTCGACCTGAAAATACGTTCCGCCGGCTCCGACTCTGATAAATATGATCACAAAAAGCAACCACATCAATGAAAGCTTGTCGATAAAAACGAGCATAAAAACCGTCGCCATCTCCACGACCGTGAGCGCTATTAGCATCGGTTTTGGGCTAAATTTATCCGCCACGATACCGCTAAAAGGCGATAGTAGCACGCCCGGCACGAAAGCTAGCGCAGCTGCGGCCGTGATCGCCCAAACGGGCGCGTCAAGCTCGATAAGTAGCGTGAAAATGCCCGTGTGCGAGAACCAAACGCCAAAATAACAAATCAGCTGTATGAGCGAGAGGCGCGCGAAAACGGGCTGGGTTTTTAGTAGGGTTATAAATTTACTCATTTTGGGTTTCGGGTTAAATTTGAGCGCTAAATTTGCCGATTAGTTTGCTTCTAGCTTTTTGTAGATGCGCTCCTGGGCGAAATTTTCTTTGATAAAGCTGTTTTGGTTGCTGATCTGGCGAAGCGTATCGCCGCTAATCTCGAAATTTAGCTTTTCACGGTATTGATTCGTCACGCTTAGGGTGCTGCCTGATATCTCGTAAATACCCTTTTGCATCTCTCTTTGCGCGATCTTTTTTTGATAAACGGTGTCGATTTTAAACGTTTTGTCCGCATTTAGGGTTAGCGTGCTTTTTGAGTTTTCGCTACATCCGTCGCAAAGCACCTTGGCCTCGTAAACGCCGATCAAATTTTCCTTATCTATCTCGGTGCCGCACGTCTCAAAAACCTCCGTGCTGCCGCATTTTTTGTTATTTACCGCGCTTGCGCCGCCGCTTGCCGCACAGCCTGCAAATATCATCGCGGCAGCGGCTAAAAATAAAATATTTTTCATGATTTATCCTTAAAATTTTGGCTAATTATACTAAAAATTTTCCGCTAAAATGGCGATTTTTTAGCAAAAAGCGGCTAAAATGATGAAAAATATTTTAAGGAGTAGTCATGGAAGAGAGCATCCCGTTTATCGTATTTGCCGTGGTCGTGCTGGCTTTTGCGGTCTTGTTTTTAAAAGCCGGTATTAAGATCATCTCACAGTCTGATATTTACATCGTCGAGCGTTTGGGTAAATTTCACAAGGTGCTTGACGGCGGATTTCATATCATCATCCCATTTGTCGATCAGATCCGCGCCGTGATCACTGTGCGCGAACAGCTAGTAGATATCACGAAACAGCAAGTCATCACAAAAGATAACGTAAACATAAGCGTCGATGGCATCGTGTTTTTAAAGGTCGTGGACGGCAAAATGGCTCTGTATAACGTCGATAGCTACAAGCGTGCGATCGCAAATTTAGCCATGACGACGCTAAGAGGCGAGATAGGCGCGATGAATCTCGATGACACGCTTAGCTCGCGCGACCGCCTAAACTCCGCGCTACAAAGAGCGCTCGGAGACGCCGCCGATAACTGGGGCGTAAAGATCATGCGCGTCGAGATCTCCGAGATCTCCGTGCCTCAAGGCATCGAAGAAGCGATGAATCTACAAATGAAAGCCGAGCGAGAAAAACGTGCGATCGAGCTAAAAGCGCAGGCCGAAAAAGAGGCGCTTATCCGCAACGCCGAGGCGCTAAAACAAGAAAAAGTATTGCAAGCTGAAGCTATCGAGCGTATGGCCGATGCGAAAAAATACGAGCAAATCGCGCTAGCCACGGCTCAAAAAGAGGCGATGGATATGATAAACGAAAGCATGGCGCAAAACGCAAAAGCTGCCGAGTTCCTGCTCGCGCGCGACCGCGTAGGAGCCTTTAACGAGCTAGCCAAAAACGGCTCGAAAGATAAAATTTTAGTCCCTTACGAAGCAACCGAGCTCATCGGCTCTTTAAGCGTTTTGAAGGACTTTTTAGGCGCTAGGGCGGCGAAATGATACCCGCGTACTTGATGCTAGCGGCCGGCGTCGGATTAGTCATGCTCGAGTTTATGCTCGGTAGCTTTTTCGTGCTATTTTTCGGGCTTGGATTTTTAGCGGTCGGAGTGCTTGGATTTTTTATCGATATCGCTTGGGAGTATCAAATTTTACTCATCGCTATCGTCTCATTAGTCCTACTTTTTGCGCTTAGAAAGCCGCTTAAGGCCAAATTTAACCAGCACGAAAGCGAGGTCAAAGACGACTTTTTAAACGAGAGCGGCGAGGGCGAGATCAGAGAGGGCATGGTTTATTTTAAAGGTACTTTGTGGCGCTACGACGGAAATTTAGCCGAGGGATCGAAGGTACGCGTGCTTGGCACCAAAGGCAATAAAGTCGTTTTGCAGCGCGATTAAATTTTTATTATTGCGGTTTAAAAACGCTTTTAAATTTTTCAAAGAGTCAAAATGTTTATCGTAAATTTAACTTATATTAAAGAGTTAAGCGAAGTAGATAGCTTCATAAGCGAACACAATGCATTTTTGGATAAATTTTACGCAGAAAATAAATTTATCTGCTCGGGGCGTAAAATCCCGCGTAGCGGCGGCATCATCTTGGCAAACGCCAAGGATCGCTCGGAGCTTGATGAGATTATCGGACAAGATCCGTTTTTTAAAAACGGTATCGCAAAGTATGAAATTACCGAGTTTTCGCCGACGAAATTCGTACCTGGTTTTGAGCGGCTTTTAGACGAGTAAATGGACTGGGCAAGCTAAGGTTAACCGGCTTGGGTAATTATTAATAAAATTCAAAAAGGCAAACGACTGCGACTGGATTTGCGCGTTTGCCTGCAATAAAATTAACCTTTAACGGTGCAGTTTAAAATACGGTCGCCGTTTTTACAACTTTTATAAAATTCTCGTTTAAAATTTAAAATCAAAAAAGTTGGTTTCTCTTCGTAAACTTAAAATCTAGCCAAATTTAAAGAAACGGCTAGCTTAATTTAATATACGTTTAGTGACTAACGCTCTTTGAAAATAGATTTATAACAACCACTCCGGCTACTATCATGCCTATGCCGATGATTGCGGGCAAATCAAGCTTTTGTCCCATAAAAAAATAAGCTATCGCCGAGATGAGAACTATGCCCGCTCCGGACCATATCGCGTAAGCGATGCCCATGGGAATATGCCTAAAAACTATCGCAAGCAGGTAGAATAAAATCCCGAATAAAACTAGCGAACCCACGGCGTACAAGGGCTTTGCAAAGCCGTCGCTTAGCTTTAAAAGCGAAGTTGCTACCACCTCTAGAGTGATGCTTATGCCTAGGAGAACCCAGTATTTGATCATTTTCTCTCCTTTGAATTAATAAAGGAATTATAAACTCAAATTTTAAATATCTAAATTAACTATAAATAAATTAAAATTTAACTCTCCGCGCTACTTTTGCGAGCGTAAATTTGAACGAAAATGCGATCAAATTTGACCTTGACCGCATTAAATTTTAGTGTTTGTGATGAGGACAGGCGTGCGCTTTGTCGCTTGCGCGGCTTTTGTCGTGATGAGCACACTCTTTATGTTGTGCACATCCGTGCGCTTTCGCGTCGCATTTTGGGCACGGCTTTGATTTGGCACAGTCACCGCTACAGCCGAGATTTTTGTCCGCTCCGTGATTTCCGTGATGAGGACACTCTTTCATTGCACCGTGAGACTGGGCGCAGCTAGCGTTTGCTGTGCCGTGATGCGGGCAGCTAGCGTCTTTTATCTGCGTAGCGTGGCGATACTCCTGCGCGTTTTGCTCGGCCGGAGCTGGTTTGTTTGCCGCGCAACCTGCAAAAAATAGCGCCGCAATCGTAGCCAAAACTAAATTTTTCATCTTTTCTCCTTTGATAAAATGTCTCGGGATTTTATCAAATTTAAGCTTTATAAATCGGGACAAATTTGAGCTGGCGACAGAAACTATTTAAATTTAAAAGTCGCGGTAAATTTGACTCTAGGTTTTATGCGACCAACTATCTGTGACGGTACGGAGCGTCGCAGCTAGCGCCAAAAGGCTAAATTTTAGCTCGAGAGCGTCTTTTGCGGATTTTAAAATCATTTCTTTTTCTTTGCGTATGCCGTAAAATGATATCCGCAAGACGTTAAAGACGTGAATTTATCAAAGATAAAAGCGTTTTTCGCTAAACTCGCGTAAAAAATTTAAAGGAAAAATTTGACTAGACTAAGCGTAGACGAGGCGGTAAATTTGATAGAAAACGCCGAGCTAAACGAGCTTGGAGCGATGGCTCTGGCGCGCAAACGCGAGCTGCATCCAGATGGCGTCACGACCTTTATCGTGGATAGAAACATCAACTACACGAACGCGTGCTGGGTGGACTGTAAATTTTGTGCGTTTTACCGCGATCACAAGGACGAGGAGGCATATGTGCTCGGCCTTGACGAAATCGGGCAAAAGATCGAGGAACTCATCGCTATCGGCGGGACGCAAATTTTGTTTCAAGGCGGCGTACACCCGAAGCTAAAAATCGAGTGGTACGAGGATCTCGTGGAGTTTATAGCAAAAAAATATCCAAGCATCACGATTCACGGATTTTCTGCGGTCGAGATCGACTATATCGCGAGGATCTCACGTATCAGCACGAGGGAGGTGCTGCGTAGGTTGCGAGAAAAGGGGCTCTACTCGATGCCCGGAGCCGGAGCCGAGATACTCAGCGACCGCGTCCGCGACGTGATCGCGCCTAAAAAATGCGACGTAGAAACTTGGCTGCGCATCCACCGCGAGGCGCATGAGGAGGGGATAAAGACGACGGCTACGATGATGTTTGGTACGGTAGAAACCACGCGCGAGATTGTGGAACACTGGGAGCATATCAGGAGCTTGCAGGATGAGACTGGCGGCTTTAGAGCGTTTATATTGTGGAGCTTTCAGGGGCTAAACACGCGCCTAGCCGCCGAGCATCCCGAGATCAAAAAGCAAAGCTCGAACCGTTATCTACGCCTGCTTGCGGTCTCTAGGCTGTTTTTAGACAACGTACCGAACATCCAAAGCAGCTGGGTCACGCAGGGCAGCTACATCGGGCAGCTGGCGCTGCTGTTTGGGGCAAACGACCTAGGTAGCACGATGATGGAGGAAAACGTCGTCAAGGCCGCCGGCGCTAGCTACCGCATGAATCAAGACGAGATGATACGCCTCATCAAAGACATCGGCGAAAAACCCGCCAAACGCAATACTAATTACGATATTTTAGAAAGGTTTTATTGATGAAAATCATAAATTTAAAAGCCGCAAATTTACAAATCCCTGCCGTCTACGAGGCGAGCAAAACCCTGCCCGCGGTGAGCCTAAAGCTCATTTTCAAGGTCGCCGGAGCTTGCGTAGAGGATAAGGCGGGACTAGCTAAATTCGTCGCTAAAATTTTAGACGAAGGCACGCTAAGTAAGGGCGCGGCTGGTTTTGCCAAAGAGCTTGAAACGTGCGCGATCAGCCTTTACGCGAGCGCGGGATTTGAGACGTTTGCGTTTGAGCTAAACTGCCTAAAGGAGCACTTTTCTTTCGCGCTTGCCAAGCTAAAAGAGCTTTTAGAGGAGCCAAATTTAAGCGAAAAAAGCTTTGAAAAGGTGCGAACTTTGACGCTGGGCGAGATATCTAGCAACGAGAGCGACTACGACTATCTGGCTAGAGTCGCGCTAAACGGACTGCTCTATCCCGGTACGAATCTAGCAAGACCTAGTATCGGCACGAAGCAAAGCGTGGAGAGTATCACGCTAGACGACGTTAAAAACTTCATCTCTAGCAAGCTTGATCTGGCAAATTTATTTGTAGTGCTAGGCGGCGAAGTGGCGCCGGGGGAGCTAAATTTGGATGAGATTTTAAGCTCGCTAAAGCAAGGCGAAGCGCGCGAACTAAAGCTACTAAAAACCGATGAAAAATGCGGCCAAAAGTCCATAATCAAACCTAGCGAGCAAGCCTATATTTACTTTGGCGCGCCTTTTGACGTTTCCCGCGAGGAGCGGTACAAAGCCAAGGTCGCGACGTTTATTTTGGGCGAGGGCGGCTTTGGCAGTAGGCTGATGGAGGAGATACGCGTGAAGCGGGGGCTAGCGTATTCGGCGTATGCTAGGAGTGAATTTGCGCTCAGCTACTCGCAAATTTGGGGCTATCTACAAACCAAAAACGAGAGCAGGAGCGAGGCGGTCGCGGTCGTGAAAGACGAATTTGCGAAATTCGTCAAAAACGGCGTGAAGGCAGGCGAACTAGCGCAGGCTAAAAGATTTTTGCTTGGCTCTCAGCCTCTACGCCAGGAGACGCTTTTTAACCGCTTAAACATCGCTCAGAGCGAGTTTTATAACGGCTTTAAACTAGGAAATTTTAAAGACGAGCTAGAAAAAATCTCAAAGCTAAAGCTTGCCGAGCTAAACGCGTTTATTGCAGAACACGCGGAGATAGAAAAGCTCAGTTTTGCCGTGCTTTACAATGAAATTTGATGAAAAAGATAGAATCAATCTAAAAAAAATCGGCGTAACCACTCTGCTCGACCTCGCGCTTAAGCTTCCTAAAAGCTTTGAGGATACGAGCCTAGCCGCCGCACCAAAAGACGGGCACGTGAGCGTCGCCGTGGAGATAAAAAACGCGTACCGTCAGGGTGGGATGCTGCACGCCGTGTGCTGGTGCGAGGCGTGGGAGCAAAGCGTGAAGATCGTGATTTTTAACGCCAAGCCTTGGCATCACGGCGCTTTTAAGGTCGGCAAAAGCGTATTTGTAAGCGGCAAATGCGCCTACGCCTATGGCTCGTGGCAGTTAACAAATCCAAAAATCGTCACGAAAATAAACGAAATCATACCCAAATACAAACTCTCTCTCAGAGACGATTCGTTTAAAAATTTGATCCAAAAATACGTAAATTTGCCAAATTTGATCGAGGCGGGACTCACGCCTAGAGAGGCCGAGTTTTTGCTAGATCTGCACCGAGGTGACGAAAAAAGCACCCGGATACTAGAGGCTCTCGTACGAGAAAAAACGGGCGAAGATGTGCTAAAATTCGTAGAAATTTATAACTACCTAAAAAAGCTAAATGCCAAAAAAACGCATTTTAAAGCGCCTAAAATCAAGCTTTTTGATATCTCGGAGTGGCTTAAAAATTTGCCGTTTGCGCCGACTTCCGACCAGCTAAACGCTATCGCTGATCTGCGTGCGGACTTTAGCGGCGAGGAGGCGGTGCGCCGCGTCGTGATGGGCGATGTCGGCAGCGGCAAGACTCTCGTGATGCTAGCCGCCGCGCTTAGCGTATATCCCCAGCCTGCGCTCATCATGGCGCCCACATCGATACTGGCCGAGCAAATTTACGCCGAGTCGGCGCGCTTGCTGCCGGATTTTATGCGAGTTTTGCTTGTTAAAAGCGGCGATAAGCCCGAATTTGACGGCGTAAACCTCATCATCGGCACGCACGTTTTGCTGTATCAAAGCTTGCCGGCTGCACCGCTTGTTATGATAGACGAGCAGCACCGTTTCGGGTCGAATCAACGCGAGAAGATCAACGCTCTAGCTAGCGTGGAGCTTGGGCGAGACTTGCAGCTTGACGGGGCGGACGGTGAATTTGAGGTTAAATTTGAGGGCGGTGAGCGGTCAAATTTGACTGAAATCTCACCCCAAAAACGGCAGGCAAAAAAGGCGGATGAAACTAGGGCTCACGTCGTGCAGTTTTCCGCAACGCCGATACCGCGCACGCTAAGCATGATACAAAGCAGCTTCGCGGAATTTAGTTTCCTGCGGCAGATGCCATTTGAAAAACACATCCACACGCAAATTTTACAAAGTGCGGACTTTGGCGAGCTGCTGACGCATATCAAAGCGCAAATCGCCAAAGGCAAGCAAGTTGCCGTGATATATCCGCTGGTTGAGAGTAGCGAAAACTCGAACTATCAGGGGCTAGAGGAAGCGCAGGGGTTTTGGCGGGCAAATTTTGCAAATGTCTACATCACGCACGGTAAGGACAAAGAAAAAGAGCAGGTGCTGCGCGAATTTCGCGAGCGCGGAGACGTGCTACTCTCGACGACGGTTGTTGAGGTCGGCATCTCGCTGCCACGGCTTAGCACGATCGTAATCGTTGGCGCAGAAAGGCTAGGACTAGCGAGTCTACATCAGCTGCGCGGACGAGTAGGGCGAAACGGCGGGAGCGGATTTTGCTTTTTGTTCACAAAGCTCAAAAATCCGCCGTCGCGCCTGAGGGAGTTTTGCGAGACGCTGGACGGCTTTAAGATCGCCGAGATAGATCTCAAAAATCGCCAAAGCGGCGACATCCTAAATGGCGCGTTTCAACACGGTGCGACGTTTGAATACTATGAGTATGAAGAAGATATCACGCAGGCGGCGAAGGATAGGCTTGGTCTGTATAAAATGTAAAATTTAGCTTGATTTTATGATCGCGGTTGTAAAATCGCCCATAGTAAAAACTAAAAGAGAGTAAAAATGAGTAAATTTAGCAAAGCCTTTAAGTATGAAAAATACGTCTACAAGCGACTGTTTCGGCAAGAAGAGCTTTTACTATGTTAGAACTGGTCGTTGTTATCGTTGTCATAGGTATTTTGGCTATGGCGGCTTTGCCTAGATTAGAGCAAGATCATATAGGTTCGGCTGTTGACGATATCATGGATGCAGTAAGAAGAACTCAGCTGCTGGCGATGCAAGACAGTAAAGTAGATCCGACAACGAACTCAGGTAGTCCAACGTGGCATACGGGACGATGGACTATCGAAATAGCCGGCGATCGCTATACTATAACAAATAGAAGCACTGGAGAAAGAATATTTGGGGTATTAGACAGAAGATATGGAATAACTAACTGCTGCAGACATCAACTGTCCTGTTGTTTACGCACCAGATCCTATTCATCTTATAGGTTTTGACGAGTTCGGGTGCATCTTAGACGCAAGAAATGCAATAAGAGGCTATGGAAACGATGCGATCAATAGCTCTTTTTATCAAGTGCCTTGTACTATTACGGTTGAAACACGAAATAAAAAAGCCACTATAACCGTAGCCCCAACTACCGGCAATATGACCGTGGTTTATCAATAATTTTCTCAGGTCTGATAAACGAGAATGCCTTTGATATCATTAAATGGGAATAAATAAATTTGAGCCACAAGAAAACTATGAGTATAAAGTATAGCCAAATCGAACTTGAGTAGATTTTGGCTACAACACGTTTTGCCACTTATAAGACCTGCTATCTTTTTTAGTAAAATATGATAGAAAGTTTTTTGTATTTTTACTGTTATTATATCCAAACTCTATTTCTTGTGTATGCACCCTCCTCAGATAGGGCGGAGTCTTTTGTTTATATCCTTGCTTTGTGAGATTTACATGGCTCAATCTGGTACCAAAGATAGTAAAGTTGCCCGATTCTGCAAGCCTATCTTTTGGGTTATTTGTTCATTTTATTCGCTTTTTGATAAAAATTATTTTAAAAAACCCGCTAAGGCTTATAAGCAAAACCGTAATACACGCTCACTTTAATTCAGGCACATTCTTTATTTACCACTCATTCCTATCCGTCTTTTTAAAAATAGTATCTTCTGTTTTGGAATTTTAAAAAGATTCTTAACTTGTTCAGGTTTCAGTTTTGTAGGCCAAAGCGGAGTTTACTTATAAGGCCTGCTATCAGGCAGAAATAAGGAGGCTAGCAAGATCCTCTGGTTGAAATTTTTTAAATAAAACAAGAGATAAGAATTTCTTATTTTAACATAATATTATTATAACAAAAAGAGTAAATTTAAAATTCATCTCATTGTTTGAAATTTTCTTATAAGAAATAGAAGGTAGCTTAAATTTCTTCTCGATAAGTTTTGGTATTAGTGTATTAGCTTATTCGCCTAGTAATTCGTTTGCCTTAAGCTCTTTTATATAAATATTATTAAGGTAACCTATTTTGCTACTAGTAAAGTCTACGACTTTTTGTTTGTCGTGATGTTGTTTAAATTTTTCCACTCCGGCACAATCGTTAGTGTCTTTCGTGCACCTTGTAAAACTTTTAATGATTCCTTTAAAATGGATAAACATATTTCGGGGTATTGATCTTTAAAAAAATGTGCTATACCCTTAGTATGGTTATTGCTGTCGGAAGTACCAACACGCTTGAACCCTAGCAGTTTTTCTTTTTTTTGCAACCACTAGCGGACTATTTGATAAAATTTTTAAACTTTTTATTTATAGTTAAAGCATTGTCGTTATTAAATCCAACAATCTGTATATTTAAAAACTCTAAATACTCAAGCACAAAATCATAAGATATTCTATTCTTTTATTTTAAGAAAATTTTATGTTCTAAATTTGCCAAGAAGGTTTCGGTTGCCTTTTGCTCTTGGTCGGCAGCGTAGAGTATTTGATCTTTATATAATGCGAGCCTTTGGGTATCTAAGCTTTGCGGCATCTATCGTGTCTATTGCTCGATTAATGTTTGACAAAACTGTCATGTTTAAGGTTTTGTCGTTATTGCCTTCATAATTAGGCTTTAAACTCTAATATTTGCTTGAACCTTTGAATGCTTCTCCTCTTGAATCTTGAGATTAATGTCTACGATAATTCTCTCTTTCTTTTTATCATCCAACCTTTGTGTATTGGCAAGCATTTGGCTTAGCCCGTAAATATTGCAATCTGCCAGCCAATACCTATTTGGATGCCTGGACACCTTCCTATCAGTTTGTCCACAGTATATTTATATATTTAGCGGTGTGCATCTTGTCTCTATTTGATTTTGGGATCGGTAAAGTATCTTCGGGGTGTGAACTTCCGCACTATAAATAAAGTCATCAAGCTGATGATTTGAAAAATTGCAGCACAAATACTCTCTAGTTACCTCTTGAAGTTTGCCTTTCTTGAAGCTTAATCACTACCACTCCTTGTAGGTAAATGCTAGCGTGCAATCTTAATATTCTCACATAAATTTATTTATTAATCATCTGGTCAATAAATTTATTGTCTTTATTTTGCTTGACTACAAGGTGTACTGGTAAAATTACCTGATTAAAATTTCCAAGGAATTTACATAGCCTTCCTATATTTCCGAACAAGAGAAATTTTTGCTCTACTGTTTTGCTGTTCATCATGGACTTACGGATATAGCCCGACATACTTAGATTTATATTTTAGTTTTAATTAAGTGCAAAGTTGAAATATACAGGTACGATTTTTGACTTTATTTTGACTATTCCTTTATTTTCTCTAGCTCTTCCATACAAATTTCTTTGAATTTTTCTTGACCGCTTGTGGTCAAAGTCTTTTTAGGTGTTCTCTTGTAGGCTTCATTTTGGTTTTTGAGTAAAATTGTATAGGCTTTTGAATCATAGCTTATATGCTTCACTTGCAGAATTTATACGTCATTGAGTTTAGCAGATATGAGTATTTTAAGGCTGTAAAATAAAGCTCGTTTGGTGTTTGATGGTTTTATTTTGTGTTTTTGTTTAAAACAGTGATTGATTGACTCGTTTTTGGATTAAGTTTTTGCCCCAATCTATGGTATATGTTAATAATATATTTAAAATATCTACTATTTTGTTTCATCTGTTTTGCAAAAATCTGTTAAACTAGATGATTGGTGTAAATATTGTAAGTGCGTTGGATACTATCTTTAGAATTCGAATAATAGTATATGATAGTTTTTTATTTTACTAACAAAAAGGGCATTAATAAATTTGCCAAATTCGATGCTGTGATTGAGTTTTATGGCTTTCGCGAGGCTTGCCAATATTCGTCACTATGTACTCTCTTATGAGGATATGCTTGCTTCTAGCATTTCTGACCTGGCTTTGGTAAAAAAACTTTTACGCCCTACTTGTAAACTTTTATGCATAAGCCGTTTGCGGCGTAAAGGCACCACAAACCTTCCCTATCCTGCTATCACCGGCAAAGACGTTCAGCATAAAATTCTTTATATAATCTCCTGAAATTTTAAATTATTTCGGATATCGTGCGAAATCTAACATGCTATGGAAGGGTTTGCCTCGTAAGAAATCGTAGCGCGCTTCATTGCTACATATGTGATGATTAGATGCCTGTTGAATTCATATTTATTTATAAGCTATATTTAAGTAAGGTTACGCAAAAAATTTCTCGACTAAAATTTGACACTGAATAAAAAAATTAAAAATTAGTAGAGTTTATTGTGCTATATAGGAGATAGATTGGTGACCCTTACGAGAATCGAACTCGTGTTACCAACGTGAGAGGCTGGTGTCCTAACCGCTAGACGAAAGGGCCAACAATGATAAAATAAATCGTGGTGCCCCGTGTAGGGCTCGAACCTACGACCCCATCATTAAGAGTGATATGCTCTACCAACTGAGCTAACGAGGCAAATGGCGCAGCGGACGGGGCTCGAACCCGCGACCTCCGCCGTGACAGGGCGGCATTCTAACCATCTGAACTACCGCTGCACCTAAAATGGTGGTCGCTATAAGACTCGAACTTATGACATCCACCTTGTAAGGGTGGCGCTCTACCAACTGAGCTAAGCGACCAAAAAGACTAAATCGTGGCGACCCTTAAAGGATTTGAACCTCTGTTGCTACACTGAGAGAGTAGAGTCCTGGGCCACTAGACGAAAGGGTCTATGTAAAAAATGGTGTCCTGTGCTGGACTCGAACCAGCGACCCCTTCATTAAAAGTGAAATGCTCTACCGACTGAGCTAACAAGACATTTTTTCAAAAAACGAAACGTGATTATATATAAAAAAGGCTGATTTGTCAAGACAAAAAGCCGTTGTTTTTCAAATTTGGCCTCAAATTTGATTTATTTTGACAAATTTTGCGTTCGTCAAAAACGCATAAAAAGTCAAATTTGGCCCAGATTTAAAAAGGTCAAATTTGACCGAAAAACTAAAAAGGGATTTTGCAATCCCTTAAATCTAGCAAGAAAAGCAGGTTTTAAACTCGTATGGAGTAGGTCTCGCTTCGTACGGCCACACTTGACTCTCGAATTTATAATGCTGATACGCGTTTATAAACGTCGTGGTCATGATCGGGCGCAGATATTCGTTGTCGCGAATTAGGGCTTCTAGGCTGCCTCTTAACGTATGAGGGAGCTGCTCGATACCGCGTTCGCGGATCTCGTCAAGCGTGAGTTTAAATAAATTTTCGTCCATCGGACCGACCGGCTCCATCTTGTGTTTTACGCCGTCAAGCCCAGCCATCAGCATCGCTGAAAAGGCCAAATACGGGTTTGCAGTTCCGTCAGGGAAACGCATTTCGGCGCGGACCGATTTTTCTCCGGAGCCGTACGGGATACGGATCGAGGCGGAGCGGTTTTGGCTAGAATACGTTAGGATAGACGGTGCTTCAAAGCCTGGGATTAGGCGTTTGTAGCTGTTTGTGCTCGGGTTTGTAAACGCCGCAACGCTCCTTGCGTGTTTTAGGATTCCGCCGATGTACCAGCGCGCAAAATCGCTTAAATTTGCGTACTTTCCTTCGCCGTAGAATAAATTTTTGCCGTCTTTCCACACCGACTGATGCACGTGCATGCCGCTGCCGTTGTCGCCGTAGAGCGGTTTTGGCATAAAAGTCGCCGTTTTTCCGTTTAGGTGAGCGACCATTTTGACGACGTATTTGTAAATTTGCACGTTGTCGGCAGCCTCAAGAAGTGTTCCAAATTTAACTCCCAGCTCGCCTTGTCCTTGCGCGACCTCGTGGTGTCCTAGCATGACTTCAAGGCCTACTTGCTCTAAAACCTGCATCATCTCGGCGCGCAGATCGACCATGCTATCGGTCGGTTGCGTCATCAGGTAGCCGCCTTTTCTTCTTGGGCGGTGGCCTGTGTTGTAGCTGTCTTTAAAGTCTCTAGCGTCGTTCCACTCGCCTTCTTCGCTGTCTACTTCAAACATCGCGCAGTTTGGGCTGTCTACTATTTTTACATTATCAAATATAAAAAACTCGTTCTCCGGTCCAAAATACGCCACATCGCCCATGCCGCTTTCTTTGACGTAGGCCATAGCTTTTTTGGCTATCGAGCGCGGGCATTTTTCATAAATTTGACCCTTGTAAATGTCGTAAATATCGGCAAAAACCACGACCGTAACGTCGGCGGTGAATGGATCTAAAAAGGCGCTGGTCGCCTCAGGGCACATCAGCATATCGCTTCTTTCGATCGGTTGCCATCCTCCTAGCGAACTCGCGTCCATCGGTATGCCGTTTACGAAATGATCTTTTTCGACGAATTTTATGTTATAAGATATGCTGTGCCAAGCGCCGTTCATATCGGTAAATCTAAAATCCACGAATTTGACCTCGTGTTCTTTGCAAAAATCAAAAAAATGATCGACGCTTTTTACGAATTTTCCCATTTTTCGCTCCTGTGTTTATTGATTTCGTAATTTTATCATAAAATTTTACTTTTAAGATTAATTTAAATAATTTTTTCTACCCGATCTAAAATTTTACAAATTCTCTATCGCGGTTTTGAAATACCGCACACTTGCTAAAGCCCAAATTTCCGGCGATTTGCTCGCATTTTTCGCCGTTTAGACCGACTTGGTCTTTTGCGTGCGCGTCCGAGCCAAACGTGATAGGTATGTCTTTTTCGGCGATCATTTCTAGCAAATTTACGCTCGGATACTGCTCGCCGATCGGTTTTCTAAAGCCGGCCGCATTTATCTCCACCGTCAAATTTGCCTTTTTTATAGCCTCGATTGCGTCTTTGGCCAGGAGTCTAACGTCGGTTTTTGGCATAAATTTAAATACTTTTAGCAAATCCAAATGCCCGACTATGTCAAATTTGCCAGACTTTGCCATCTTTTCGACGCAGTAAAAATAATCCCGCCAAATTTGATCTATGTCGCGCTTTTTATATTCGCCGATAAATTCGGGATTATCAAAGCCCCAGCCGCCCAAAAAATGCACCGAACCGATTAGGTAATCAACCTTGCGCGCTAAAACCCGCTCGTCCATAAAGCCTTCTAAAAAATCGACTTCGTAGCCGAGCAGGATTTTGATCTGTCCGTCAAATTCGTCTCTGAGGCGCAAAATCTCGCTCTCGTAAGAGGGCATTTGCGAAAACTCCATGCGGTACGCTTCGTCAAATTTCATCGGCGCGTGATCGCTAAAACCAAAATACTCACAGCCCGAATTTATCGCGCTTAAAACGTACTGCTTAGGCTCATCTACGGCGTGTTTACAAAGCGGCGTGTGGTTGTGTAGATCGACTCTCATTTTTATCCTTAAATATTTTGCAAATGCTACCTAAAATTTAATAAATTTAAGGATAAAGTTTGGGTTTTTAAACTTATATTTCGTTAATTTTCTATATAATCAGCCCAAATTTAAATAGGAGATTTTATGACGCAAGAAGAACTTGACGCCTTGATGGCGGGCGATCTGGATGACGTCGTCGCTGCAGACGAGAGCGACGCGCAAGCTAGCGGAGATGAAAATTTAGACCTAAATGCTGCCGACAAAAAAGAAGTAGCGGAGCGCAAAGATGATGACGTTAAATTTGACGGCGACTATAGAGCATCCTCGAACATATCGTGGCCTCCGCCTCCACCGACGGATGATCACAAGATGGTTCATCAGCTAGACGACGTTACAAAGGATAGCGAGGAAAAAGCCACGCAGATGTTTGACAAGCTCGATGCGATCAATAACTTCTCTATGGACGCGGAGAACGGACTTAGCGAGATTATCGGCGGTATCGAGGCCAATATCGAAATTTTTACCAAACTGCACGAAAAATTCCCAAATATCGCTACTTTTGCCGAAGCGCTAGAGAAAAATAACGCCCTAAAAAGCTCTGCAGAAACGACGCTAGATAACGTCAGAATGGCCGAGGACGAGATAATGATGGCGATGGATATGATGCAGTATCAAGACATCCACCGTCAAAAGATCGAGCGCGTTATCAACGTCATGCGCGCGCTTAGCAAGTATATGAGTAGCCTATTTGAGGGCAAGATCGACGACGAGAAGCGCGTGGCCTCGGCCGTACATATCGCCGGCGATACGCACACCGAAAATCTCGTCAGCAACGACGACATCGAAGCTCTGATAGAAAGTTTGGGCAAAAAGTGAAAAAGCCCGAGCTTTTATCCCCAGCAGGAAATTTAACCAAGTTAAAAATAGCTCTAGAATACGGCGCAGACGCAGTTTACGCATCGGTGGCGAGCTTTTCGCTTCGCACCCGTTCGGCGCGCGAATTTAACCTTGAAACCTTTAAAGAAGCCATCGAATACACGCACGCAAAGGGCAAAAAATTTTACGCGACGGTAAACGCGTTTCCTTTTAATTCGCAAATCGAGCCGCTAAAACGCCACTTGCAAACGATATCGGCGATGAAGCCGGATGCCTTTATCATCGCGACTCCCGGCGTCATGAGCCTGGCAAAAGAAATAGCCCCCGAGATTGAGATCCACCTCTCGACGCAGGCAAATGTCATGAATACGCTTGACGCTAAAATTTATCACGAAATGGGCGCAAAACGCATCGTCGTAGCGCGCGAAATGAGTTTAAAAGACGTCGTGAAGATAAAAGAGCAAATCCCGACGCTGGATATCGAAATTTTCGTGCACGGCTCGATGTGCTTTGCTTACTCGGGGCGCTGTTTGGTTAGCGCGGTTCAAAGCGGCCGCCAATCAAACCGCGGTAGCTGCGCCAACGACTGCAGGTTTAAATACGAACTCTACGCCAAAAACCCCGAGAGCGGGACGCTGTTTCGCCTGGAAGAGGACGAAGAAGGCGGCACGCACGTGATGAACTCGAAGGATTTAAATTTATCCGCGCACATCAAAGATATCATCGAAAGCGGCGCGGTCGATAGCCTAAAGATCGAAGGCCGTACGAAAAGCGAATACTATGCAGCCTGTGCGACTAGAGCCTACCGCATGGCCGTTGATGACGCCGTGGACGACAAATTTGACGCGCAAATTTACGCGAGCGAGCTAAATACGCTAAAAAATCGCGGTTTTACCGACGGCTACCTAGTAAATCGCCCGTTTGAAAAGTCTGATACGCAAAATCATGCTAGCAGCCTAGAGGAGGGCACTCATCAGGTAAACGCTATGACTTTAGACGGCGAGTTTTTTAAATGCAAATATAAAATTTTCCCCGGCAACGAGTATGAGATCGTAGCGCCTCTGGGCTCGCAGATAGATGAGTGCGAGAGCGAAATATCTCAAATTTTCGCTCGTGACGGCAAGAAATTTATCAAATTTAAAAAACTAGTAACAAAAAAAGGCAAAGAGATCGCCGAGATCCACAGCGGCAACGAAAACGAAGTAAATTTGGGCGCGAGGTTGCCTAAATTTAGCTTTTTAAG
This sequence comes from uncultured Campylobacter sp., assembly GCF_938045625.1. Lineage (GTDB taxonomy): Bacteria > Campylobacterota > Campylobacteria > Campylobacterales > Campylobacteraceae > Campylobacter_A. The sequence goes on from NZ_CALIAV010000062.1 coordinate 39,925, forward strand.
AGAGGAAATAAAATGAAATTTGTTTCAATTATAATGGGAAGCAAGAGCGACTACGACGTAGTTAGCGAGGCGGCAAAGGTGCTTGAAAAATTTAATGTCCCTTACGAGCTAATCATCAGCTCGGCGCACAGAAGCCCGAAGCGAACGAGCGAATACGTCGCCGCGGCCGAGGAAAAGGGCGCGCAGGTCTTTATCGCGGCGGCCGGCATGGCGGCGCATCTAGCAGGCGCTATCGCAGCAAACACCACTCGCCCAGTGATCGGCATACCGATGGCAGGCTCGGCGCTTAGCGGCGTGGACGCGCTTTATTCGACCGTGCAGATGCCCGGCGGCATGCCTGTGGGCACCGTGGCTATCGGTAAGGCCGGCGCGGTAAATGCAGCCTATCTGGCACTGCAAATTTTGGCTCTAAACGACCAAAATCTAGACGAAATGCTAAAAGCCGACCGAGCAACGAAAGCCAAGCAGGTAGAAGAGGACTCGGCGAAGGTGGAAGTTTTACTCGCCTAAAGGAGCAAATATGCAGACATACTTAAGCATAGACGAATTTTGCAAGCTCGTGCACCTAGAGCGCGAGGTGATCGAGGGGATGATAAACCGCGGTGTTCTAAATACGAAAGAAGAAGGCGGCGAAACCCTCATAGAAGCTAGTCAAGGCACGATGAGCGTCGTGCCTAGCGTCGTGGCCGTACCTGCGCCCCAGATCGGCGCGGATGGCTTTAGCTTCGTAGAAAAGACGATCGGCACGATACTGAATTTGCACGAAAAGGTGCTAGACGCCAAAGACGAGACGCTAGAGACCCTGCGCAACGAAAATAAGTTTTTAAAAGAGGCGCTAATCTCGATGCAAGAGCTCTACGACGAGGATCGCCGTACGGTCGAGACGCTCACAAAGCAACTAAAAAATTCGCAAGAAGAAGTCGAGTTTTTAAAACGAAAATACAAACTCATGTGGAATAAGGCGGTTGAAAATTTCAAGAGCGACAAGGAGTAGTCGTGGAAATTTTAGCGGTAGATGGTTTTAAAATTTGCGGATTAAAAACTCGCACCAAAAATGCCGACGAGATAAACGGCGACGGTAAAATCCCGGCCTTGTGGGCTAAATTTACAAAAGAATTTTATGACGGTAAAGGCGAAATTTACGGCGTTTATTGTAGCTACGAAAACGGCGTAAACGGGCTTTACGATTTATTTATCGGTACGAAGTCGCTTTGCCCTGGCGGCGAAATTTTAGAGATAAAAAGCGGCAAATACGCTGTTTTTGGCTTTCCAAACGAGCCGCAAAACGTAGCGAAATTTTGGGGAGAAATTTGGAAATATTTTGAAAACTCGAAACTAAAAAGAGCCCATGAAACGGACTTTGAGCTTTACGGTAGCGACGGGATAAAAATTTATATCTCGGTTTTAGATTAGGAAAAAATGGACAATAAAAATAACGGATCGATCTTAGGCTTTATCGAAAAATTCGGCAACAAGCTGCCTAATCCCACCATGCTTTTCGTCTATCTTTCGGTTATTACGATTTTGCTGTCGTTTGTGCTAGAGAGGCTTGGCGTGGGCGTCAGCTATCAGGCTATCAAGGACGGCCAGATCTCGCAGCTAAGCGCAAACGTCGTAAATTTGCTCTCAGCTGATAGTATCAGAACCTTTGTTTCATCCGTGCTTAAAAACTTCACCGGTTTTTATCCGCTTGGCGTGGTTTTTGCGATCATTTTGGGTATCGGCGTGGCGGACAAGGCCGGGCTTTTATCGGCGCTAGTTAAAAAAATCGCCCTAAATTCGTCCAAAAAATGGGTAACGCCTATCGTGATCTTTTTGGGCGTGATGTCTAACGTCGCCTCCTCAGTCGGCTACGTCGTACTGATACCGCTCGGGGCTATTTTGTTTGCGGGCTTTGGACGCCATCCTATCGCTGGGCTAGCGGCGGCTTTTGCGGGCGTTAGCGGTGGCTGGTCGGCAAATCTGCTAATCGGCACGAACGATCCGATGTTTGCGGCGTTTTCTACCCCAGGCGGCTAGCGTGCTAAATCCCGACTATGTCGTTTTGGCTACGGCAAATTGGTACTTTATGATCGCTTCTACCTTTTTGATCGTGATCGTGGGCTCGTTTGTAACCGATAGGATCGTCGAGCCTAGGCTGGGTAAATTTAGCTTTGATGGTGTGTTAAATTTAAGCGAGCGCGACCAGATCAGCGCGGAGCAAAAACGCGGGCTAAAATTTGCACTCATCGCGACGGTTGTTTTCGCGATCCTTTTGCTGGTAGCGCTTTTACCGTCAAATTCGCTCTTTGGCGCAAAAGAGGGCGAGAGCTTTACGAAGTCCGTTTTCATGCACTCTATCATCATTTTTATGATGCTATTTTTTATAGTAGCGGGCGCAGCATACGGCGCAGGAGCGGGGACGATAAAAAACAGCGGCGACGCGGTCAAATTTATGGAACAAGCCGTCGCCGAGTTATCTGGATTTTTGGTTTTGATATTTTTCGCAGCTCAGTTTACCTATCTCTTTAACGCCTCAAACATCGGGCTGGTGCTGTCGATAAAGGGCTCGGTTTTCTTAAAAGATATTGGACTAACGGGACTTAGCCTCATTATCGTTTTTATAGTCGTGATCGCGTTTATAAATTTATTTATCGCCGTGGATTCGGCCAAATGGGCGATGATGGCGCCTATTTTTGTGCCTATGTTTATGAATCTAGGCCTCTCTCCCGAGCTAACGCAGGCTGCGTTTAGGATAGGCGACTCGACGACAAATATCATCACGCCTTTGATGCCGTTTTTTGTGCTGATAGTGGCGTTTATGCAGCGCTACGACAAGGGGCTGAAAATCGGCTCGGTAGTCTCGATCATGCTGCCTTATACGGTCGCATTTTTACTCTCGTGGGCGGCGTTGATGTCGGTTTGGTATGCTTTTGACCTACCTTTGGGGCCGGGCGCGGTTATACATTATCTAAAATAAAATTTTAAAAAGGAAGAGAAATGACGTTTTCAGAGATTATTTTGACGTTGCAAAACTACTGGCGCGAGCAGGGCTGCGTGATACTACAGCCCTACGATATGCCGGCGGGTGCGGGTACCTATCATCAGGCGACATTTTTAAGGAGCCTCGGGCCAAAGCCGTGGGCGACTGCATACGTAGCGCCCTCTCGCCGTCCGACTGATGGCAGATATGGAGAAAACCCAAACCGCCTGGGTGCTTATTATCAGTTTCAGGTGCTCATTAAACCAAGCCCGGAAAATATACAGGAGCTTTATCTAAAAAGTCTTGAAAAGCTCGGTTTAAATTTGAAAAATCACGACATCCGCTTCGTCGAGGATAACTGGGAGAGCCCGACGCTGGGCGCTTGGGGGCTAGGCTGGGAGGTCTGGCTAGACGGTATGGAGGTGACGCAGTTTACGTATTTCCAGCAAGTTGGCGGCATCGCGTGCGAGCTGGTTTCTGCTGAGATCACCTACGGCCTTGAGCGCCTTGCGATGTATCTACAGGACGTAAATAGCGTCTATGATATCGTTTGGGACGATAGGGGCGGCAATATCGTGACCTACGCCGACGTGCATAAGCAGGGCGAATTTGAGTGGAGCAAATATAACTTTGAAATCGCAGATGTTGATATGCTGTTTCGCCAGTTTGAAAATGCATTCGGCGAGTGCAAACGCTGCTTGGAGGCTAAAATTTCGCTACCGGCGTATGACTACTGCATGCTAGCGGCGCATACGTTTAACGTCCTTGATGCGCGCGGAGCTATCAGTGTAACGCAAAGGCAAGACTACATCCTAAAAATCCGCGAACTAGCCAAAGAGTGCGCGCTAACGTACAAGGCTAGCATCGATGCCGCAAACGACGCGAAGGGCGAATAAAATTTGATGAAAATCGGCGAAATTTATAAAATTTTAGACGAGATTAGTCCATTTGTAAGTCAAGAGGAGTGGGATAACAGCGGACTGCTCGTGGGCTCGTTTGAGACGAGTGCGGAGCGCGTTTATCTTAGCCTCGACGTCGATGAAGAGCTTTTGGACGAAGCACAGCCAAACTCGCTCATCATCACGCATCATCCGCTCATTTTTAAGGGGCTAAAGTCGTTAAATTTTGACACATATCCAAGCAGCTTAATCGCAAAGATGGTGGCTAAAAATTTAAGCCTGATCGCGATGCACACGAACTATGATCTAAGTCATCTAAATGAGTACGTGCTAAGTGAAATTTTGGGCTTTACGCCAAAAGAGCGCGATGGATTCGTGCTTTATGCGGATGTAAATTTGAGCTTTGACAAGCTTTGCGAGAGAGTAAAAACAAAGCTAAAATTAAGCCATTTAAGAGTTTGCAAGGGGCGAAAATTTGATCATAATGCGCCTATAAAACGCCTTGCATTTTGCACGGGAAGCGGCGGAGATTTGATAGATATCGTTAAAGCGGACGTGTTTTTAACCGGGGATCTAAAATACCACCAAGCCATGAGCGCCGTGCAAAATAATCTTACTATACTAGACATCGGACACTTTGAGAGCGAGCGGTATTTTGGGGAGTCGCTTGCAAAATATTTGCAAATTTTGCCGATTCCTACTATAATATCTAACTCAAAAAACCCGTTTTCATACAGTTAAAGGAAAAAGATGAATAAATATTTAGAACAGCTAGTCGAGCTTTCAGCCATTGATAAAGATATCGACGATTTCACGCCGCGCCTTGAGAAGGTTCAAAGCGTTTTAAAAGCGACCAAGGATGAGCAGGTAGCGATTTTGGCGCAGATCGAGGAAGCGGCTACGAGCGTGACCGAGCTAAAAAATCAAAAATCTCAAACCAACGCGCACATAGCCGAATTTAGCGCGAAAATAAAAGACGTCGCTAAAAAAAGCGGCGCGGCAAAAACCGAAAAAGAGATAAAAGCGCTTCAACTAGAAGATGAACTAGCTAAAGAACAGCTAGAGGCCGCAAACGAAGAGGTCGAAAGACTAGAAAAAATCATAGATAGCAAAAATGCGCTAAAAAGCGAGCTTGAGGCGAAGGCTGCGGAGCTTAGCGAAAATTTAGCCAAAATCGAGAGCGAAATTTCGGCCGAAGTCAGCGCTATCGAACAGCAAAGAGATGAAATATACGCTAAGAAAAATAAACTAGTCGGCGAGATGAATCAAAAAATCTTGACCTTTTACGAGAAAATCCGCAAATGGGCGCACAATACCGCTGTCGTGCCGGTCAAAAAGCAGGCCTGCTACGGCTGCTTTATGCAGATAAACGACAAGACTTATTCTGCTGTTATAAAGGGCGAAGATATCGTGACATGCCCTCACTGCGGCCGAATTTTATACAAAGAAGCGGCGAACTAGCCTTTAAATTTGATAATAATTTATTACGTTTTAGTCCTCGCGGCATTTGCCTTGGGGGCTTTACCGCTTGCGATTTTAGCTTTTAAGAAAAAGTACAGAGTCTCTATCCCCGCTAGATTTTTTTTGTTTAAAAATCCCAAATTTGACGCCTCGCACGTGCATTTTCACGCGTGCAGTTTTGGCGAAGTGCGCTCTATCGCGCCGCTAGTTAGCAAATTTAAAGACGCGGCCGCAGTCTCGGTCGTAACTAAAACCGGCTTTGACGAGGCGAAAAAGATCACGTCAAATACGCGCTTTTTGCCGTTTGAGATATTTTTACCGTTTTGGCTAAAGCCTGCTAAAATCACGATTATTTTTGAGGCCGAGCTTTGGCTAGGGCTTGTTTTTTGGGCTAAATTTAAGGGCTCGCGCGTCATTTTGATAAACGCTAGGATTTCTGATAGGAGCTACAAAAGTTATCTCAAATTTGGCTTTTTTTACAGGTATTTGTTTAAATTTATAGATAAAATTTACGCCCAAAGCGATCTAGATAAACAGCGTCTAGAGCGGCTCGGAGCTAAAAATATCGTCGTTAGCGGCAATATAAAATCAGCTTTTTTGCCAAACCCGAGTAAAATTTACGCCAAACCAAAAGAGCGCGTGATCGTGCTGGCTAGTACTCATGCAGGGGAAGAGGAGCTGATTTTACGCGAGATAAATTTGGACGCAAACGATAAGCTAATCCTCGTGCCGCGTCATCCGGAGAGGTTCGGCGAGGCAGGCGAGATTTTGGCTAATTTTGCCGCAAAAAACGGACTAAGTTTTGCTAAATTTAGCGAAATGAAAAATTTCGACGCACAATGCGTGCTGGTCGATACTATGGGCGAGCTGGTAAATATTTATAAATTTAGCGACGTCGTCGTGCTCGGCGGTAGCTTCGTGCCAAACGTCGGCGGACACAATCCGATCGAGGCGGCGCAGTTTGAAAACGCGGTGATAAGCGGGAAGTTTATATTTAATCAAAAGGCCTTGTATAGTGCGGTGGACGGTATAAAATTTGCAAAATCGGACGAGATAAATTTGCTTTTAAAGCAAGATTTACCAAAGGCAAAAATCGTCGCCAAAGGCGATGCAAGCGAGATTTTAAAAGATATTGAGGAAAATTTATGAAAGAAGAAAAAGCCTATAAACTACTGGCGATCCAGGAGGACATCTCAAACAACGAGGCAAAGGAGTTGATCGACGCGGGGCTAGTTAGCGCCAAAGGGCAAAGAATCGCCGTGGCGCGCGCAATGATGAGCGCTGCGACTAAATTTAACGTGCAAAAGCTGCCGCGTCCAAGCGTGATTTTTGAGGATGAAAACCTGATCGCGGTTGATAAACCGGCATTTTTAACATCGGAAAAAGTGAGCGAAATGTATAAATTTCCGCTGCTTCACAGGCTTGATAAGGAAACGAGCGGCGTACTTTTGCTAGTGAAAAACGAGGAATTTCAAAAAAAAGCGATCGAGGAGTTTAAAAACTGCCGCGTAAAAAAAGAGTACGTCGCAGCTGTAAAAGGCATCGTGAGTGAGGAATTTAGCGTAAATGAACCTATAATCACGCTAAAAAACAGGGGCGGCGCGTTTTCTAAAATCTCGCCAAACGGTAAAGAGGCCTTTTCGCACGTAACTCCAGTGATGGTTGCAGGCAAAAAAAGTCTCGTAAAAGTCGAGATAAAAACCGGCAGAACTCACCAAATCAGAGTGCACCTAAATCACTCTGGATACGGGATCGTCGGCGATGAAAAATACGCTAAAAATAAATCCGCGAGAATGTATCTGCATGCCTATAAAATCGAGCTTTTAGGATATAAATTTAAGTCAAATTTGAGCAGTGATTTTAATAGGCTCGGTTTTGAAATTTCAAGAAATTTTGAGATTTAAAGAGCGATAAAGCTTAAATTTAATAAAATACGCGCTTTAACTATAAATGTAAATAAAAGGTAGAATGTGTTTGAACAAATCAGCGAGTCGTTTCGTTTAGCCGTTAGTAAAATTCGTTTCGTAGACGATGAAAAAGCGCTAAATAACGCGCTTGACGTGCTTAAAAAAGCACTACTAAAAGCCGATGTTCATCACAAAGTTACCAAAGAGTTGCTAGCTCTCATCGAGGCTGATCTAAAGCAAAGCGGAATAGGTCAAAAGCAATTTTTAGACGCTATAAAGTCAAATTTGACGAAGGTTTTAACCGCGCCGGGCAACCAGGGCTTTGTCTTTGCGCCCGTGGCTCCTACGATTGTCCTTATGGCGGGATTGCAAGGTAGCGGAAAAACCACTACGACGATAAAGCTAGCAAATTATCTAAAGCTTAGAAAGAAAAAAGTTTTGGTTGCGGCGTGCGATTTACAGCGCTTGGCGGCCGTCGAGCAGCTTCGTCAGCTTTGCGAAGCAAACGAGATAGAGCTTTTTAGCATAGAAAACGAAACCGATCCGCTAAACGTAGCCAAACAAGCGCTAGCTAAGGCAAAAAGTGGGCTTTACGACGTGCTTTTGGTTGATACGGCGGGACGCCTAGCGATAGATGAAGCTTTGATGAAGCAGATAAAAGACATCAAATCAGCGCTCGAGCCGCATGAAATTTTCTACGTAGCAGACGCCATGAGCGGACAAGACGGCGTAAAAACGGCAAGCACGTTTAATGATGCGCTAAAAATAAGCGGCGTGGTGCTAAGTAAATTTGACTCGGATAGCAAAGGCGGCGTGGCTATAGGCATAGCAAAGCAGCTAAATATACCGCTTAGATTCGTTGGTATCGGCGAAAAAGTCGGCGATATGGAGAGCTTTATCCCTGAGCGAATCGTGAGCCGTATAATGGGCGAGGGCGACTTGGCGACGCTGGTCGAGAAAACTAGCGCCGTGATAGATGAGCAAGAAGCAAAAAGAATAAATAAAAAGATCAAAAAAGGACAGTTTAACTTTAACGACTTTTTGTCGCAAATGGAAAGCGTTAAGAAACTCGGAAATATGAAAAGCCTTATCGGGATGATACCGGGTCTCTCAAGCGTGGCAAATCAGATAAAAGATATCGACCTTGATAACTCCAAGGAAATTTTACATATCAAGGCTATGATAAATTCTATGACGCAAAAAGAGCGCGAGAATCCGGACCTGTTAAACAACAGCCGAAAAAGACGTTTAGCTGCTGGATCGGGACTGTCTCAAGTAGAGGTAAATCGCTTTTTAAAGCAGTTTGAAAACGCATCGAAAATAGCAAAAAGATTTTCAGGCAAAGAAGGCTTAAAGGGGCTAGGAAATTTACTAAACCAAGCTAAAAATACTCGCCCTAATTAAAGGGCTTAAATTTCGCTACGAGCGTGGCTAAATTTAAGCCTATTTAAAAAACAGAAGGAGAAATATAATGGCAACAGTAGTAAGACTAACGAGAATGGGACGCAAGAAAAAACCTTTTTATCGTATAGTCGTAACAGATAGCAGAAAAAGAAGAGACGGCGGCTGGATAGAGTCGATCGGTTACTACAACCCCATGGTTGAGCCTGAGGTGGTAAAATTTGACGCTGAGCGCTTGGCTTATTGGAAGGGCGTCGGTGCGAAACTTAGCGATAGGGTTGCAAAAATAACTAGCAAATAATTAAAAATGGTAGAAAATTTTTTACTTGAATATGCTAAGCTCATCGCCGATTTTCCTGAAAAAGTGAAACTCGAGCGAGTCGAGCTTGGCGAAAATTTTGCCGAGCTGATAATTTACGCCGATAAAGTCGATACAGGCAAGCTTATCGGCAAAGACGGCAGGATGATAAACGCGATAAAGACTGTAATCGTTGGCTATAAAGCAAAAGATGCGACATCATACCGCGTTACGGTAAAGCCTCTTGAATGAACAACTTATAGAAGTCGCACTGCTTGGCAAAACTGTGGGACTAAAGGGTTTTGTTAAGCTTCATAATAGGGGCGACTTTCCTAATCAATTTAAAAAAGACTCTATATTTTACGATAAAGACGGCAAAGAACTTGTCGTAAAAACCTATAATCACGCAAACGATACAATCTCTTTTTATGGTTTTGAAGACATAGATAGCGCAAAAACTCTCACAAATAAAACAATCTACACTACAAAAGATGAAACTAGAAAAAACTGCAAACTAAAAAAAGGCGAGTTTTTCTATTTTGATGTCATCGGTTGCGAAATTTACGAAAATAATCAAAGGTTGGGTGAAGTAGAGGATGTAGACGAGGTCGGCGCAAATCATCTGTTTTTGGTAAAAACCGATGAAAATTTGATTGCTAAGGGATTGGAAAAAAGTTTTTATATTCCGTATATCGACGTTTATATAGAAAAAGTAGATGTAGAAAATAAAAAAATTTACACCAAAAACGCTATCTTAATTTTAGAAAATTCCTGATGAAATTTACCTTTGTTACGCTTTTTGAAAGCCTTGTACGGCCTTACTTTGATGACAGTATTTTAGGTCGCGCTACAAAAGAGAAGCTTATTTCGATTGATTTTTTAAATCCTCGCGATTTTAGCACCGATAAGCATAAAAAAGTAGATGATTATATGGTTGGCGGCGGCGCAGGGCTACTTATGACGTGTCAGCCTCTTGACGATACTTTAAATTTTTTAATAAAAAGCAGGCCAGAAACTCACATTGTTTTTCTTGCGCCTGCCGGGAAAAAATTTACTCAAAACGACGCTAGACGTTTGGCAAAAAAAGAGTATATTTGCTTAGTTTGCGGTAGATATGAAGGCATAGATGAGCGCATAGCAGAGAAATACGCGGATGAAATTTTTTGTATCGGCGACTTTGTGATGACGGGTGGAGAGCTGGGGGCGCTTTGTATTGCTGATGCGATTTCTCGCAATATTGACGGCGTTTTAGGAAACAATGAAAGTCTTGAAGTTGAGAGTTTTGAAGGGAATTTACTTGAGGCCCCGTCTTTTACAAAACCCAGTGATTACAAAAGCTCTGGTGTGGTTTCAGCGTTTTTAAAGGGAGACCATGCTAGAATCAGAGCTTTGAAAAATAATATGGCGTTCTTAAAAACTAGGTTTTTTCGTCCGGATTTATACCGAAAATTTGAGCCGCCGACTAAGGAAAAAATATGAGAAACAAGTATATCGAGGCATTTGAGCAAACTCAAATAGCCCAAAAGTCTGTGCCTGATTTTCGTGCTGGAGATACTTTGCGTATAGCTATCCGCATCAAAGAGGGTGATAAAACTAGAATCCAAAATTTTGAAGGTATCTGCATAGCAAGACGCGGAAGCGGAACTGGCGAAACATTTATCATCAGAAAAATCGGCGCAAATAGCGTAGGCGTAGAGAGAATTTTTCCTATCTATAGCGAAAGCCTAGAGAGTATAACCGTTCTGAGACAAGGCCGCGTTCGCCGCGCTAAGCTATTTTATCTACGCGATAGACGCGGTAAAGCTGCTCGCATTAAAGAGCTTAAAAAATAATTTTACTCCTTGCAAAAGTCTAGTTTAGGCTTTTGCTCCTATCTCTTTTTCTTAAATTTCAAAAATCGCTTAATTAAAATCAATTCTTTTATTCAAAATTATAGTTACAATGCCGTGATTATTTTATAATAAAGGTTATAAATGGAAAAAATCGTATGGCAACATAACGTATTTAACGGCGTTACTATAGCTAAGCTTTTTGATGGGCCGCACAGTAAAGAAATACGCATAAATCTAGAAAAAGGCGCCCAAATGAAGGAACATAAGGCGCCGGGCGCTATCATGGTGCAGGTTCTAAGCGGTAAGATAGAATTTAGCGTTGGTGACGAAAATGTTATATTGAATGCGCTTGATATGATTACGCTCGAGCCAAACGTCTTGCATGCTTTGACTGCTTTGGAAAATAGCATAGTAAGACTTAGCTTAAGTAAAAATGACGACCTAAGTAGGGTTTTTAGAGTCTTAAAATCTTAGCCTTTGCTTTTTTGGCTTTTGCTATAAAGCAATAATCCAATAAAAACTTATCTGCAAATTTAAAGTGATGCAATGAATATAGTAGCGCCACGCAATGGATCTACGCTTAATTCTTTGGCACGAAAATACGACAATAAAAAGAGCTTAAGATGGGGGGCTCTAAAAGGCTTTGTCCGGTCACCTATTTGCGTAATTCAAATTTTTATTGTCCTGATCTCATCTTAAAAAGGCATTTTAAACTACTTTTTGATATACGATTTTGCATGGTTTGGCCCCAGAAGGCAAGCGATGAAGCCGCCAAATCCCAATAAGGCTTTATTTTTACAAAGTTTATACTTGGGTTTTATAAATTTTAGACGATGGCCTGCAACTAGACGCATTTTCATCAAATTTGCCAAACATAGACCCAAAAGATCAAAACACACTCAAGGTAAAAACTAGGCATATAAAAATAAGCAGATTTAAATTTGATGCCAAAAATATCTTGGATTTTGAAAAATTAAATTTTTAACCAGGCCTCAAAAAAAATATAAATTTAAAATCTATCATTTTTACAGAAGCTAAAGACCCCATAAGCCAATATGTTATACTTGGCAGTTGATTTTCCGTATCTGCAA
>NZ_CALIAV010000063.1 GCF_938045625.1 uncultured Campylobacter sp.
ACGCTACGTAAAGCTGAGCTACTTGCGCTTGAGTTACTGCCATTGAGGACTCCTTGTTTAGTTACGGTTATAGGTTTAACGTTTTAAATACGATTTACGAGTTTAAAAAATAAGCCCGACTAGGCTTAATTCGCGGGTAGATTGCGACGCCTAATTGGGTCTAGTTTTGGGATAAAATTTACTGCACCGAAATTATGATCGCTCAAATCTAAACGCAGCAAAAGATACACTTATCTTTAGGCTTTAGCGATTAAATCGCAAATCTTAATTTTAATGATATTTATAAATTTAACTAGATGCTATAAACTTAAAATCGATTTAAAAAGTTGGGGGATTATAGCGAAAAAATATGAAAAATAAAAGGTAAATTAAATTTTACTCCCTGAGTAGTTCTAAAAGTACCGCAACGTGGCTTAAATTTATATCTTTAGTCGCGGTTAATAGAGCGATTTTGCCGTGCTTTTTTTCTAGAATTTTTAGCTCGTTCAGTCCTGCCGTCGCCTCTTTATCGGCTAGTTCGGTCTTAAATTTAACTTTAAATTTCTCAAATCTAGCCTCTTTGTCCTCATGAAACCAAGACCTAAGCTCGTTTGACGGAGTAACCGACTTTAGCCATAAAAACGAGCAAAATATCTCCTTTTTCACTCCGCGAGGATAGAGTCTATCGATAAATACGCCGTAAAAATCGCTATTTTCATCGCCTTTTACAAAATCGTAAATTCTGAAAGCCTGAAACATTTTTACTCCCTGGTTTGACAAATTTGATTCCGAATTTTACAGTAAAATCGCTATTTTATCGACTAGATTTTAAATTATCTCCGTAGTTTACGGGTGCCAAGTTTTGTCAAAAAGAAATCATACGCCGCATTTGATTTTTTTATTTGTATCAAATTTCGGCTTTAATTTTCTAAGAAACGGCGTTAATTTTTCGTATGAATTTGCCAAAATAACCGCTCTTTAATCAAAATCCTTGTAAAATTCGCCAAAAAAATCGAGGCAAATTTATGCAAAAAAGTAAAAAAATCGCTCTTATTATCCTAGGCTCGCTCGCGGGCTTGTTGCTTATCTACACGCTTGCGGGCTTTTTAGGCGTTCCTTACGCGCTAAAAAATACCTTGCCCGCAAAGCTAAAGGATATGAACGCGAGCCTTAGCGTGGCGGAGGCTAAATTTAATCCGTTTACCTTCGAGCTAAACGTCACGCGCCCTGAGTTAAACACGACCGCGCCGCTTTTTAGCGCGGAGCAAATCGACGTCAAGCTTAAGCCTTTTTCGCTATTTAACAAGCTTGCGGAGGTCGATATCTTGCGCCTTGAGAGCCCTAGCGTAAATATCGCTAGAGATAAAAACGGCACGCTAAATTTAGCTACTTTTTTAGGCGAGTCAAACGCGACTAGCACCGAAAATAACGAAACTAGCAGCATAAATTTCGCCCTAAACAGCACAAAGATAATCGGCGGCTCGTTTGCCTACTCGGACGAGAGTTTAAAACAGCCGTTTAGCGCCAAATTTGAGGGCATAAACTACGAAATCTCAGGCATAAATACCGAGCAAAATAGCGCGGGCAAGCATGTCTTTGACGCAAACTCCACGCTAGCGCAAAAGCTGGACTGGCAGGGCGGCATCGACCTCGCGCCGCTTCGCGTTTACGGCGAGCTTAGCCTAAAGGACTTTAACGTCCGCCCCGTCGCTCTTAGCTTCATAGACACGCAAGATCTGCGCATAAACAGTGCGCTTATAAACGCGAAAACTATCTACGAACTAAGCGCGGACGGCGGCGTTATCAAGGCTGCTTTAAAAAACGCCGCATTAAATTTAAAGTCGTTTGAAGCGCAACTTGATGGGCAAAATTTGAGCCTAGAGGAGCTTGATCTGCCCGCCATCGAGATAAATGCCGACGTTAGCGAAAAAAGAAGCTTTGCGGCCGATATTAGTGAGATAAAATTTAAAAATACGAGCTTTAAAGGCGAGGCGCAGGCAAATTTAAACAGGCTAAATTTAAGCGGCGTCGCGCTTAAGGCCGATATAAACGAAAAAGGCGATATAAACGCCTCCGCAGCGCTCAAAGCCCTAGGCGTTAGCGGGATAAATTTGACCGAAAAAAGCGTCGGCGAGATAAAGCTAAAAGACGCGAACGCAAGCGAGCTGGATGCCAAAATAAACGGGCAAAATATCGCAGCTGGCCTAAAAAATTTGACACTTAACGTCGCCTCCGCCCCGATCGGTAAAAACAGTGCGGCAAGCCTAGAAAAGCTCATCATAAACGCGCCTAAATTTACGCTGGAAAATAACGCCAGCACCGCTTCTATCGGCGAGATAAAAGCTCAAAAAATCGCGCTAAAAACAAAAAATAAAGAGCTCGCTACTATCGCTGAAATCGGCGTGAAGGACGCGGATATAGACCTAGCTAAAACGGCACTTCGCATCGAAAGCGTCAGCATAAATAAACCTAAATTTGCAACCGATATAAAAGAAAACGGCGAACTTAGCGCTATTAGCGAGCTTGGTTTAAACAGCGAAAAAACCGCCGCCAAAACAAAAGCAAAAAGCAAAACCGAAAACGCGAAAAAACCTGCCAAATCTCAAAAAACGGCCAAAAAAAGCAATGCCGGCAAAAATAAAAAACCCGAGCAAAAAAGCGCTCAAGATGCAAAGAGCGGATTTAAATTTAGCGTCAAAAACGTCGCCGTTACGGGTGCGGATATAGGTATAACCCATATCTTTGAGGGGCAAAAGATAGCGCACAAATTTGACGGGCTAAATGTAAATTTACAAAATATTAGCGAAAATTTAACTGCGCCCGTGACCGCTAAAATCGACATGAAAAGCTCGCAAAAGCTAAATTTGGCTCTTAAGGGTAAAATCACGCCAGAGCCCCTAAGTATCGAAGCCGATATAAAACTAAACGATGCAAATCTGCCTCGCTACTTCGTTTATGCTAAAAACTATCTGGACGCGAGCCTAAAAAGCGGCGAGCTAAATGCCGAACTAAACGTAAAATACGCCGCAGATGCCTCCGTAAGCGGCAAGGCAAACGTCGCAAACATCGAACTTGCGGACGGCTCTGGCGATAAGGTTTTTGCCTTTAAAAACCTCAAACTATCTAAAATTTCGTTTGCGAAAAATTTCTTAAATTTAGAGCGCGTGACTCTTAGTGCGCCGTTTTTAAAGATGCACCTAAATAAAGAGCGCGAATTTAACCTAAGTCGCCTCGTGAAAAAGAGCGAGAGCGAAAACGCGCAAAAAGCGGACGCAAAACAAACCGCTTCTAAAAACGAAAAGCCCGTAGAGGCCGCAAAACAGCAGAAAAAAGAGGGCGAGTTTGACTTCGCTATCAAAAATATCCTCGTAGAAAACGGCGATGTAGACTTCTCCGACGCGTCGCTATTTATGCCGTTTGCGACTAAGATCACCAAGCTAGAAGGCGTGCTGATGGATATCGACAGCACACGCCCGACGATGGGTACGTTTGAGGGCGTGGTCGGCAAGAGCGGCTTTAGCAAGATCGGGCTCAAGCTACTGCCGTACGACCCGAAAAAGAGCACGGAAGTCAAATTTAGCTTTAAAGATATCGATCTAGTCGATGTCACGCCTTATAGCGGGCAGTTTTTGGGCTACAAGATAGAAAAAGGCAAGCTAAATTTGACCCTAAACTACGATGTTAAGGACTCTAAGCTAAACGGTAGCAATGTCGTAAATCTAGACACGCTAACGCTTGGCGAAAAGGTCGAGTCAAAAGACGCGGTAAACCTGCCCCTATCGCTTGCTATCTCGATCCTGAGCGATCAAAACAATCAGATAAACATCGATCTGCCGGTGACGGGCGATCTAAACGACCCAGACTTTAAATACGGCGGTATCGTCTGGGAAGCCGTAAAGAAGCTATTTGCCGACATCACGCTGGCCCCGTTTAGATTTTTGGGTAATATGCTAGGGCTAAGTAGCCAGGATCTAAACACTATCGACTTTATGCCCGCAAACGCCGAGCTCATCGTATCTGAACAGGCTAAGATAGCCGACTTTATCAAGCTAACGACGGCAAAGCCTAAGATGAAGCTAAGCATCACTCCGGCCTACTCGGACGTGGACGTAACGGCTCTAAAAAACGCGAAACTAAACGAAAAAATAAGCCAAACGATGAATCAAACCGGTAAAGACTACGCAGGAGCGCTCGCATCGCTAGCTCCAAAAGAAAAAAGTACCGACGAAAAGGCGCTGAGAGAAGTTGCACTAAAAGGCATCGAGGTGAAAAAAGAGCAGCTGCTGGAACTTGCTAACGCAAGAGCTCAGGCTATCAAGGCGGCCCTAGCGCAGGCGGGACTGGCCGAGGATAGGATGACTGTCAAAAAGCCTGAAAAAACGGACGTCAAGCAGGGCGAATACTCAAGCGTGATGATGGGCGTGGCGGACTAAATTTGCGTAGCCGCGGCCTTTGTCGTATGGTTTTGCTTGATTTTGAGTTCGTAATCGTTTATCCGCTTTGCTTACGCCAAAAGCATCTTGCGGATAAATTTGCAAATTTTACTCGCCCAGACCCGCACTGCGAAAATGCTAAAATTTGATTTAGTCAAATTTGACGCCAAGCTCTAGCGAGGCTTAAATTTCGCGTTTTCAGGATTGCAGTTTTTAAGGCCAAATTTAACGCGAGATAAATTCGCTATATTTTAAAACTAGTGATAAAATTTGACTCAAAAATAGCTCTGTTAAAACAGTCGGCGCCGTATAATTTTTAAAAAGATTATTTCGTCGGCAACCCGAACTATCACGTCAAAAGCTCAAATTTGAGCCGATAAAAGATAAAATTTATCCGCAAAAATCTACGAATTTAAGTTTTAGTTCGGTAAAATTGGGCAAAAATTTCACAAAGGCAAATCGTTATGAGAGGTTACAAAATCTTTTCGGGCACCGCAAACGTAGAGTTTTCAAAGAAAATTTCGCATTATTTATCGCTTCCGCTTAGCGAAGCTACGATCAAACGCTTTAGCGACGGCGAGATCAGCGTGCAGATCGGCGAGAGCGTGCGTGGCAAGGATATTTTTATCATCCAGCCTACCTGCGCGCCTGCAAACGTAAATTTGATGGAGCTTTTGATCCTAACCGACGCGCTTAAGCGCAGCTCGGCTAGCTCGATAACGGCTGTGGTGCCGTATTTCGGTTACGCGCGCCAAGACCGCAAGGCCGCTCCTCGCGTGCCTATCACGGCAAAGCTCGTGGCAAACATGATGCAAACGGCGGGCATCGACCGCGTTGTCACGATCGACCTTCATGCGGGTCAAATTCAGGGCTTTTTCGACATCCCGGTCGATAACCTCTATGGCTCGATCATCTTTAACGACCATATCAAAAACAAAAATCTCAAAAATCCTATCATCGCTAGCCCCGATATCGGTGGCGTCGCGCGCGCTAGAAGCGTCGCAAAAGCTCTAAATCTCGACATCGTCATCGTCGATAAACGCCGCGAAAAAGCCAACGAAAGCGAAGTAATGAATGTAATCGGCGACGTAGCAGGCAAGGACGTGATACTAGTCGATGATATGATCGACACGGGCGGCACTATAGTAAAGGCGGCAAAAGTCTTTAAAGAGCGCGGCGCAACCTCGGTAATAGCGTGTTGCACGCATGCGGTGCTTTCCGGCAAAGCCTACGAAAACCTCGCAGATAGCGCGCTAGACGAGCTGGTAGTAACCGACACGATACCGCTACGCGAGGAAAACGAAAAGATAAAAGTTCTCAGCGTCGCACCGATTTTTGGCGAAGTGATCAGACGCGTGTATCACAACGAGAGCGTAAATTCGCTATTTGATTGATTTTATGCGGCTCTCCGGCCGCTAGTTTTGATAAAATTTACCCCTTTACGGCGCATGTGACGAGTCTGCGCCGTTTTTAAATTTACGGCTATTTTTTGAAACATAAAATTTAGCTCCCGATTTACAACCTGAAAATTCAAATCAATTTTGGTTTATGCCGTAAAGATGCGGGTAATGCCGCACAAATTTGGCTGCGTAAAATTTGCTCAAAAAAGACCGAAATTAAACGTAACTTTTCACGTTTTTTTCACAGAGTGAAAAGTGAAATAATTTATATCATTTATGCTTATCTTGTAATCCTAAATTTAATCTCTAAAGCCCTTGAAATCGGCATTTGTCGATAAAATAGAACTTAAATTCATATAGCTTTAAATTTGGGGAAATTTTGAAATAAAACTTAATGCAAAAAGGTAAAATCCAAGAGTTATTCACATGTAGCACGGCGGTAAAATTTGAATTAAAATTTAAAAGCGAGCCCGAAGCCAGGCTCGCAAAAAGCTTCAGTGCGTGCCTTTGTGTAGGAAATAAAGCCCCAAACAAAGCGCTAAAATCGAGGCGGCGAGATAGGTCATCTCAAGCGGAGTGGTGAAATTTGCGTGCAAAACGCGCTGGAAAAAGTTAACGATAAGCACCATGATGATGACTTTGCCCAGTTTGTCCTTGAGCTCGTCGAGCGAGTGTACCTCGAGGACTTTGCTCTGTTTGGACTGCTTGAGCTCCTCGATCTCGGAGATAAACAGCTCGTAAATGCCGAAGCTAAAGATGTAAAGCACGAGAGCCATGAGATAAAGGTCGATCGCGCCCACGATCTCGCCGACGACGTCGGAGTGGAAGTTCTCGGGGTGAAAATCACCGAAAAAGTAGTGATAAACGGCGACGAAAACCTTACCTACGTCGTAGCTGGCGATGACAAAAAGCACGATAGCACCGAGCAAGCCAAAGACCACGGGCAGGAGCGTGAAGTTGTTGCTAAAGAGCAGGATTTTTTCAAAAGCTCTACGCATTAATTTCCTTTGTTGAAAAATAAAACGCGTATTTTATAATATTTTCCTTAAAGATTAGGCTCATAAACTAGCAAAGATAACCGGAGCTAAAAAGTAAAAATTTAATCGTATTCTTCATAAATATCTCTTTTTTCTTCCATTTCCGCTTCTTTTGTATATTGCTCGGCAAACTTGCGCATAGCTGCTGCAAATCTAGTAAAACCTTCCGCATCAAGGTCTTCGGCTTTTTCTTGATTCTGCTTAGCAAGCTCTCGCTCTTCCCGCCCGTAAGTAAAAGTATGTATTCCGCGTCGATTAAAAAGTGTGAGCGTGAATTCGGGGCGTATTTTGTCGGCATCCCGCTCATCTAAAATATCGGCCACGGCCTTATGTATCCAAAGCCCGCCCGGATCAGCAGGCGCGTAGGTTAAACTTTGTCCGATATAGTGCCTAGCAACTCCTATATGCCCCGTCTCTTCGGTGATCCTTTTGGCTTCTTTGACCCACTCTTTAAATGCATTTTCGTCGAATTTTCCATCTTCTTTAACTCCCGGACAATGTTTCCATTCATATAAAATATCGTAGGCATTTTGGGCCAGATAGCGTTTATTTTCATCTATTTCTTTAGTATTGTCGCTTTTGTCATGCTTGGACCGAAAGGCAAGAGCAATCATATCGGCAAAGAATTGCGGATCAGAAGCGAGTTTTTTCTCGATTGTAGTAGGAGATTTTTCTCTAGAAAATCTTTTTATCCAAGGAAAGAACTTAAATTCGATTTTAAGCATCACGTCTTGATCAATCGTTTTTGATTTTTGAAGACGCTTAATTAGTTTAACTACGTCATAGTCCACATGGCTATAGTTAATAAGTTCTTGCGTGCCGCTTTCGCTATTAAGAGCAGAAATAAGCGAACGAACCGCTAGGGCTTCATTAAACTCGTCTTTATTTTCCTCATGAGCAGCGCAGATAACGGCTGCGCCTTCGCGCCCATGCGTAAGCAATTTTTCGGTTGCTTCATTTAGATAGCCGTCTGATTCATAAGGATTAACTCTGATATTTTTCCAGTACAGACCCTCGCTATTTTCTCCTAAATATTTAGAAACCGTTTCCCATACCTCTTCATTAAAAGGCAAAAGCAGTAGAAATTTAGCGCGTTGCTCTAAAGACCAATCTTTTTGCATAATCATATCAACCCAATCAATGCCGATTTTATAAAATTTGATCCGTGCATACCCGCTTAAAACCTGCTTTTCAACTTTATCATCTGAATCAAGAAATGTTGGCAATAGTTCATTTTCAATCAAATCATATTCTATCTCGCCCAAAGCTCGACCTACATCAAGCGGCGAAGCTACTTTTTTGGCAAAATTTATGCACTTTATCAAACCTCCACTGTTCAAAATTTCTTTTATGGCGGAATTGCGTTTTTTAGCGAGTTTTTCTATTTGTTTGTCATAGCTATCATCTTCGTCCAACAACTCAAAAACTACGCCATTAAATAAATAACGATATTTTATTTCCGGCGAAGATGGCGCAATACTATCGGCTATGTTTTTGATTTTGCAAAGTTCTTCTTCGGGCAATGCCCAGTTAGTATCAGAAAATTTTCTATGGCGACGCACAATCTCATCAAGTTTTTCCCAAACTAAATCGCGCTTTTCTTCGGGCAAATTTATTATGCTATCTGACAAGCAATAATCAAGAATAAAATCGTATGCATTTTTGGGTAAATTTGAAAGCCTTTCTATAAGCTCGATAAATTTATCCACGTCTTCTTTTGCCAAATCAATCACAAGTTCGGACAGCGCGGTAATTTGCTCCAAATATTCATATTGAAATACGCCATCCTTCCAATCTAAAGGTATAAAATCTCGCCAAATAGGACGGTAGTTTCCGCTTGTAGTGTGGCAACCTTCCGGAAGCAACTCTAGCAGCAGGGACCATCCGATTTTGGGTTGATTTTTTATCACGGCTTTGATCGCCGCTTTTCTTTTATCAAATTTTGCGGCAGTTTGCACATGCCAAGGTAAAAATATATTCACAAGCGATCTTATAGGACGATTTGCCCAAGATCCGCCGGGATCGATAGAGGCAAGATCCGCCAAGACAACCGCTACTCTTGATAAATAATCAGGAGACCATGCTAACCCTTCAAGAGCCCATAACAGGTCGCACATATAATTACGACCTTCGATTCCGCCTCCTTCTTGTTCAAATATTTCATGAAAAGGGGAATTCGAAATATCAACTAATGCCGACTCTACAGCATCAAGAAATTCGCTGGGCGCCGCCTCTGCCAAAAGCGGCAGGCAAGCATCTGTACTCGCCCATCGTTCCCAATCCGCCCCATCAAGCAATGTGCGCACAATAAAATTTACAGTGTTTAAAGCCTCATTGCAAGAGCAGTTACTAAGCGCTTGAGGGCGACTACCCATCAAAGCAAGCGTTTGAGAAATTCCTTTTCTAATATTTTGCGAATAGTTTAATTGTTTTCCATAAATGCTAGCGGCGTATCGTTCTTCCTTTGGCAGATCAAGCGCTGGATCCCTTTCTTCTAAAACTGAAATCGCTATATTTTTAAAGCGAGCTAGATCATCATTTGAGATCAAGTCTCCAAGGGCATCCCACGCCTCATCACGAGAAATAACTTTCCATTTTCCCTCTATCAAAGTAAGCGGAGAGTCTGGACGCAGAGCATCAACTATAAATTTTTCCATCCATTCTTTATAACTTTTGCCGATAAATTTTTCTATAATTTTAACGTCCGCTTCGTTTCTCTCGTCCCAACGACCTATTAAGCAGGCTTTTGCCAATTCGCGAACAGTATTTCGTTTCGCATACGACGGCGCAGCGACTCCTACGAGATATCTCATAAGTGCAGATAGCCTCCTATTTCCTATTTTAGCAAATTCATCTGCAAGAACATCTGGGAACTGCGCTTTCGTCAGTATCTCTTTGATCTGATATGATGGAGGACTTTTAAGGTCTATAACATCGTCATTGCCGTTTGATGAGGCATCGCAAAACGGCACGATCACTCCATGCCCTTTTTCTATGGCTAACGCAAGTAAATTTTGTTGTTCATCATCCAAGCCTAGCCTTGGGCTAGCAACCAATACATGTGATCGTCGCAACTCGGATATCGCTTGCCATGTATCTTTATCTTTTATAAAAAGACACCTATCTGCATATTTTTGCGCCTTTTCTTTTTCAAGCGTCATAAGGTAAGCCGCTACAAAATCATCTACATCGTTTTCACTCTCAGCAATAATAAAAAGCTTTTTGGCTTTGCCCAAAAAGATACTCTCAAGCGCACTACAAGCTTTATCGCGAGAAGATATAAAAAGCTCGGGCGGAAGAGCCAGCCCATTAAATTGCGACTGGATCAAGTTGTAATTTTTAAATTTAGATTGAGTTAAATTCCAGTGCTCAAGCGGCGTTATAATGCCACTTGAATTTGGCAAAATTCCTATTTTAGCAGCTATCCACCTACCAGTAGCTGGAAATTCTCTAAGCCAATCCGCTAGCTTTACTCCATCTATTATTATAATTCGCTTCCATCCTTTGCCTTGCTGCCTTTTGATCCAAGCCCTCTGTTTTGGCTCATCCCAACCATTTGCTTCGGCCGAACGCGGAGTAGCGAAGACAAAAGTGGAATTTGCTCGCTCTTCATCGCTTAACTCTTCGGTTCTTTTTTGAAAGTCGCTACTTGCCTTTTCTTGGGGATCTTTTCCAGTGCCTATTTCCCAATAGGATTTCCCTGAAGGAACAAATTCTAAAAATCCGGTCTTGCAATCTACAACGCCGTCCATACCGGGTTGATTTACGGCATCGCCGTAAGGTATGCGACATTCGCTTATATCGGATACAGATTGTTTGATAAGTAGATAAACAAGCTCCGGAATTATTCCCTGGCTTTCACGCGTATCTGCGTATTGTGCCAAATCGCTAGGAGTTACAATGCTTGTATATTTCATAATTCAAGTATCCTTTTTTAACGGCATTTTATATATTTTTAGCTTTATTTCACAAATTTAAAATATATAGGTAAAGCAAATGATTAGCGATTTAACAAAAATTACTTTCTAAAATTTTTAAATAAATTGTGCTTTAATATAGCATGGCAATTTTAAGACCTATTTGTAACTGTTTATCGTAAAGATGCGGGTAAATGTATATGTGAAATTTACAAAAGATCGTGTGTAGATCAAAAAATTAATACGACAAAAACACGGTTTTATTTTCTAAAATAATCAAAATTTAGCCTGAAAATCCAAGCTTTGCAAGGCTTTGACAAGAGGGCTAAAAACTAGCCCTCCGTACAAAAACCTATACTAAATTTATACTAAAGTAAGAAAAACGTAAATTAAGACAAAATTTAGCCGAATCTACGCCAAGTCAAGTCAAGTCGCGCCCACCAAACTAAAGCGCAAATTCGGCAAATTTAACAAAATGCGGGTTACTCCTGCATCTCTATCCATTTTTGCGCGATTCTTACGGCATTGGTCGCTGCTCCCACGCGGATCTGGTCGGCGCTGCACCATAGATGTAGGACGTTTTTGCGGTAGTTATCCGTGCGGATGCGTCCGACGTATGTTTCGTTAGTGTCGCTTGAGATGCTTGGCATCGGGTATTTTTTTGCGGCGGGCTCATCCACGACTACGATGCTAGGCGCCTTGCGCAGGACTTCGCGCGCAGCTGCAGCGTCCACGTCTCTATCAAAATGAATCGTGATAGCCTCTGAGTGGCTGCGAAGCACCGGCACGCGCACGCAGGTCGCGCTCACTTCCATATTTTTGTGGAGGATTTTTTGGGTCTCATTGACCATTTTCATCTCCTCTTTTGTGTAGTCGTTGTCCAAAAATACGTCAATATGCGGGATGACGTTAAAGGCTAGCTGGTGCGCGAAGACTTTTGGCTCACACTCATCAAGCTTAAACTCGAAAAACTTTTGTAGCTGCGTGACTAGCTCCTCCATACCCTCTTTGCCCGCGCCCGAAGCCGCCTGATAGGTCGAGACGTCCACGCGGTTGATGCCGTACGCGTCGTCTAACGGTTTTAAAATTTGCACCATTTGGATGGTCGAGCAGTTTGGATTGGCGATGATGCCGCGGTTTTTCCACTGCGCGATGTCCTGCGGATTGCACTCAGGCACGACTAGCGGCACGTCCGCATCCATCCTAAAGTGGCTGGTGTTGTCGATGACGACGGCGCCGCTGGCGGCTGCAAATTTGGCGTATTTTTCCGATACCGATCCGCCTGCGCTAAAAAACGCTATATCGATCTCATGCTCGTCAAAAACGGTCTCGGTGAGCTCCACGACTTTGTGATTTTTGCCTTTAAACTCTATCTGGGTGCCTGCGCTTTTCGCGCTTGCTAGTGGTAGTAGCTCGCCCACCGGGAAATCCACCTCCTCCATGACGCGGAAAAGTTCCTCTCCGACTGCGCCGGTCGCGCCTACGACGGCAACGTTAAATTTTCTCATTTTTGGCTCCTTTTTATTTTTGGCTTTTTATTTTTCGGTTGGCAAAGCCGCCCTGCGACAAACCTATTTGGCTTGACACAACGTTAAAGATTTATCGGACTTCACGGACTAAATTTAGGTTTTGGCATAAAGCTAATCGCAACCGCTCTTACCCATTAAATTTAACTCAAATTTGCAGTCAAATTTAACTTCTTTCAGATTCAAATTTACCGCACAAATTTGACGAGTCGCACGCCGCATTTTCAGCGTCGCCGCCTCGGCCGACTAAATTTAAACTAAAATTTTGCTTATTTTACTCGCGTAAAGCTTAAATTAAAGCTATTTTCTACTGCGAGCTTGCAAAAAAAGATCGCCCGGTTGTATCTCCTCGCCTTCGCTAAGAATCGCTGCTCGCTGCACGACGGAGATAAGCTCGCGGATATTGCCTGGAAAATCGTAGTTTTCTAACTCTTTTACCGCCGCTTCGGAAAAGCTTTTTGTGCCGAGATTAAACTCCTCGCAGCTTTGCCTTAAAAAGCGCTCGGCTATAGGCAGGATCTCCTCTTTGCGCTCTCTTAGCGGCGGGATGGCGACCGGCACAGTGTTTAGGCGGTAGAACAGATCCTCTCTAAATTTACCCTCGCTAATCATCGCAGGCAAGTTTGCATTCGTCGCGGATACGATACGAACGTCGATCTTGACGCTTTTTGTGGCGCCAAGGCGCGTGATCTCGCGCTCCTGGATCGCGCGCAGGAGTTTTGGCTGCAGATTTAGCGGCATCTCGCCGATCTCGTCTAAAAACAGCGTGCCGCCGCTTGCTAGCTCAAACTGCCCCTTTTTCATCGCCGAAGCGTCGGTAAATGCGCCTTTTTCAAAGCCGAAAAGCTCGCTTTCTATCAAATTTTCGGGGATCGCGGCCATGTTTATCGCGATAAACGGCCCGTCTTTGCGCGGCGAGTTTTTGTGGATAAATTTAGCAAAAAGCTCTTTGCCCACGCCGCTTTCGCCCATTAACATCGCCGAAGCGTCAGTTTTGGCGACTCGCGAGGCTAAATTTAGTGCGTTGGCAAGAGCTGGCGAGCTAGCGACGAAATCGGTCGAATCGGCCTGTAAATTTGACCCGTTTTGCGCGGCTTTTAGACTTGCTGCAGGCAGTTTACGGCGTAAAATTTCGACCCTTTTTATCGCCTCATACAGTGTTTGTGCGTCAAATGGCTTCGTTAGGAAGTCTTTGACGCCCAGGCGCACGCTCTCGATGGCTTTGTTTAGCGTCGCGTTGCCCGTCATTATGATGACGTCAAATTTGCCCTCCAGGCGTTTGATGAACTCCAGCCCGTCCATCTGAGGCATGTTGATGTCGGTGATGATGAGATCGACGTCCTCGCCCATTTTCTTAAGCGCCTCGACCGCGCTTTTATAGCTTTTGATTTTTAGATCGTCGTATTCGCCAAGCGCGATCTCTAGGGACTTGCGCATATTTATGTCGTCTTCTACTATTACGATGTTCATCTTTTACTCTTTGTTTTTAAATACGTTTATGATAGCCGAAGAGGGCTTAAATTTCACCGTAAATCGCACGGGAAACAGCGTGAGATCGGTTGCGGAGTTCATATTTTTGTTGCGTTGGACGAAGCGGTCTTCGACCTTAAATTTGTAAGGCAAAAAGCACTCGAAAAGCTCGTTTTTATGTAGATTTAAAAACTCTAGCGAGCTTTGCGCAGGCTGCTTTGGGGCGTCTATTTCGCATAGATACTCATACTCTAGCTCGCTTAGAACCATTGCTTTTGAAAGTGCGATATCGTCGTAAACGACGGTGTGATTTTTAGTGGAGATTTTGGCCCAGAGGATAAACTCCTCCGAGCCGTAAAGAAGCGCCGCAACGGCAATCAGTAAGCAAAAATTTCTTGCCACTTGCTTTGATCTATTTTCATTTCCATTCTGACGCGGTAGAGCCCGTCTTTAAAGTCGTGCTCGACGATGGAAGCATTTTTGATAAGGCCTGCTACTTGAGCCGTGATGGTCGAGTCTCTAAGCATCGCGTCTCTAACCGTATCTTTGGAGTTTATCTTGACTCCGTATAGCTTCTCGGCTAGCTGTCTGTGCGCATCTGCGATGGCAGCGCGTTTAGCTAGGGCTAGCGATTGTGCGTGAGAGACGGTGTTGGTTGGAGCGATACCCTCGCCTACGGCGCCAAATACCGCATCGGCCGGTTCGATATCGTATATCATCTTTTCTTGTTTCATCACGCTTCTGATGTCTTCTTTATCGACCTTTTGGATGACGATGTCTTGCTTTGCCGATGTTGCGTCGTCGGAGGCAAAAGGGTTGTTAAAAGAGCAACCACTCGTCAAAAATACTACTGCGCCTAAAACCGCGAATGTAATTTTTTTCATTCTTGAACCTTTAAATTTAGTTGTTTTTTTGTTTGCAAATTTACTAGCAAATTGTATTCCAAAAACACTAAATTCATTCTAAATTTTCTAGCGTCTCTTCGCCGCTCTCATCCTCGCCATCATCAGCTTTAGGACACTTGGCGATACTGACTACGTCGTCGCCGTCCACATTTACGACGATGACGCCGCTGGTGTTTCGGCCGGCTTTGCGGATGCTTTGCATATCGACGCGTATCATCTTGCCGCTTGAGGTTAGAGCCATCAGATCTTGTTCGTCATCGACCATTACGACGCCAATTAGATCGCCTGTACGATTCGTTAGCTTCATGCAGATTACGCCCTTGCCGCCGCGATTCGTTAGGCGGTATTCGTCTGCGGTGGTGCGTTTGCCGATACCTTTTTGAGATATGCTTAGCACCTCTTGATCGTTGTTTTCGATGACGGCTGCGCCTACGACCTCGTCGCCGGCTTCTTTAAATTTAATACCCGTCACGCCGCGAGCCGTTCTGCCCATCTGGCGGACTTTGCTAAGTTTAAATTTGAGGCACATGCCCTTTTTGGTTACGATAAATAGCATTTTTTCGCTATCGTCGCTTCCTTCGGCTGCGTTTTCGTCGTTTTCTTCGCTATTTTCCTCGTCGATCTGAGCTTCTATCGCCTCTATCTCGTTTATCTCGGTCTCTACGCCAAGCTCGTCGATTATATTTATCGGCTCTTCTTCGCCCTCGACGATGAGAGCGGTCACTAGCTCGTCGTTCTCGTCCAGGTTAATAGCGCGAACGCCGATAGAGCGGATGTTTTTAAATTCGCTCAAATTCGTGCGTTTTACGATGCCGTTTTTAGTGAAAAACGCGAGCGACTTGCTTTCGGCAAAATCAGTCGTCGGGATGATCGCCTTGATCTTTTCGTCAGGTTGTAGTTGGATGAGATTTACTACCGCTTTGCCTTTTGCCGTGCGGCTTCCTTCAGGTATCTTATAGACTTTGAGCCAGTAGAGCTGTCCGCGATCAGTCACGAACATCAGCGTATCGTGAGTGTTGCTCGTAAAGAAACTCTCGATGAAGTCGTCGTCGTATGTAGTTACCGCGACCTTGCCTTTGCCGCCGCGTTTTTGCTTCTCGTACTGCTTGCTCGGCACGCGCTTGATGTAGCCTCTGTGCGTGATGGTTACGACCATGTTTTCGTTAGGGATGAGGTCCTCGATGTCGATATCGTCGTAGTCATCCACGATCTCGGTGATACGCGGCACTTTAAATTTATTTTTTATCTCAAGTAGCTCGTCTTTGATTAGTTTTTCTAGCAATGTTTCGCTCTTTAAAATTTCATCAAGGCGCGCGATCTCGGCCATCAGCTCGGCTAGCTCGGCCTCTAGTTTTTCGCGCTCTAAACCCGTTAGCTTGCTTAGCCTCATATCAAGGATCGCGTTTGCTTGTAGCTCGCTAAGGCCGAATTTCGCTACCAAGCCCTCGCGAGCGCTAGGCGTATCGGCGCTATTTTTGATGAGCTCGATCACCTCGTCGATATTATCCAGCGCGATCTTTAGACCCTCTAAAATATGCGCTCTAGCTCTGGCTTTTTCCAGGTCAAATATCGTGCGGCGGATGATGACGGTTTTTCTGTGATTTAAAAATAGCTTCAAAAGCTCGATTAGGTTAAATACCTTCGGCTCTTTGTTGTTTATCGCGAGCATTATGACGCCAAAGGTACTCTCCATCGTCGTGGATTTAAAGAGATTGTTTAGTACGATATCGCTCATCGCGTCGCGTTTTAGCTCGATGACGACGCGGATGCCGTCCTTATCGGACTCGTCGCGCACCTCGCTGATGCCTTCGATCTGTTTTTCTTTGACCAGCTCGGCGATTTGCTCAATGAGACGGGCTTTGTTCGTCTGATACGGCAGCTCGTCTACCACGATGACGTCTTTGTTCGGCTTTTTTTCGATATGGGTTTTGGCGCGTAGTTTTACGCGGCCGCGTCCCGTGCGGTAGGCCTCGATGATGCCTTTTTTGCCAAATATTATCCCGCCCGTCGGAAAATCAGGCCCTTTTATATACTGCATCACCTCTTCTAGCGTCGCGTTTTTATTTTCAAGCACGAGCAAAAGCCCGTCTATTAGCTCGTCGAGGCTGTGCGGCGGGATATTCGTCGCCATACCGACGGCGATACCGCTAGAGCCGTTTAGCAGCAAATTTGGTACGCGGCTAGGTAGGACGTCTGGCTCAGTCTCTCTGTCGTCGTAGTTTGGGATAAAATCAACCGTGTCCTTTTCGATATCGCGTAATATTTCTTCGGTTAGATTCGTCATCCTAGCTTCGGTATAACGCTCCGCTGCAGCACCGTCGCCGTCGATGGAGCCGAAGTTTCCTTGACCGTCGACAGTCGGATAGCGCATGGAAAATTTCTGAGCCATACGCACGAGCGCATCGTAGATGGCAAGATTGCCGTGCGGATGATATTTACCCATAGTCTCGCCAACAATACGCGCGGATTTCATATACGGGCTACGACTGCCGACTCCTAGGTTGTTCATCGCGTATAGGATACGTCTATGAACGGGCTTTAGGCCGTCTCTGACATCAGGCAGGGCGCGACCGACGATGACGCTCATCGAGTAGTCGAGGTAGCTCGTTTTTATCGACTCTTCGATGTCGACGGCTTGGATGTCTTGATTTTGATTGAGTAGATTTTCTTCCATTTTTATCCTTAAAATTTACTTGCCGATTTTAGCTTAAATTTGATAAAAACTTGCTAAATAGATATGTTTTATGGCGACTTAATGAGGTTAAATTTGACCGAAATTTGGGGATGTTTGAGAATTTTGCTTTGCTAGCTTTAAAATGCTAAATTTGAGTCCGCATTTTGCCTTGATTGAGTCAAATTTTAATACCTCGCATCGGCAAGCGTTAGTGCAAAAAGCACCTCGCAGCCGGCTTTTTGCAGCGTCCGTCTAGCTTCGTCTATCGTAGTGCCCGTCGTCACGATATCGTCTATCAAGATAACGGGATGTTTAGGCGTTTTTAAAAGTCTAAAATTTCGTGGATTTTTTAGGCGAAAGGCGAGATCCTTGCCGTGGTAGCTGACGTTTGAGCCCGCGTGCAAGCAAGCATAAAGCGGATGGATTTCCGCACTTTTTAACGCGCGAGCTAGGATCGCCGTATGCGAGTAGCCGCTGGCGGTTTTGTCGTCGATGGGCACGGCATTTACCGGCGAGCCAAAGCTAAATTTGCGCGCAAAAATCTTAAAACTCAAATTTGTAAGTGCGCCGTAGACGAAAGAGCCGTGAAATAGGTGCTTTGAGTGGAGTAAATTTTTAACTTCGGAGTAGTCAAAAAAGCTGTAAATTTTAAAATCGCCGTCCAAAACGCGCGTCCTTGCGGGCGAGGAGAGCAGGTGATTTTTGCAAATTTGACATATCACGCCTAGGCTCAAATGCCCGCAGTTAGCGCATCTCATCAGCTTTTTAGGATTTGGATCGCCGCGCGTTTTACGATGTCTTGTAGTAGCTCGTCAAAAAAGCTCTTAAACGCACCGCTCGTGTGGATCGGGGCAAATTTAGTCTGCTCCTGCGAGACGTTTTTGGTGATGGTCTGATCGCCTCTGTGCACCGTTATCGCAAGCTTTGCCGAGCCTTTTAGATTGTCCGTGGAGTAGCCGCTTAGATTGGCTTTAAGTTCGACGATCCTCACGTCCACGACGATATCGCCAAAGTCGCTCAAATTTGCTCCCAGACGCTTTAGCTCGGTGCTAAGGCCGTCTTGCAGCCAGCTCTCTATGCTGTTTTGCAGCGTGACGTATTCTTTGACGTTGCCGTTGCTACCCGTGATCGTGGCGACGATGCTTTTGTTTGCGCGAGCGTCCTCGATGCTATTTATTTGGATATTTTTTTGGTAGCCCATCTGGTTTGAGGTTGATTGATACGGGGTCAAATTTAACACCGAGCTGCGCTGCGAACATCCGCTCATGACCGCAGCAAAAAGCGCGGCGACAAGGGCGTAAAAAGCTAATTTTTTCATATTTTTCCTTTATAGTTTTGATATCTCTTCGGCGACTTTGTTGGCGGCTTGTTTAACGAGAAGGTAAACGTAGAGGTTAAAATCCTCCGTGTCCTCGGCCTCGAGCTTACGTACGTCTTGTCTGGTGGAGATGTTTAGCACGCGGGTTTTGTTTATGTTTTTGACGCCTAGCTTGCCTTTCATCGCCGCGCTTAGATACTGCGACGGCTCGCTATACGACGCTGCATAGTCGGTAAACGCAAAATCCACGCGGTAGGTGTACGGCGAGGTCTGGCTATCCACGACCATGATGCCGCGGTTTAACAGCTCGTCTTGTAAGAAAAGATGAAAAAGCCTCTCAAGACGCTCTTTTGGATAGAGCATTTTCGCGCTGTTTTTGGAGATAAATTTTATGCCGCTATCAGTAGCTCTTTCGTCGGCTATTTTGTGGATATAGACTTTTTTGATGGCCGCGTTAGTGTCGATCCTGCTTTGAGCGATGCAGCATTTTATCGCCACGTCACTGGTGTAGTCCGTGCCGTTTATCTTGATGTCCTGACCGCCGCTAGCACACGAGGAACAGTCTGCTTTGATACGCATCACCTCTTTGTAGCCTTTTGCGTTGCCTTCGCTAGTTTGAGCGACCTGTGGCGAGCTCTCGAACAGCCCGAAACATCCCGCAAAAAGAAACGCCGCAAATAAAAGTATAAAATTTTTCATAAAAAATCCTTTCGTAAATTTTACATCGTGCAAGCAAAATTCTATCCAAATTTGAGATGAATTTCCAAATTTGCGTAAAATTTGAAGGAAATTGGAAATTCGTATAAATTTTATTAAATTTGATTTTTGAAATTTTAAAGTGGAGATGGCGTCAAATTTAGCATTTTTGCGGTGCGGGTTCGGGCCAGTAAAATTTGCAAATTTGAGCTCAAATTTGACCGTGAGACAATAAAAAGCGGCCGCGAGCGTAGCGAATAACTCCGCAAAACGCTCGCAAGACGCCGCTAGTCTATTTTTAAAACGCTTAAAAACGCTTCTTGCGGCAAATTTACCTTGCCGATAGCTTTCATGCGCTTTTTGCCCTCTTTTTGCTTTTCAAGCAACTTTCTCTTACGCGTGATGTCGCCGCCGTAGCACTTGGCGGTTACGTTTTTGCCCATCGATTTTACCGTTTCACGCGCGATGACTTTGTTGCCGATGCTGGCTTGAATAGCCACCTCAAAGAGCTGGCGCGGCACGATCTCTTTCATCGCTTTGACGAAGTCGCGCCCCTTGGACTGGGCTTTGGACTCTGGCACGATGATGGAGAGAGCGTCCACGGTCTCGCCTGCTACCTTGATATCAAGCTTCACCAGGTCGCCCACGCGGTAGTCGCTAGGCTCGTAGTCAAAGCTCGCGTAGCCTTTGGTACTCGATTTTAGCTTGTCGTAAAAGTCCATCACGATCTCGTTCATCGGGATGTCGTACTCGAGTAGCACGCGCTCTGGCGTGATGTAGTCCATCTTGGTCTGCACGGCGCGGCGGTTGTTTAACAGCGTGATGATATTGCCCAAAAACTCGCTTGGCGTGATGATCGTGGCTTTGACGTAGGGCTCTTTGATATGCTCGATTTTATTGACCGGCGGGAGCTGGCTAGGGTTTTGGATACGTAAAATTTGACCGTCGGTTTGCACGACTTCGTAGGTTACGGTCGGAGCCGTGGCGATGAGGTCGAGGTCAAATTCGCGCTCCAAGCGCTCCTTGATAACCTCCATGTGCAGCAGCCCCAAAAATCCGACGCGAAAGCCAAATCCTAGTGCGACCGAGGTTTCCGGCTCGTAGCTGATCGAGCTGTCGTTTAGCTTTAGTTTATCCAGAGCGTCTCGCAAGTCTTCAAATTTATCCGTTTCGATCGGGTAAAGTCCCGCAAATACGAACGGTTTAGCCCGCTCAAAGCCCCCGACGGGCTCTTTTACGGGATTACGAGCCAGCGTGATCGTGTCGCCCACCTGCACGTCGCTCACGTTTTTTAGCCCCAGCACCACGATGCCGACCTCGCCCGCGCCCAAATTTGCCGTTTTTATCGGCGCGATCGGGTTTGGATACATGAGGTCTAGTACGATGTGTTTTTTGCCTGTGCCCATGACTAGGATCTCGTCGTTTTTCTTTAGCTCGCCGTCGTAGACGCGCACGAGTGCCAGCGCGCCTAGGTAGTTGTCAAACCAGCTGTCGTAGATGAGCGTTTTTAGCGGTTTTTCCGCCTCTCCGCCGGGAGCAGGGATACGCGTGATGATGGCTTCTAGCAGATCTTTGATGCCGATGCCGCTTTTAGCGCTAACCTCGACCGCGCCGCTACAGTCAAGCCCTATAACGTGCTCGATCTCGTTTTTTACGCGCTCCGGGTCTGCTGCGGGGAGGTCGATTTTGTTTATGACGGGGATGATTTCGAGGTTGTTTTCTAGCGCGATATAGACGTTTGCGATGGTCTGCGCCTCTACGCCCTGGCTAGCGTCCACGACGAGCAGCGCGCCCTCGCAGCTAGCTAAGGAGCGGCTCACCTCGTAGCTAAAATCCACGTGGCCCGGTGTGTCGATCAAATTTAGGACGAAATTTTGCCCGCCAAGCGCGTAGTTTAGGCGTACGGACTGGGCCTTAATCGTGATGCCACGCTCTTTTTCGATGTCCATCGTATCCATGATTTGACTGCTCATCTCGCGGTCGCTGACGGCACCGCACTCCTGGATCAGGCGGTCGGCAAGCGTTGATTTGCCGTGGTCGATATGAGCGATGATGCTAAAATTTCTGATATTTTTCATGAAATCCCTAGTTAAATTTTGGGCGATTGTATAAAAATTTTCGTTAAAGTAGAGTAAATTTATGTTTTATTAAGTTGACAGGCTTAAATTTGACGGGCGGAGGGCGAATTTTCGGCGGGGGGATTTGGGGTAAATTTGACGCAGGTTTTGCCCGTAAAATTTAACGTAAATTTTGAAATTTTTTACGTGCGCCGCAGATAACGACGCAAAGCGAATATAAAAAACAGATATATGCCGCAAGCGGGACAAAAGCGAGAAATCCCGAAGCATAAACTAGAGCGATTAGGGCGTATGTCGCGTTTGCGAGTGCGGGTATATGATATGTCCAAAGCTCAGGCTTTTCAAAAGGGGTATCGACAGCGTTGAAATACAAAGCCAAATTTAGCGCTAGTAATAGCAAAAATATATAATCCTTTTTCATAAAAGAAAAAGCGGCGCAAACCAAGGCTACCGCGAAATTTAGTGCGATAAGAAAACCTATATAATTACCGTCCCCAAGGGCGCAAAGCAGGCCGAAAATCACGACTAGTATATATTTTTTCTCTAAATTTGCCACTTTTATAAAAATGCGTCAATTTAAATTTTAGCAAAAAATTATTCGTTTCGGGCTACGGATTTGATTTGATATGCCAGATCGCAAAATTTCGCCCCAAATTTGCCCAAATTTTAATGACTATGCCCCAAATGCCCGCCCGCGTCGTTTGACCT
This sequence comes from uncultured Campylobacter sp., assembly GCF_938045625.1. GTDB lineage: Bacteria > Campylobacterota > Campylobacteria > Campylobacterales > Campylobacteraceae > Campylobacter_A. The sequence goes on from NZ_CALIAV010000063.1 coordinate 22,142, forward strand.
TACTTCGCAGATTAGCTCGTCAGCGCATTCGTTGTCGCTGCTCTCAAGCTGCAGCGTCGTGTGCGTGATGCCCAGATGCTCCATTTCGTGCGATATTTCGGACATGATCCGCTCCGCCTCGCGCACGCTCAGCTCGCCGCTGACCACAATGTGAGCCGTAAGCGCGTTTGCACCGCTAGTGATACTCCAGATATGCAGGTCGTGCACCGAGAGCACACCGTCCACGCCCCTGATCTGCGCGACGAGCGCGTCTAGGCTCACGCCCTTTGGCG
>NZ_CALIAV010000064.1 GCF_938045625.1 uncultured Campylobacter sp.
CGGCGGTCGTTTTTTGATTTATCACGCCGATCGCGGCCTCGTCGGCTATGATCGCAGCGATCGTCTGCTCGGGCGTGTCCTCAGGGATCGCGATCATGTCGAGCCCCACCGAGCAGATCGCAGTCATCGCTTCGAGCTTTTCCAAATTTAACGATCCTGCGCGCACCGCAGCGATCATGCCCTCGTCTTCGGAGACGGGGATAAACGCGCCGCTAAGTCCGCCTACTTGATTGCATGCCATCACGCCTCCCTTTTTGACCGCGTCGTTTAGTAGCGCTAAAGCCGCAGTAGTGCCGTGCGTGCCGACGCGCTCTAAGCCCATTTCCTCAAGCACGCGCGCGACTGAATCGCCCACCGCCGGAGTCGGAGCTAGCGAGAGATCTACGATGCCAAATTTCACGCCAAGGCGCTCGGACGCCATTTGACCGACGAGCTGTCCGATGCGAGTGATCTTAAACGCCGTCTTTTTCACGGTCTCGGCGACCACGTCAAAGCTCGCCCCGCGCACCTTCTCAAGCGCGCGTTTAACGACGCCCGGGCCGCTAACGCCCACGTTTATGACGACTTCAGCCTCGCCCACGCCGTGAAATGCGCCCGCCATAAAGGGGTTATCCTCGACGGCGTTAGCAAACACTACGAGTTTGGCGGCGCCAAGATCGGAAAGCCGCGCGGTTTCTTTGATCACGCGCCCCATATCGGCGACCGCGCTCATATTTATGCCTGTTTTGGTCGAGCCGATATTTACCGACGAGCAGACCTTTTGCGTCGCGGCAAGCGCGGCGGGGATGGAGTCGATTAAAATTTTATCGCCCTTTGCGTAGCCCTTTTGCACGAGCGCTGAAAAGCCGCCGATAAAGTCGATGCCGACCTTTTTGGCCGCCTCGTCCATCGCTCTAGCAAGCGGGACGTAGTCGGTAGCGTTTGTCGCCGCGCCGATGATGGCGATAGGCGTTACGCAGACGCGCTTATTTACGATCGGGATGCCGAGCTCTGCTGAAATTTCATTACCGACCTTTACCAGATCGCGCGCCTTGTCTGTGATCTTTGCGTAAATTTTCTCCGCCGCCTTGTCGATATCTGGATCGATACAGTCAAGCAGGCTGATGCCCATCGTGATCGTGCGGATGTCGAAATTTTGCTCTTCGATCATCGCGATCGTTTCGGTTACGTTTTTGATGTCCATATCGGGGCCTTAGATGTTATGCATGGCGTCAAAGATCGCCGAGCTTTGGATGTTGATCTTTACTTTTAGCTTTTCGCCTAGCTCGTTTAGCTCCCCCTTTAGAGCCGTAAAGTCCTGCTTTTCCTCGCTGGAAACCACCGCCATCATCGTAAAAAACTCGTCCAAAACCGTCTGGCTGATGTCGTCTATGTTTAGCCCAAGCTGCGCGAGCTTAGCCGAAACGCCCGCCACAATGCCAACCTTGTCCTTACCGATCACCGTTACGATCGCTTTCATCGTCCTTCTCCTAAATTTGTAAATTTGCGAGAGTTAAAGCCCAAATTTTAGTAAATTCGGGCTTTAGATTTTAAATTTTACTTCGAGCAAGCGCTCTTGCCGTCCATCACGGGCTGGATAGACGAGTTGTCCGCGCCGCCATCATCGTTGATATTTTTGATTATCTCCCACAGTCTAGCCGCCGCTTTTTCGTAGCGTTTAGCCGTGACGGAGTTTGGCTCGTAAAAGCTCACCGGCTTGCCGCTGTCGCCGCCGACTCTAACGGCAGGCTCGATAGGTATCTCGGCTAGCACTTCGGTGTTATAAGCTTTTGCCACTTCCTCGGTCGTACCTTTGCCAAATATATCATACTCCTTGCCGCTTTCAGGGCAGATAAATCCGCTCATATTTTCTATCACGCCGGCGATTGGGATGTGAAGCTTTTCAAACATATCAAGTGCTCTTTTGCTGTCATCAAGCGCTACTACTTGCGGCGTCGTGACGCACACGCCAGCCGTCACCGGTACGCTTTGAGCTAGAGTTAGCTGTGCGTCGCCCGTTCCCGGAGGCATATCAAGAAACAGCACGTCCAGCTCGCTCCAAAATACGTCTTTTAGCAGCTGCTCGATAGCTTTCATGATCATCGAGCCGCGCCAGATGAGGCTCATGCCTTCTTCCATTAGCACGCCCATACTCATCATCTCGACGCCGTGAGTTAGGATCGGTTTTAGCTTGTTGCCGACGACTTGAGGCTGCGTGCCTACTTCGCCTAGCATCCTAGGGATGTTTGGACCGTAGATATCGGCGTCTAGGATGCCTACTTTTTTGCCTAGCTTTGCCATAGAGATAGCTAAATTTAGCGTCGTAGTGCTCTTACCCACGCCGCCTTTACCCGAGCTTACCATTACGAAATTTTTGATCTGCGGAGCGATGTTTTTACCACTTTGGCTGTTGCTTTTTTCCTCGGGGATTTTTGGTTGGATGATATTGATGACGCACTCGTTTGAGCCCATCACGCGCTTTATGTCGGTTCGCAGCTCGTTTGCTACGTCCGGATTTGAGCTTACGATCTCGACCTCGATTAAAATTTTCTCGCCGATTTCGACGTTTTTTACGAATCCAAAGCTCACGATATCTTTCTCAAAGCCTGGATATATCACGCCTTTTAGTCTATTTAAGACATCCTCTTTACTTAACATTTTTCTCCTTCGTTAGATTTTTTGAAATTTTATACGCGCAAAATTTAGGCCCGCACATCGAGCAAAATTCTGCCTTTTTAAACGACTCTTGCGGCAAGCTCTCGTCATGTAGCTCGCGCGCTCTTTGGGGATCTAGGCTTAGCTCAAACTGCCTGTTCCAGTCAAAAGCGTATCTAGCGTCGCTCATCGCGTGATCGCGCTCTATAGCGCGTGCTTTGCCTAGCGCGACGTCGGCTGCGTGAGCGGCGATCTTATGTGCTACGATGCCTTCTCTGACGTCGTTTGCGTTAGGTAGGCCTAGGTGCTCTTTAGGCGTCACGTAGCACAGCATCGAGGCTCCGTAAAAGGCCGCCATCGTCCCGCCGATAGCCGAAGTGATGTGATCATACCCCGCGCCGATGTCCGTAGGTAGCGGCCCTAGCACGTAAAATGGCGCGCCGTGGCACAGCTCGCGTTCGATTTTCATATTATACTCTATTTGGTTTAAAGGAATATGACCCGGCCCCTCGATCATCACCTGCACGTTTTTCTCCCATGCGCGTAGCGCGAGCTCGCCTAAAACCCGCAGCTCACTAAGCTGAGCTTCGTCGGTCGCGTCGTATAGGCAGCCGGGGCGCAGTCCGTCGCCAAGAGATAGCGCGACGTCGTTAGCGGCGCAAATTTCTAAAATATCGTCAAAGGCCTCGTAAAACGGGTTTTCTTTATGATGATGCATCATCCAACTAGCAGTTAGGCTGCCGCCGCGGCTAACGATACCCATCTTTCGCTTTGCGACCAGCGGCATAAATTTGAGCAAAAAGCCCGCGTGTATCGTAAAGTAGCTAACGCCCTGGCTCGCCTGCTTTTCAAGCGTTTTTAGGATGTCGCTAGCGGTTAAATTTTCCACCTCTTTTATATCATGGATGATCTGATACATCGGTACGGTGCCTATGGGGACGGTCGAGTTTACGATTATCGCGCTTCTAATGGCATCCAAATCGCCGCCCGTACTTAGATCCATGACCGTATCGGCGCCGTATTTTAGGCAAATTTGCAGCTTTTCAAGCTCGGCACAGATATCGCTGCTTAGGCTCGAGTTGCCGATATTTGCGTTGATTTTGGTTTTTGCCTCTCTGCCGATCGCCATCGGGAGCAAATTTTCGTGATGGATGTTGGCAGGGATTATCATCTTGCCTGCGGCGACTTCGCTTCTAACGAGCTGGGGATCTAGCATTTCAGCCTGCGCTACGTAGTTCATCTCGGGCGTTATGATGCCTTTTTTAGCGTAGTACATCTGCGTCGGAGTTTTGTCGGCGGAGTCAAATTTGACCCGAAATTCTTTCATGTTTCGCTCCTTAAAATTTTGGTTCTAATCTTACTCAAAAAAGATAAAAACAAGCTTTTGGGATGTATAATATCGTAACACTTCGCCAAAGGAGAAATTTTGCTAGACGTTACGCTGATAATGCTCGGAGCCGGAAGCTCCAGCCGTTTTGAAATGCCCGTTAAAAAGCAGTGGTTGCGCGTCGGAAGCGATCCGCTATGGCTCTTTGCGGCTAAAAATTTAAGCTCGCACTACGCTTTTAAGGAGATAATCGTCGCCTCAAACGAGGAAAAATATATGAGCAAATTTGCCCCGTCGTATCGCTTCGTAAAAGGCGGCGCGACCCGTCAAGAGAGCCTAAAAAACGCTCTTAAGCTCGTTCAAAGCGAATATGTTTTGGTTAGCGACATCGCTCGTCCGATGATTAGCGCCGAGCTTTTCTCGCGTATAATGGGCGGCATCCAAAATGCCGACTGCGTCGTGCCTGCGCTAAAAGTGCCAGATACCGTTTATCTAGGGTCCCAGGCCGTCGATAGAGAGCAGATCAAGCTCATCCAGACGCCGCAGCTCTCGCGCACAGCAATGCTAAAAAGCGCGCTTGAATCAGGTCAAATTTACACCGACGATAGCTCGGCGATAGCGGCTGCGGGCGGTAAAATTTGGTACGTGCAGGGCGATGAAAACGCGAGAAAAATCACATTTAAAGACGACCTTTCTAAAATTTGCGGCCTTGGTGCGCCGTCAAGTGAAATTTACGTGGGAAACGGCTTTGACGTGCATGCCTTTGAAGAAGAGAAAAAAGAGGGAAGTTTCGTAACAATCGGCGGCGAGAAAATTCCTTTCGAGCGAAATTTAAAGGCCCACTCCGACGGCGACGTAGCTATCCACGCGCTAATCGACGCCATACTAGGAGCGGCCGGACTCGGCGATATAGGCGAGCATTTCCCCGATACCGACGATAAATTTAAGGGAGCGGACTCTGCTGTGTTACTAAAAGAAGCATATAGGCTTGTTCAAAGTGTCGGTTTTGAGCTGATAAACGCCGACGTCACCGTTATCGCCGAGAAGCCAAAGCTTAGTAAATTTAAATCTGCGATGGAAATAAACATCGCAAATGCGCTAAATTTAACCCCGAACCGCATAAACGTAAAGGCCACGACGACCGAGAAGCTAGGCTTTACCGGGCGAGGCGAAGGTATAGCCGCCACGGCGTCGGCGAGTCTAAAAATTTACGACTGGACGCAAAAATAAAACGACGAAAGTAAAAAAATGAGAGTTTTGATAATAGAAAACGAAATCTACCTAGCCCAAAGCATCGCATCAAAGCTAGAAGATCTAGGCTACGAGTGCGAGATCGCAAGGAGCGCGGCGGAGGCGATGAAAAGTGGGCCCGAGCAGAAGGCAAAGGAGGGCGCTAAGGACGTGCACTTTGACGTTGTGCTGCTCTCTAGTGCGTTTGCCGGCGACGAGACGCTAAAAATCATACAAAAATTTAAAGACTCCGTCGTCATCCTGCTCATCACCTATATCAGCAACGACACCGTCTCGATCCCGATAAAAGCGGGTGCGAGCGACTACATACAAAAGCCGTTTATGATCGAGGAGCTGGTGCGAAAGATCAAACATTTTGAGGAGTTTAGGCGGCTGCAAACATTTATAAAAACCTATCAGGACTACTTAAACTATCATTTTAAGGCGGTTTCGGCGCTAAATTTCGACTTTAAGCGCATAAAGCTGCCGCTTCTCATCAAATGCAATAAAATGATAAACGCCGATAACTTTGTTTTTGAGTACGCAAAGGCGCTAAATTTGAGCTTCAAATACGTCCCGCTAGAACCCGGAATCGACGTGGAGGCTATCGCCGCGGCAAATCCGCGCACGCTTTTGTACTTTTCAAATTTTCAAATTTTACGCCAAGAGGCCAAAAATCAGATCGTATCTCTCGCCGCCAAACGCAAGATCATCGCAAGCTCGACCAATCCGAACGAAGAGACGCCGATGGAGACGCTAAACATCACAAGCGATGAGAAAAATTTTCAAATCGACGAAATTTTGACGATCGACGACTACATCAAGCACATCATCGTAAACTATCAGGACAAATACCCCGACACCGAGCTTAGCAAAAAGCTAGGCATCTCGCGCAAATCGCTTTGGGAAAAGAGGAAAAAATATGACGTCGTCAAGAAAAAATAACGCCGTTTGGATAAACGACGAGGCTTTTGGCGCGCTTGATCTCATAGAAAATCAAATTTTTAGCAAATTTAACCGCCTGATGAATGAAAAAGAGGCGAACGAGATCTACGAGACGGGCTTTTTGGCCGGCGAGCCGATGCCATATACTTTCGTCTTTGCGCCGCACGGCAAGCGCAATCAAGAAACTATAAAAAACGCCTCAAAGGGCGATCATATCGAGCTTATCAACGGCGGTAAGGTCGTGGGGTATATCGAGGTCGGCGAGGTTTTTAAATTTAACGCCGAAAAAAGCTCGCAAAATATCTTTCGCGCTAACGAAGCCGCGCCCGCACAGCAAAGCCAAAGCGGCGAACTGGCCGTAAGCGGCGAGATAAAAATCTGCGACGACAAGCTAGCCGAGGTAAGAAAGCTGATCGAAGAGGTCAAAAGGGAGCAAAACGTCCGCAAAATCTCGGCGATCATGCTAACTGCGGAGCCATTTAACCGCGCGCACGAGCGCCTCATCAGGATGACGATAGATAGCTCCGATCTGGTGCTTTTGTTTTTACTAAAAAGCCACGGCGCGGACGAGATGATGAGCTTTTCTCTCAAAAAAAGCGTGCTGGAATACTTCATCCAAAACTACGTCCCCAAAAACCGCCTGATCATCGTGCCTTTTGAGAACTCAAATCTCTTTAGTTCGCACCTAAATCCGACACTAGAGTGCATCGCGGCACATAGGCTGGGCGCCCATAAGCTCATAGTCGGGCAAAATCACGCCGGTATCGGTATGTTTTACGATCACAACGTCGCTCACACGGTGCTAGAACGCTACAAAAACGATCTAAATTTAGATATCGTCGTGTTGCCAGAGCTCGTCTACTGCGACGAGTGCAAGACGCTAGTTAGCACTAAGACCTGCCCGCACGGCCAGCATCACCATATCAAATACCACGCCCAGACGCTAAAAACGCTACTGCTAGCGGGTATCTTGCCGCCTGCGATTCTCATGCGGCGCGACATCTCGGCGATGATACTGAGCGAGCTTTTTCCGAACCGATTTGAAAATATCCAAAAGCTTTGCGACGATCTTTTTCCTAGCAACGGGCTGCTCGAAAAGCAGACGGAGAGGGAGTTTTACGAAAATTTGATGAAGCTTTATCAGACGACGTCGCTGACTTAAATTTGCTTTTAGCTTTTACTGCGTCGAAATATCGTTTATTGCTGTATGCATGCGTTGTTCATTTGGCGCTTTTTTGCTTAATTTTAGCTTTTATACTGCGGCTCGTTTTGAGAGAGATTTTGTGCAGTTTCGCTGCGCTTGAGGTCGCTTTTCAGGGGCAGCAAATTTGCAGTGCGAAGCAGTGGAAGAGTTAAATTTAGCTCGGGAAACTACGCGTTTTGTCGCCGCTAAAATTTACTGAGCGAGTGCTTGCATTAGCGTTGCGAGCTGACCGTTTTGCGATATCTTATCTTTGCTTTTGCGTTCGAATTTGCAAATTTTACTCGCCGAGACCTGCACCGCAAAAACTCTAAAATTTGACGCTATACATTTATTGCGCGGAGGGTAGCGCGGTTTGTTTGGCGTAAGGCGTCCGTGCTTTGATTGACGTTAAATTTGACGATATTGCACAGCGTTGCGGCGAATTTGTATTGTAGTTTGGAAATTTTAAATTTGATTGCTGAAAGTACGGATTGAAATTTGCGGTTGTAAAATCTAATAAATTTAGCGCATTTTGCCGTCAAATTTGAAAATATCCGAAATCCGCGAAAATTTGGCGTCCGAATTTTGAAATTTGCGCGTTAAATTTGCTAAAATCGCACTAAAAATCGGCGAACGAAAGCACTACATTATTTAAATTTGATTTCAAGGAAAAATATGCAAAGGTTATTTTTAACGTTTTTTGGCGCTGGGCTGAGTCCTAAGGCCCCCGGTACGGTGGGCTCGCTAGCTGGCGCAGTTGCGGCGTATGGATTTTTGATGTTTTTGCCCGCTTCCACGCTGTTTTTAGTTTCGATTTGTCTTTTTTTATATAGCATCAAGATCATCGACGATTATGAAGCAAAAACCGGCGTGCACGATCACGGCAGTATCGTGATAGACGAGGTTGCTGGCGTTTGGCTGGCGATTTCTATCAGCGGCGCCACGGCGGTGCAGTTTGCGCTCTCGGTTCTGTTTTTTAGGGCGTTTGACATCCTAAAGCCATCCGTGATCGGCCGCATCGACAAAAACGTAAAAGGCGGGCTGGGCGTGATGGGTGATGATATGCTAGCAGGGCTTTTTGCGGGGCTTCTTAGCGCGATTTGCTACGAGGCTGTGACGAAAATCGGACTTGACTACGAGTGGATTAAATTTGAATTGCCGTTTGTAAAGTAAGTTTATTTGGCGATTTTTAGGCGGTTATTAAAATCAAATCCCGTTAAAATTTACCGCCTAAGTACTCTATATTAGTTTGTGTGTTTTTTTGGGGGGGCTATTTATGGGAGTCTTTGGTTATCTAAAATCAGAACTCAATAGCAAATTTAGAACAAAATAAATTAGCTAGAGTTCATTTTTTTGTTTGCGACATACCTTTTTGCTCGTATGTATCGATCTCTCTTGCGTATTCAGGATTTTTCTTTTTTAGTTCGTTAGTCATAAAAGCTATTAGTTTGGCGTCGGCGTTTTTATGCGAAGCTATGGCTAGAACAAAATTTAAATATTCTTTTGCATCCTCGGGCGCTACGCCGTCTTTTTTGGGCGGTAATCTAAAATTTGAAGAAAACGTCCTCAAAATAGAAAATAACTTATTTTTGCTAGTGCCTGGATCGTTTGCTACGGCGAGTAAATCATCTAGTGTGATGCCTCGATTGGCGGCTTCTTTTGCCGCATTGTTGGCTGCGATTTTGTCGCTACCTAGCTTAACCGCCATAAAAACAAGGGAAGCGACGAGCATCAAAAGAATCGTCGCTAGAATTATTACTATAGTAGTTTGATTCATTATAGTTTCACTGTTTTATCTGGTTTTCTAAAATACGCCAAGACCGCTATCAAGACCATCAAAAGTGCACCCACCCATACAAAAGTCGGCACCGGTATCGGCTCACCCGCAGCATACGAGTGCATGCCGCTTAGGTAGAAGTTTACGCCAAAATAGGTCATTATGATCGACCAATAAGCAAACATCGAAGTAACGGCAAATGCGTACTGGCTGTTTAGTTTAGGGATAAATCTAATGTGTAGAACTGCTGCGTAAACGAGAATAGAAACCAGTGCCCACGTCTCCTTGCTATCCCAGCCCCAGTAGCGACCCCAACTCTCGTTCGCCCAAACGCCGCCCAGGAAGTTGCCCATCGTAAGCAGGCTAAGACCCAGTATCATCGCCATCTCGTTTATGCGCGTGGCCTCTAGGATATTTCGCGAAATTTCTTTATGCTCCTTGCTGCCTTGCAGAGCAAAAAGTACGAGCGTAAACATACCCAGTAGCGAGCAAAGTCCCAAAAATCCGTAACTAGCCGTGATGACTGAAACGTGGATCGTTAGCCAGTAGCTCTGAAGTACCGGCACTAGAGTGGTGATCTGCGGATCCATCCAGCTAAGGTGCGCGACAAATAGCGTAACGCCCGCTAAAATCGAGGTTAGGGCCATAGCTATAGGGCTTTGGCGAGAGAATACTAGGCCTGATAAGCTAAGCGCCCAAGCGATATAAATCATCGACTCGTAGGCGTTGCTCCACGGCGCGTGCTCGGCGATATACCAGCGTATGCCTATGCCGAAAGTATGCAGCAAAAACGCCAAGATATTTACGCCGTAAACGATACCAAATAGCCATTTGATATTTAGTTTAGGCCTTGCCATCTTAGCAAACACGAAGCATAAAAGCCCAAACCCAGCCAAAAGGTATATCGGCGTTAGCGACTCGAAAATTTTATACTCGTTAAAAAACAGCTCCATCTCGACGCGTTTTTCGCCTGGGATGACTTTTTTGCCGTGCTCTTGTTGATAGGTTTTTATCTCGGCTAGAGCTTGATTTGCTCGGCGCCAGTTGTTGTTTTCGGTGGCTTCGGCAACGCTAGTGAAGTAGCTTCTTAGCATCCTGCCGATCGGTTCGCTCTCGTTTTTAGGAAGATACATCATGGCTGAGGCTATGCCGTACCATTTGTTATTCGGGTCGTCCATCTTTGGAAACATCGTAAAGATCTCGCCCATAAACACCATATAAAGTATGTTTAGGCGCTCGTCCACTTTTTGCAAGTCTTTATCGAATGTTCCGCGCTCGCCCGGCGTTTTTCGGTTTGCTGCTTCGGCAAATTTGTTGAGTTTGTAGGTGATTTTACCGTCTTTATCGCTTTCAAAAAAGTCGTTATAGCTCGCGTATTTGGCCTTTTCGTCTATGCCGATTAGCTTTTTTAGCTCTTTATTTCCGACGTAGATTATCGGTACGTCGCGCCAGTATGGGGCGTTTATCATCATCGAAAGTATGGCTTGGTTTGCATTTAGGCCGTCTAGCGTATCGCTGCGGTGGATCTTGTTTAGAATTTCCCTTGCGACAGTGTCAAAAGGCTTCATTCTGCCGTCGGCGCTTTGGATAATTAGCGTAGAGAGCTCTTTTGCGTGGTTTGCATCGATGTTTCTAGCGTTATCGGCCGCGTAGGTTTTGCTCGGAGCAAATGCCGCAAAGCAGGCTACTAGAACAAAGCTCGCGACTTTTTTAACGGCATCCTCGTTTATCATTTTAGCTAGTTTTCTAAAGCGAGAGCGAGGATTTACGACGTTGAAAAATAGTCCCAAACCCAGCAAAAAGTAGCCGATGTAGGTCGGAATCTTACCCGGATCGCGATTTACCGATAGTACGGTGCCAAGTTCGTCTTGGTCGTAGCTACTTTGGAAAAATCTATATCCGTCGTGATCTAGTACGTGGTTCATGTAAATTTTATACGGGTAGTTTCCGGTTCTAGAGTCTTCGACGATAACGTCGCTAGAGTAGCTCATCGGCGAATTTGAACCCGGATAGCGCTTAAGCTCGAAGTCCTCAAGTTTTAAAGAAAATGGAAGCTCGACCATCTTTGAGCCCCAGTAAACGTTAAAAAGTACGCCGTCGATCTTAGCTTTAGCAGGTATGTAGCTGTTTTCATAGAGCATGAGCTGCTGGGTTTGCCCGTCAAACGTCAAATTTGCCACCAATGCGTCATATTCGCCGTTTTTGCTCACGACTCGCTTGGCTGCTTTGGTTAATAATGATTTAGGTACGAAATTTACGTCCGTGACCGTATAGAGCTGCATCGGTAAAAACTCGGTCGCTTGGTCTTTTGCGTACTCGCCTTTTTCATTCGTCGCCATCGTAAAGTAGCTGATATTTTGGTTTGAAGTTAGATAAAATTTGCCCTCTTTTAGCTCGATTTTGACGAAATTTTCAAGTAGCGGCTGCGCGTCGAATGCAAAGCTAACGCCGCCTACCTCGCGAGTTTCGCCGGCTTGCAGGCTTATCTCTTCTTTTGAGTCTGGGCTTGAGACTGCAAGCCTAACGAGCGGCTCGCCTTTTTCCGCTTCGTAGTACTCGGTTTCGGCCTTTTTGTAGTATCCGTCAAAGGTTAAATTTGCTTTTTTGCCCGCGATTTCAAGCGGCAAGTTAAAGTCGTTTGAGCCGACGGAAGTGATTTGTTTCGGGATCGAGTTTGAGTAAATCTGACCGTCTTTTTCGGCTGCGATTTCTATTCTAGAAACGGATCCGAATACCGCATTTGAGGTTTCGTTTTCTCTGATATGGATGTTGCCCTCAAAGCCAAGATATCGCGTCATAGCAGCACCTAAAAGCATAAATAAAAAGCTAACGTGAAATATCAAAACGGGCAGTTTTTCTTTTCTTAAAAGGTTATATCTAAAAATATTGTAAGCTAAATTTATGCCTAGAAGAACTTGCACCAAAGCGAACCAACTCGCTCCGTAAACCGCCGCCCACGCGCTTTTTGTGTCGTAGTAGCTTTCTATTATCGTTGCTGCGCCGCTACCGATAGCAAATATAACAAGTAGCACGACGGCCGACGTCATACTGAAAAATAGGGATTTTAACTCGCTCAAAACAGATCCTTGAACATAAATTTAGTAAATCAAAATGCACATTATAGTAATTTTTTTTAAATAATCTTACTTTTTAGTTATTATTTTATGATAATTTTTTGTCTTTAAGTTTAAATAAATTTAATATAAACTCAAATTCGTTAAAGCCGTCCGCGCTCATAAAGTGTCCGCCTTTTTCAAAGATATCGGGGGCGAGGCTCTCATCGATGCCCTCGCCTTCATCGCTCACTTCAATGATGACTCCGCGTTTGGATGTGCCTGCGTGCGCCCACACACGCGTCGTCCCGTCGCCGTAGCGCAGCGAGTTTTCGATGAGGGTGGCCAGGACCTGGCCGAGCTTCCCGGCGTCAGCGAGGATCGGGCGCTCAGCTTCGTCGAGGAAAACGAGCGAGCGCCCGGCCGCCTCGAACTGATCCTCCCACTCCTCGCGGGCTGTATTGAAGACCTCGAGAATGTGGATGGCCTCGGTCTGGCTGGTCTGTCGCTGCGAGACGTCCAGGAGCTCCGTCACGACGTTCGTCATGCGTTCGACCTGTTCGAGGCAGGTGTGGGCTTCGGCGCGTACCTCGTCCTCTGTGGAGATCAATTCGATCTCCTCCAGGCGCATGGACAGCGCCGTCAGAGGGGTACGCAGCTGGTGCGAGGCATCGGCGGCGGCCTGTCGCTCGGCCGCGAGTCGGCCCGCCATGCGTTCACCGGTGCGAGCCAGTTCCTCCGAGACCAGGTCGATTTCCTCGATGCCGGACTTTTCGACACGGGCGCGCACGCCACCCGAACCGATCTGCTCAGCCTGGGCAGCCAGGTAGATGAGGGGCGCGGACAGATCGCGCGACAAGGCACGCGCCATGAGCCAGCCGATCAGCATCGACAGGGCCATGCCACCGCCAAACAGCGAACACGTCCACGCAATGCGCCCCAGCGCGTTCGATGCCGATGCTGTGAGCTGGACAGACACTCCAGAGGGTGAGGAAGCCACAGCGGTCATGGTCCGTCCCGAAATAACCTTGCCGTTGGTCGCAATGTTGGAGTCGGGTACTTTGATGCGATAGCTCAGTTCACCGCCGCGGCTGTTTGCTTGATCCGCCACCAGCGACGCCAGGGTCGCAGGGTCGTTCCCCTCCCCCGCGACGCGCCGGCGCTCAATATTTTGCAGGATGAGCTGCGACTGAACCTCGAGGCTACGCTGCTCAGAGGTCCATATGGACGCCGACGCAAAGAACGCACCCGGTAGGCCCATCAGGACGCACACGACGGCGACGACCGAGACGATCATCCTCACCGCGCGTGCGCGCATGACGAGCCTCCCTCAGCGGCGTTCAGCGAGCGTTTTCGAAGCGGAAACCCATCCCGCGGACGGTCGTAATGTAGTGCGGGTCAGTCGCGTCGTCGCCGAGCTTGCGGCGCAGCCACGACACGTGCATGTCGAGTGTCTTC
>NZ_CALIAV010000065.1 GCF_938045625.1 uncultured Campylobacter sp.
AAAAGTTTATTTAATTAATAAAGTTATATTCTACTCAACAATGAATAGATTTAATCTTATTTTTACAGAACTTGTAAGAGCAGGTATTCCAATTGCTGATGCCCTTGAAACAGCAACTTTAACTGTAGAAAACCAAGACATACACGATAAGCTTGCCACAATCAAGATTGCTGTTCAAAGAGGCGTATCCTTGACAGAAGCTTTTCGAGATACCCAGCTTTACGAGAGTATGCTTATTCAGATGCTAAGCGCAGGCGAAAAAGGCGGTGCAATAGATGCAATGCTTGAGAAAGTAACTGACTACTATAAGGCTAAATTTAGTGACCTGGTTGATAATATTTCAAGCTATGTGGAACCGATTATGCTTTTATTTATGGCGGGCATGGTTATACTTTTGGCGCTTGGTATTTTTATGCCTATGTGGGATCTTGGAAATGCGGTTCAAGGACGATAATTAAAACAACAATTAAGGAAAGAAATGCAAAATAATTTACATGAACGTCAAGTTAGTGCAGATGCGTTTTTAGTTTCAAAAACCGATACAAAAGGAAAAATAACTTATTGCAATATCCCTTTTGCTCAAATAGTCGGCGCAAAAGGTAATGAGTTAATCGGGAAACCACATAATATCGTGAGGCATCCAGATATGCCACGCGTTGTTTTTAAAATTTTATGGGAGTACGTAAAAAATAAAAAAGAGGTTTTTGCCTATGTTAAAAACAAGAGCTTTGACGGTTCATTTTACTGGGTATTTGCAAACGTTACCGCTTCTCTTGATCAAAACGGCAACATTATCGGTTATTATTCGGTTAGACGAAAGCCGAATCCAAAAGCCTTAGAAATCATTATTCCGCTTTACAGACAGCTCTTGGAAGCTGAAAAGAGCGGTGGCATGGAAGCCTCATCTAAACTTCTTGATAATATTTTAAAAGAAAAAAATAAGAGCTATGACGAGCTAATGAACGACTTACAAAGATTATAAAAGGAAAATCATGTTTTTTAAAAAAGAAAAAGTAAATTACGATGAAATTTTAAATGTGGTCGAACAGGCTAGAAACGGCTTTTTGGAACCTAGAATTTTACAAATAGATCCAAACTCTCAAATCGGCAAAATAGCACTTGGTATAAACGATTTGCTCGATCAAATCGAAGCTTTGCAAAGAGAAATGGGCACTTGCGTAAAATCAGCCGAAAGCGGAATAACTTATAGAAATATTTTTGCAGAGGGATTTCGAGGTCTTTTTAGAACCAATGCCATTTCCATGAGCGAAGGCGTCGAGGGTATAAAAGCCGGGCAAAAAGGTAAAACCAGAGGCATACTCTCCGAAAAATTTAGCGAGCTCGGCAACGGAAACGACGGCATTTTAGAAGTGCAAAACGACCTCAATCAAAGCATTAAAAATTTAACCCAAATTTCAACCATGGCACAAGATACTTCGGTAAAGGCCAACGAAAGCATGTCGGCCGTAAGTGAACTTAGCCAAAATATGGGCAACCTAGAGCACCTTATCACAGAGTCTACCGAAGCTATTAAAAATTTAACCCACAGAACCGAGGAAATCTCATCGGTCGTAAATTTAATCAAAGATATCGCCGAGCAAACAAACCTACTCGCCCTTAACGCTGCTATCGAAGCGGCGCGCGCCGGCGAGCACGGACGAGGCTTTGCCGTAGTTGCGGACGAAGTGCGAAAGCTAGCCGAAAATACGCAAAAAGCTACAAGCGAAATCGGCATAAACATCCAAACTCTGCAACAACAAACAAACGATCTAAATGACAATTCCAACAAAATCACTCAAATAGCGCAAGTCGCAAACGTAAGCGTGTCTAAATTTAGAGATGCCGTGAATGTATTTAGCCAAGGTGCGACGCAAAGCGCAAAAATCTCAAAATACGTCGAAAACAAAACCATCGGCATCATCGGCAAGATCAACCGAGTGACATATCTACAGACCGCATACGGAAACGTTATCAACGAAAGAGGCGACGACGAAAATATGCAAAAACAAACGCAAAATTTAAACGCATGGTACGAGAGCGCGGCGGCATATTTTGCAAATTCAAAAAGCTTTGAGAAGGCAAGCGCTCCCGCAAAACAAATAAGCGATCTGGTAAAAGCTAACCTAGACGACTCAAAAAATGGTTACAATATGAACGATATCCAAAAATTCGTCGATAGATTTGCTAAAGTCAAACAAGCAAGCGGTGAGATATTTAAGATAATAGACTCGACGATAGAAGAAAGTGTAAAGTAACGTTATACGAAATTTGAGCTAAAAACATTTGGCTCAAATTTTGCTCTTTTGCATTACTTTAAACCAAAAAATCCATTCTATAAAATTTTGCAAAACCCCATTTTTGAAAGCTTTACATCGTCAAAAACTCTAGAGCCAATTTGAACCCTCTATAAACACAATTGGCGTCGGCAAAATTTATACTAGGTATCGCAAACTTAGCAAAATTTACTTCGCGCCAATCACAAGCCGCACGATATAAACTCTCCAAATTTGACCAAAAACAGCAATCATTTGCCGTGTCGCGTCAAATCTCATAAAGGCAAATCTACTTAAAGCCAGCCTGCCCTCGCCTTAAATTTGACCGAATTTCAAAGCAAACTCGGTCAAATTTAAATGCCAAATTTAGCCCAGCAATCTCTTTGCGCACTCACTTATACTCTTGCCGTCGCTTCTAGCGCCGATTTTTTCTTTGGCTGCTTTCATTACGGTGCCGATATTTGCACCCTCGCCTAGTCCGGCGATGATCACTTTTATCTCAGCCTCCAGCTCGTCTGCGCTTAGTTGTTTAGGCAAATATCCGTTTATGATATCGATCTCTTTTTGCTCGTTTTGCGCTAGATCGTCCCTACCGCCGTTTTTATACTGCTCGATAGAGTCCATGCGGCGTTTTATCTGAGTTTGCAGGATCGGTAGCACCTTTTCGTCGGTCATTTCGGCGCGCTCATCGACTTCGACTTGTTTGATGACTGAGTTTATGAGCCTTAGCGTGTCGCGGCGAAAGTTATCTTTTTCTTTCATCGCAGTCTTGATGTCCTCTAAAATTTGCTCCCTAATCGTCATTTTTTCTCCTTTAAATTTAAGTGGGCAAATTATAACGAAGCTAAAATTTAAAGCTAATAAAACCGCCCAAATTTGGCTTGCTTAAGAAAAATGTAGCTATAATTAACCATTCATTTTTAAAAGGACTTGCTTGAGAAGCGACAATCTCTTTGCATTTGCGATCTTTATAATCACTGCGTTTGGATTTTTCGTTTGGGGCTATCAGTACATCCCGACTCATCACTTTTTGCTTTTCAGTATCGCTAGTATTTTCGGTATCTTTATGGCGTTTAACATCGGCGGCAACGATGTCGCGAACTCCTTTGGCACGAGCGTAGGCGCCAAGACCGTCACGATAAAGCAAGCCCTAGTCATAGCCGCTATTTTCGAGCTTAGCGGCGCGATATTCGCCGGCGGAGAGGTGACTAAAACCATCCGCGAAGGCATCGTGAGCTTCCCGCAGGAGGGCACGGAGCCGATGCTTTTCGTGCTGATTATGATGTCGGCGCTTTTAAGCTCGGGCATTTGGCTATTTATCGCGTCTAAAAAGGGTCTACCTATCTCCACGACGCACTCGATAGTAGGCGGTATCGTTGGCGCTGGGCTTACGATGGGCTTTACGACGATGGGCGGAGATAAGGCTCTAGCTATGGTCTCCTGGAGCGAGATAGGCAGGATCGCCGTTAGCTGGGTGATCTCGCCGCTACTAGGAGGCATCCTTTCTTACTTCATTTACGGCTACATAAAATCTAAAATTTTGATCCCGACTCGCAAATTTACCCTAGAGCTAAAAGTACTAAAACGCGAACGTAAAGCCTACAAAGAGCGCTATCTACAAGAGCTAAAAACAAAACCCGAAAGCGAGCAGATAAGGATACTAAGCAAGATCGCGGTCCTTGACGAGGACGACGTCGAAAGCGGCGAACGCAGCGAATACAAGCTCGCTATAAAAGCCATGAAAGAGCGCGAAAAAGAGATCGACACGTCAAAAGCCATGCGCAAACACATCCCAATGGTGGCAGGCATCGGCGCGATCATCATCTCATCAATGATGCTTTTTAAAGGGCTTGAGCATCTAAATTTAGACCTAGGTTTTATTGGCACGATCTGGATCATCTGCGTCATCGGCATAGTCACCTATCTCGCCACGCTTGCGATGATAAACGTGATGAAAAAAGACAATGCCGAAAAGAGCACGAACCGCATTTTCTCATGGTTTCAGATATTTACGGCCTCCTCGTTTGCATTTTCTCACGGCGCCAACGACATAGCAAACGCCGTGGGTCCGTTTGCCGCGATCCTAGACGTGCTAAAAACAGGCTCCATAAACGCCACCGCTCCAGTGCCGGGCATCGCGATGGTGACATTTGGTATCTCACTCGTGGTCGGGCTTTGGTTTTTAGGCAAAGAGGTCATCGCCACGATCGGTAGCAAGCTAGCCGAGATCCTACCTACGACGGGCTTTAGCGCCGAGCTAGCGGCCAGTACCGTTATCCTGTTAGCCACAAAGCTAGGCATTCCCGTATCATCGACGCACATCCTCATCGGCGCGGTCCTTGGCATCGGTATCCTAAACCGCGACGCCAACTGGAAAATGGTCAAGCCTATCGTGCTTGCGTGGGTCATTACCCTACCGATTGCAGGCGGCTCGGCAGCACTTATTTACATGCTTCTAAAGACTATGTTAGGCTTGTAAATTCGACTATTCGCGAGCCGTAACTGGCCGATTTGTTTTGCCAAAACTTATAAAGTTAGTCTTGGTTTTTACCATAAAGTCACAGCAGTGCTCGGCAAATTTAAGCTAGTTTCGTTCAGGTGCTATTTAAAACTATAGTTTTATATAATCTAAGCCTTTGGGCTGACTGCTTAAATTTAATGTCTTGACGATAATGCCCGCCTTGCCAAAAAAACGACAAATGATTTTTCACAACAAACTCAAACAATCAAATAAAGGCTCTTGCAACTAAATTTTATAAAATTTAGCAAGCTATTTTTTTATTTATGTATTCGCAAATTAAATTCAGTAAACATAATAGAGTAGTCAAATTTTTACTAGTTAAATCAATAAGCTGGGTAAATTTGACGGCTGGGTAAATTTAGACGCACGGGGAATTTGACGGCTGGGTAAATTTGACAAAGCGCCGACCTCTTACGAGTTCGGCGCTTTGCCGCTAGCAGTTAAAAAGTATTTTCTTTCTTTTCTAGCACAAGATGTAGTATGTAGGTCACCGCAAATGCCACCGCGCTAGGCACGATCCAGCCAAGCATCGAGTCGTAAAACGGCAGCTTCTTAACTAGATCGGTCACTAGTGGTACCGATACTCCGGCGATATCAAGGCCGTTTATCGTGCCGACGACTACGCAGACGTAGACGCAGGTGCGGTAGACGAGCTTGCTCGAGTCGATCAGCGGATTGATGAGCGAAAGGATGATGAGCATAATGGCGATCGGATAGATGGCGATGAGCACCGGGATCGAGCCCTTGATGATGGTCGTGAGGCCGAAATTCGCCACGCCAAAGCCGATCAAGCACCACGCCGCGACCCAAATTTTGTATTTGACGCGTCCGCCCGTTAGCTCCTCGAAGTACTCGCTAGCAGAGCTGATGAGCCCCAGCGTCGTCGTGATGCAAGCTAGGAAAAACGCAGAACCCAGCACCAAAACGCCCGCCTTGCCGAAATAATGACCGCTGATGCGAGATAGCAGCTCGGCTCCGTTTATCTCCGGCGCGTCCTTAAACAGCTCCGCCGACGTCGCGCCAAGGTAGCCCAGCATCAAGTAAATCGCCATCAAAATCACACCCGCCGTCATGCCGGCCTTTATCGTCGATGAAACCAGGTGACGCTCGTCTTTTACGCCCACGGTTCTGATAGCGTTTATCACGATGATACCAAACGCCAGCGACGCCAGCGCGTCCATCGTCTGATAGCCCTCTACAAAGCCCTTAGCCGCGGCGCGCTGCGCATAGTCTCCGCTAGGAGCGACGAACTCGCCGATCGGGAAAAAAAATCCCGCTCCAAAAAGCAGTAAAATAAGCGCCAAAAGCAGCGGAGTTAGGTATTTGCCGAGTAGATCGACTAGTTTTGACGGGTTCATACAGACGTAATAATTTAACGCAAAATACGCCGCTGAGTAGAAAAACAGCCAAATTTGCAAATTTTCAGCCGCGATAAACGGCTTAACGGCGATATCAAAGGGCATATTCGCCGCGCGAGGTATCGCAAAAAGCGGCCCGATCGTGAGGTATAAAAGCGCGGTAAAAACCACTGCAAATACGGGATCTATGCGGCGTACTAGGCTCTGAAGCCCTTTTGCCCTAGCGATCGCTGCGACGCCAAGCACCGGTAAAAGCACCGCCGTAGCGCAAAAAAACATGATCGCGACGTAAAAATTCTGCCCAGCCTCTCGCCCTAAATTTGGCGGAAAGATGAAGTTCCCCGCGCCAAAAAACATGGCAAAAAGCGTGAGTGAGATGACTAAAAACTGATTTTTGCTAAGCTTTTGTTTCATTTTTGCTCCATTTTAGTTTTAAATTTGACAAATTGTATTTAGATAAAGTTGAATTTTCGTTGATTTGAGTTAAATTTACTTATTTTTCGCTCGCGCGTGTTTCGATTTGAAATTTAACCGCGCGGCGGGAGTAAAATTTAAACATTTTAAAGTATAATCGCGAAAAGGAAAAAAATGGCGAAAACTAAAACCGTATTTGAGTGTCAAGCCTGCGGTAATCAGCAGAGCAAATGGGTCGGCAAATGCCCTCAATGCGGGGCTTGGGATAGCTTTTTAGAGCTAAATGCGCAGCAAATAGAAACGCTAAAAGAGATATCAAAAAGCTCTGCAAAACCGAGTCTCGCAAAGCAAATCAGCGAGGTCGAGATCGAAAAAGTCACGCGTATCAGCACGGAAAATAGTGAACTTGACCTGGTTCTTGGCGGCGGCGTCGTGGAGGGCTCGCTAGTGCTAATCGGCGGAAGTCCCGGCATCGGCAAGAGCACCTTGCTGCTAAAAATCGCGTCAAATTTCGCCGCCCAAGGCAAAAAGACGCTCTACGTGAGCGGCGAAGAGAGCGCAAGCCAGATCAAAATGCGCGCCCAGCGCCTTGACGCGGTCAAAGACGGGTTGTTTCTGCTCACGGAAATTTTACTAGAAAACATCCTCGCCGAAGTGCGCAAAAACGAGTACAAAATCCTCGTCATCGACTCTATACAGACGCTTTACAGCGAAAAAATCGCCTCCGCACCAGGCTCCGTATCGCAGGTGCGCGAGATCACTTTCGAGCTCATGCGCCTAGCCAAAAATGAAAACATATGCGTCTTTATCATTGGGCATATCACAAAAGACGGCTCGATTGCGGGGCCGCGTATCTTGGAGCACATGGTGGACGTGGTGCTTTATTTCGAGGGAGACTCCAGCCGAGAGCTGCGTATGCTACGAGGGTTTAAAAATCGATTCGGCTCGACTAGCGAAGTGGGGATTTTTGAGATGAGCGAAAACGGACTAATCAGCGCCAACGATGTCGCGGGCAAATTTTTCACGCGAGGCAAGGCTACTAGCGGCTCGGCGATCACGATCACGATGGAGGGTTCGCGCGCGCTTAGCGTCGAGATCCAGGCGCTCGTGTGCGAGAGCGCGTATCCTAAACGCAGCTCCACTGGCTACGAAAAAAACCGCCTAGATATGCTACTAGCGCTACTTGAGCGCAAGCTCGAAATACCGCTGGGTCACTACGACGTCTTTATAAACGTGAGCGGCGGCGTCAAGATCAGCGAAACTGCGGCCGATCTAGCCGTGGTCGCGGCGATCATTTCCAGCTTTAAAAATCGTCCGATCAGCAAAGAGAGCGTATTTATGGGCGAGCTTAGCTTAAACGGCGAGATTCGCGAGATATTTAACCTCGATCAGCGCCTAAAAGAGGCAAAAACGCAGAAATTTAAAAACGCGATCGTGCCAAGCAAACCGCTTGATGTGCAAGGGCTAAAATGTTTCGTCGCGGGCGATATCACGCAGGTTTTGGAGTGGATGTAAATTTGCGCGCCAAAACCCGTACCGCAAAAATATCGAAGGAAAAATATGGAAAATCTAAAATGGAAACTCTCAAAAACATTAAAAACAGCGATGAGGCAAAAAGATATAGATACTTTTACGCTAGCTAAAATCGCCGAGGAAACCTACGTAAAATCTTATGCGGACGACGTTTTAGATGTGAGGCAAGAAGTTTTTAAAGTCATAGACGAATACGCGCTAGAGGTAAATTTAGAAATTTTAGACTTGGTTTGCAAAATTTTAGGCTCTAGCGTTAAATTCGGCGAAAGCGGAGATTTTTAAATTCACCGCTACTTTAAATTGCTTCAAAATTTAAATCCGGTACAAAAGTCCAAAATGCTTAAATTTACGGTAAAATCAAAACCGAAATAAACGCAAAAGCGCAGACTCGGCGTTTAAATTTTGCGCATGCTCGGCAAAAATGCAGATAAGGGCGGCAAATTTTACACGTAGCTAGCCGGCCAAAAAATGCGACAATCGCCTTGCGCAATAAAGCTCGGCAAAAGGCGTCATTTTTGGTAGGTTGCAACGGTCGTAGTCCGAGAAACGAAAGCGGCGGAAATTTACGAAAAAACAAATTGCACCGCAAAATCCTGCTAGGCGTAGCCGCAAAAATGCCGTAAAAACAAAAATTAGGAACAAAATGTTTGGTTATATTAGATTTATTTTAGCGTATTTAGTGCTACTATCGCACGTTGGTATAGGACTGGCCGGTAAAAACATAGGCGTATTTGCCGTCGTGATTTTTTATATCCTAGCAGGACTCGTCACATCAAAGGTTTTTATCAAAATCGCGCCTCAAAACGCGCAAATAAGCTACTTTGTAAAAGATAGATTTTTGCGCATTTATCCCGCGTTTTTCTTTGCGTTTACGCTCACGATACTGTTTTTTTGCGTGACGTCTTATTTGCATCCAAATTTTAGCGTGAAAAATTTACTTCTAAATGCTCTCATCGCGCCGTTAAACTATTTTTTTTGGCTCGACGTTTCCGTCATAGACGCGCCCGTTGGGCTAAATTTCCTCATACCGCCAGCTTGGTCGCTAGGAGCCGAGCTTCAGGCGTACGCCCTGCTCGTACTCGCGATCAAATTTAGACGGCTGGGCTACGCGCTAGCTACCGGCTCGCTAGGCGTTTATGCAGCGGCGAATTTGGGCTTTATAAATGCTGATATCTACGGATATAGGCTTGTTTGCGGCGTATTTTTTATGTTTTATACAGGATTTTTGATATATCAAAAAGAGCTTGGCAAGCTCACCGTTTTTTACGCGGCGGTAGCGGCGCTGGCGGGCTATCTTTTTGACTCGCACAAATTTAGTGCCTTTGGCGCAGAGACGATGCTTGGATACTTGATCGGCGCAGCTATCGTTTTAGCGCATGAGAGGTTTAAATTTAAGCTCAAATTTAACGATATCGCAGGCTCGCTTTCATACGCGATTTTTATCAGCCATTTTCTTTTTATTTGGCTCAGCCAGCTTTTACTAGGAAACGTAAATTTAGCTTTTGTAACGACTGGTTCGATTATATTTGGATTTATAAATTTCTATTTTATTGAACAAAAGATAAACAAAATAAGATTTAGAAAGCAAGCTTAAAATCAACCAAAAGGTACGAAAAATACTACGAGTAAAATTTATTTTAAAACCACGAAAATCGTACGAACAAGTATCAAAAAATCCCTAAAAATCGAAAGATTATCGACATATGCGCACTCCATTTTTACTCGCTCGTCAAATGGAATTTCATTCCTGCCGCTCACCTGCCAAAGCCCCGTAAGCCCCGGCCTAACCCTTGTTATCTTGCCTAAATTTTTACCGATTTGTTTTTTTTCGTAAAACATATACGGACGCGGTCCGACCAGGCTCATCTCAAGCCTAAGAACGTTAAAAAGCTGCGGCAACTCATCAAGCGAAGTGCGTCTGATAAACCCGCCGACTTTTGTTATGCGCGGATCAAATTCGTATTTGTGAAATTTGGCAAAATGCTCGGCCTCTGCGGGATTTTGCGCAAGA
The DNA here is from genome assembly GCF_938045625.1 of uncultured Campylobacter sp. Lineage (GTDB taxonomy): Bacteria > Campylobacterota > Campylobacteria > Campylobacterales > Campylobacteraceae > Campylobacter_A. The sequence goes on from NZ_CALIAV010000065.1 coordinate 10,111, forward strand.
TAATCGTCTAAAATTTTACGCCAATTTTTATGCATCGATCTAAATTTATAGCAGCTAAACGGCTTGCCAAAACGCCCTATTCGCTTTTGTTTAAAAAAGATGCTCTCGCCAGGCTCGTTTATCTTTATGACTGCTGCTATAACGGCGACGACAGTAAGCCAAATCGGCGCAGTAGCGACAACGACGACGTAATCGATCACGGCTTTTAGCAAAATTTTAGAGCGCAGACTCATAACACGCCCTCTAAAAATCTCTCGTAACTACTCTCCACGAGCTCCTTTATCTCACCTTCAAAGCGCTCTTTTGAAAATTTTAGCGCATTTTGTCTGATTGCTTGCGGATCAAATTTGTCTCTTATTTTTTCAAATTTTACAACCGCTTCATTTAGGCTGTCCTCGCTTTGCTCGCTAAAATAAACACCCGTGATGCCGTCTATCACGCTCTCTTTCGCGCCGCCCCTACCCAGGCAGATGACGGGCGTCCCGCAGGCCTGAGCTTCCACGGGCGCTATACCAAAATCCTCCACGGCAGCAAAGACGAAGGCTTTTGCCTTACCCATCAGCTCCGCAGTCTCACGTGCGCTTTGAAAACCTAAAATTTCAACATTGCTTTTGGCGATATTTTTGATCTCATTCATCTGCTCGCCGTCACCCACTACGACTAGCTTTTTGCCGCTTTCGTTAAAGGCGCGCACGATTAAATCGATCTTTTTATAAGGCACTATCCTTGAAACCGTGACGTAAAAATCCTCTTTATTTTCGTTTAATTTAAAATTTGCGGTATCTACGGGCGGGTAGATCACGGTGGCGTCTTTGCCGTAAATTTTACGTATACGGCGAGCGATAAAATTTGAGTTTGCGACGTAAACGTCGGCTCTATTTGCCGCGGCGATATCCCACAGACGTATTTTATGTAAAATATACCTAGCCAGCATCGATTTTAGCCCGCGCTCTAGTTCGTTTTGACGCAAATAGTCAAAATACATATCCCAAGCATAGCGCATCGGAGTGTGGATATAACTTATATGAAGCTGGTTTGAATGCGTCAGAGCGCCCTTTGCTACGGCGTGCGAACTAGACAGCACGACGTCAAATTCACTCAGATCAAACTGCTCTATCGCCAGCGGAAAAAGCGGCAGATAGCTCCTAAATTTACTCTTTGCAAACGGTAAATTTTGAATAAAACTGGTTCGAGCGAATTTGCCATTTAAAATCTTTTGTCTATCGTCAAATTTAAGGTAATCAACAAGGCTAAAAACCTCAAAATCATCCCAAATATCCGTAAAACTCTGCACGCAACGCTCAGCTCCGGCATAGGTTTCTAGCCAGTCGCAAACCAGAGCTTTTTTCATCCGCTCCGCCGCTACTTTCTATCGTAGTCGTCGCTGATACGAACTATATCGTCCTCGCCCAGATACTCGCCCGTTTGCACTTCTATAACGATGAGATCGGAGTTTGCCGTATTTTCCAGCCGGTGAATCTGCCCGCTTTTTATATATATCGACTCGTTTCGTTTTATCTGCATCTCACTATCATCTATGGTTACTAGCGCCTCGCCCTCGACGACGACCCAGTGCTCGTTTCGCTTAAAGTGCTTTTGCAGACTCAGCCTTTTGCCGGGCTTAACCACGATCTTTTTCATCTTGTAGCCGCTACCCTCGCCTAGCACCTCGTAGCTGCCCCACGGACGGTATACGCTCGTGTGCGCTTCGCAAATTTCGGGAAGCGAATTCAAAAAGTGTTTATAAACCTCTTTTACCTTTTGCGAACTGCCTTTTTTAGCGATCAAAAGCGCGTCTTTGGTATCGACTACGAGCAAATTTTGCACGTCTACGAGCGCGGTCGGTTTTTTGGTCAGGATGAAATTTTCGCTTGCGTCTATTTGTAGCGATTCGCCGATATTTTTTATCTTTTTACTCAGCTCGTCAAAGCTACCCATATCGCTCCAGCCCGCATCAAGAGGTACCATTTTGATATTTAGGCTTTTTTGCATTAGCGCATAGTCGATGCTGATATCTTCGATCTTATCCATAAAATTCGGACTTATTTTTAGCAAATTCGGTTCGTTCGCCGAGCCCTCTATCGCCGCAGTAACGTCTTTTACGATACTTGGCGCGTATTTTTTCATCTCGCTTAAAAACACGCCCGCCTTAAAGCAAAACATACCGCTGTTAAAATAATATCCGCCTTCTTTTATAAATTTAGTCGCGGTTTCAAGGTTGGGCTTTTCGATAAACCGCTCCACGTCGCCGTTTTTATCGGCCTTGATGTAGCCGTAACCGGTGTTTGGCTCGCAAGGCTTTATGCCAAACGTCGCTAAAAAGCCTTGACTTGCGTAGCTTTGCGCGATCAAAAGCGCTTTTTTGTACTCCGCTTCGTTCTCGATTAGATGGTCGCTTGGAGTAACTAGTAAAATTTCGTCCTCATCGCAACAAAGCGCCGCAAAAGTAATCGCCGCGGCGGTATTTTTACCAAATGGCTCAAGAATAAATTTATCTATTTTTTTACTACCGCATTCGTCAAGCGCCAAAAAGTAGTGCGCCTCGTTGCAAACGATGATCGTTTTTTGCGCGTGCACGTTGCGTCTAAGCGTAAGATCAAAGAGAGATTTGCCGTTAAAAAGCCTAATAAATTGCTTTGGCATCAGAGTGCGAGATAGCGGCCAAAGTCTCGTGCCCGAACCTCCGCAAAGTATAACGTTTGTCATTTTTTACGCCTTTTGCTTTAAATTTTCGACCAAATTTAAAAATGTTTCTTGAAGCCGCACCAGTAAATTTTGATCCTTGGTCTCAAATCTCGTAACGATAACAGGCGTCGTATTTGAGGCTCGTACTAGTGCCCAGCTACCGTCCTCAAATCTCACTCTAACTCCGTCTATGTCGATGATTTCGGCTATTTTACCTAGGCCTGCTAGCAAATTTTGCGCATCGCCATTTTCGTAAATTTCAGCCAAAACCTCTTTTAGCTTTGCCACAAGCTTAAATTTCTGTGCGTCGGTCGTTTTTACCTTGATCTCGTCGGTACTGAAAACCTTTGGCAGTTTATCTAGCTCGCCGTCTAGGTTAAAGCCCTTTGCGACCAGCTCTAGCGCGCGAAACATCGCATACGTCGCATCGTCAAAGCCAAAATACCGCTCCTTAAAGAAAATATGCCCGCTCACCTCGGCCGCCATGTCGATATTTAGCTCTTTCATCGCCTTTTTGATATTGCTGTGGCCGGTCTTGCCCATGAAGCTTTTACCGCCGTGCGCGTCGATCTCGTCGTACATATTTTGCGAGCATTTGACCTCGCCAAGTACACGCGGATTTTTCATCGCAAGACTATATAGATAGGCTAGCTCATCGCCTTTTATGTTGCGTTTTTTGGTTAAAACCGCGATACGGTCGCCGTCGCCGTCAAAGCCAAATCCTATGTCAAATTCGCCCTTTAGCGCAGATTTTAGATCGATTAAGTTTTTCTCCTCGCTTGGATCTGGGTGATGGTTTGGGAAGTTGCCGTCGGGCTCGGGGTATAAAATTTTCGCATCCAAATTTAACGCCTCGCAAATTTCGGGCAGTACCGCTCCAACCGCACCGTTTGCGCAGTCGATGACGATTTTAAGCGGTAAGGCTTTTAGATGCGCAAACTGCTCTATGAGAAAATTTTTATAAGGCGTCGCGATATCGAATTTTTCAGCCCTCAGATCATCCAGTATTTGCGTTTTTGCCGTGATATCATCTAGCACGGCGACTTTTAGCTTTTGCAAATCCTCGCCGAAATAACTATCTTTAAAAATCGTGATTTTAAAGCCGTTGTACTCTTTTGGATTATGAGAACCGGTTATCATTATGTTTGCGTCAAATTTGTTTGAAAACACGCTAAAATACCCGACCGGAGTCGGTAGCAAGCCGATATCATAGACTTTGATCCCGGCCAAATTTAGCCCACTAACCAGCCAGCCGAAAATCTCATTCGCACTTAGTCTAGCGTCATATCCTACGCTAACGTTTTTTGCGCCTCGGCGTAGCATCTCTCGACCCAAATTTAACCCGATCGCTTTGACGCTGATTTCATTTAGATCGCGCTCGTAAATACCGCGTATATCGTATTCTCTAAAAATTTCGTCTATCAAAATTTTACCTTTATAAATTTATTTTATTTTAAGACGGCGTATTTTAGCATTTTTGGGTTAAATTTTACTAAACGGCGACGTCTCCAAGCTTTGCGTTGACAGCTTCTATTAAGCTTTGAGGTGCAATTTTGATCTGTTTTCCGCGCACCCCGGCACTCACGTAGACGTAATCTTGCTTTAAAATCCTCTCGTCAAAAAACGTCTCAAACGCCTTTTTCATCGCTATCGGCGAGCAGCCACCCCTGATATAGCCCGTCACTTTTTCAAGTTCTCTTAAGTTTAAAAGTTCGCATTTTTTATGTCCGCTGAGTCTAGCCAGAGCTTTTAAATTTAAGCTCAAATCACCCTGTATGCACGCTACGACATAGCCTCTAGGCTCGCATTCGCAGACGATGGTTTTATATATTTTTTCTATTTGCTCGCCGCAAACGGCAGCTACGTGAACGGCGCTCAGATCGCTCTCATCCACTTCGTATTCAACTAGCTCATAGGGGATATGTTTGCCGTCTAGAAACCTCGCGGCATTTGTTTTATGTACCATTGCCTTCTCATTTTTCAAAAATTTAAGATATAATTATAGCTAAAATTTTAAGGAGAATAGATGGCTGAAGAAATTTCAGAAAATCAAGGCAAAAAGGGAAACGGGCTGGTTCTCATCATCATCATTGTTATTTTACTGCTTCTTTTGGTGGTCGGCGGACTTTTGGCGTTCTTACTAATGGGCGGCAATGAAGAGAATGCTCAAGCGCAAGCTGTACAAACTCAAACCGAGCAAGTTCAAGCTTCAACGCCTAAAAATACGGCGGGCAAGCGATCAAACGATTATGTAAATATGGGCCCGGTTTATCCGCTCGATCAGTTTATCGTAAATTTGCTTAGCGAAAGCGGCTCGAGATACCTAAAAACGAAGGTTGATCTAGAGCTTAGCGCCGATACGTTAACGCCTGAAATCGATAAGAAAAAGCCGCTAATAAGAGATATCGTCGTTTCTACGCTCTCGTCTAAAACGTACGAAGAGGTAAGTACTCAAAAAGGCAAAAACCGCCTAAAAGACGAGATAGTCGACCGCCTAAACGAGGTTTTGGCCGACGGTCATATAAAAAATATCTACTTTACCGACTTTGTGGTGCAATGATCGGCATAGACATCGTAGCGATCTCGCGTATCTCAAGGCTTAAAGAGCGGCGAGGCGAGGATTTTTTGAGATATTTTTTAAACGATGAAGAGATACGTATCGCAAAAACGGACGCTACGATAGCTGGATTTTTCGCAGCTAAAGAGGCTATCAGCAAGGCTCTTGGCTGCGGGATCTCGGCTGAGTTTTCGTTCTTTGACGCTCAAATTTATAAAGACGAGAAAAACGCCCCCAAAGTAAAGCTCTCAGAAAAAATCATCAAAAACTTTAACCTAAAAGACGCGCAAATTACCATCAGTCACGACGGAGGCTTTGCTATCGCCGCTGCAATACTGCAAAAAGCGGATTAAACTTTTAAATTTGACTCTGATTTACTAAATTTTAACAACCATCGTCGACTCTGTCTTTTTATCCAGCAGACGAAAGCCAAATTTGAGTGTTTTTAGTTCGTGCCGATTTAGCACAGCAATCCTCAAATTTGATCCTATAAGGCCGCAAATTTAATCGCACTGCAGCACTAGCCAGCTTTTATCAAACTTCTTCTCGCATAGATCGTTTTTTCTGATCCACAGATAAATTTTACCGCAATCGCACCACATCATCTCGTTTTCGTCGTTACTGCCGATTTGTAGTAGCAGCGTCCACTCGCCGATATTTTGCCGAAATTTTTCAAACTCCAACCCGCTATAATCCTCATCGCCGCCGCAATAAAAGCCGTTACAAGCTCGCACTCTAGCTCCATACCGCCCTGGATATTGTCCGAATGTCCTAAAATTTTATTTTCACTGCGCTGCTCGCAAAAATCATCCGCCATCTGCCAATACGCGTCGATTTCGTCATCGCTCATCTCGATATCGCCGACCAAATCGCTCTCCAAATCCGGCAACTCGGTCGTATTTGCAAATTTTAAAGAAGTCGCCGCAAACGCTTCGTTGTTTTCAAACGGCGCAACCTTACGCTCTAGCTCGCTCGTATCCTCCGCATAAATCACCTTTTTAAAAGCGCCGTCTTTCGGATCGTATCCCCACGGCATCCCGGCGCAATCATAAAAGAGATAGAGCATACCGCGACTCGGCAACTCGCTCTGGGTATCAAACTTTGAAATTTCGCTAAAATTTATCTGCGCTATAAAATGAAGCGGCTCGCCGGTTTTCCAGTTTTGTCCACGGCTCGTTTCGCGGTAGATCCAGTGGTCCCTCAAATTTCGACGCCCCTATCGGTATTTGCTGATCGTCGCTTGCTTTTAGCGAAATTTCCACCGCATTTTTAGCATAGTTTTTTATCTCCTCAAATATACGTCCGAGTCCGTATTCTTCATATCTTGCGCGTAAATTTCGCAAATTCATATTTTTTCCTTTAAAATTACCGTCAAACGCGGATTTTTCTTGATATGACGGCTTTAGATTTAGCCGACCGTAGCTCTGCTCTAAAGATATTTTAAATTTTATAAAACGCCTGCCGCTTGATTTTTTGCCCGGCAAAACGCCCGCTCAAATTTGACCGCCGAATTTACACCGAGCAAAGCGATACCGCCGGCTTAAATTTAACCAAACTTCGTTACAAAAAGCAACCAAGGGTCAAATTCGGTCTTCGTAGCTGAGCCGCCGCCAAAGCCGGACGCAAAAGAAAGTCTAAATTTAAGTGCCGCGCACAGCCGCCAGCCACACAAGCAAGGCTAAATTTAGGCGCCAAACGATCCGCATCCGGGAGCCGCCGCCAAAGCCGCCAAAACCGGAGCCGATCGCTGTCAAATTTTCAAATTTAACGCGCTATTTCGCCGTTTTCGCTATCTAAGTAAATGCGGTCGATTTCTCAAATTTCAAGCGCCGTTGTGACTGCGAAATAGAACAAATTTCACTTCTGCAGCTTCGGCAAGCTCCAGCCCAGATAATACGCCGCAAGTCTAAACACGACGCCAAACGCAAAAAGCCCCATCACCCAAAACACGCTCGTAAATCCCGCATAATCCATCGCAAAATATATAAGCCCCACGACAATACTAACAGTCGCGTAAAGCCCCGTTTTTAAGCACCATGGGATCTCGTTAAACAGCACATCGCGTATCATGCCGCCGCCCACGCCGTTGCAAAGCGCGAGCAGCACGACGCCAAAGACATTATAACCAAACTGTAGCGCCACGATCGCTCCAACGATAGAAAAACTCACCAGATCCACGGCGTCGGTAGTGACGAAAAGGAATTTTTTCTCGATATCGCTTCGCTTGTGCAGGCGCAAAAACGCCGAGAGAAAGAGCATCGCCATCACGATAATGCACGGAGCGTAGTGCGTAAATGAATACGGCGGGCGCGAGACGATAGCATCGCGCATAAATCCGCCTCCAAGCGCGGTTAGAAGTGCGGCGATAAAGATACCCAGCCAGTCGCAGTCGCGCTTAACCGCAAAGATAAATCCGCTCGTGGCTGCAGAGGCGATGCCGATGTATTCGGCTACCAGAAGTGCTGTCATTTAGTGCCTTAAGTTTTTAAACGAGATTTTACATTTTTAAAATAAAAAAGTAGTTGAATTTAAATAATATTTAATTCGTAAATAGCGTACGGTTTGTTTAAAGTAGGCGCCAAAAAAAGAAGCAAAAATTTACGTAAAAAAGGGCAAAATTTAAACGCATTTTATGCGGCATATAGACTACGCTTTAACCTACAAGCTACAAGAATTTACCGCTTAACGTCTCGCACACTTATTCAGACCCCATTGGACTAAATTTAGGCTATACCGATAATATCGGCGCAGCCTACTTACCGCAAAATTTGCCTAGCCTAAAAGCTAGTCGATCAGCGCAGTCGCCGTCCGTAAGATTATCGCTGCAAAGACGTTTAGACGCGCAAGCGTGAAAATGCGACACGCCAGCCGTCCAAACTATCTAAAGTAGTATATACGCCGGTGCAAAATACGCTACTGCAACGAAAAATTAAATTTTAAAATTTTCTATCTCGTTAAAATTTAGATACCGATAGATCTGCGCCTCTTTGCCTGCAAGCTTTTGGGGTACGATATTCATGTATTCTGAGACGCTTGGTAGCCTACCTAGCACGGCGCAAACTGCCGCTAGCTCGGCGCTACCAAGATACACACGAGCGCCCATACCCATGCGGTTATCAAAATTTCTCGTCGAGGTCGAAAACACGGTCGCACCGTCATTTACGCGGGCTTGGTTACCCATACAAAGCGAGCAGCCGGGCACCTCCGTGCGGGCACCCACCGCGCGAAAGATATCGTAGTAGCCCTCCGCCTCCAGCAGCCGCTGATCCATCTTTGTTGGCGGCGCTATCCAGAGTCTAGTAGGCAGCGTGCCGAGCCCACGCAGAGCCTCGCCGAGCGCTCGGTAGTGGCCGATATTGGTCATACAGCTACCCACAAACACCTCGTCGATCTTGTGCGGGCGCGAGCTATCAGCTAGCACTTCGCTCAGGGTCGCGACGTCGTCTGGGTCGTTCGGGCAGGCTAGGATCGGTTCCATGATCTCGTCCAAATTTATCTCGATCACCTCGGCGTAGCGCGCGTTTTTGTCGGATCGCAGCAGCTCGGGCGCCGCTAGCCACTCGCGCATTTTTGCCGCGCGGCGCTCCAGGCTCGCCCTGCTCTCATACCCGGCCTCTATCATCGCCTCGATGAGAGTGACGTTTGAGCGGACGTATTCAGCGACGCTTTGCTCGCTCAAATTTACCGCGCAGGCCGCCGCAGAGCGCTCAGCCGAGGCGTCGCTTAGCTCAAATGCCTGCTCGACTTTTAGCTCCTCCAGCCCCTCGATTTCTAAAATTTTACCCGCAAATACGTTTTTCTTGCCTTTCTTTTCGACCGTGAGCAGCCCGCGCTTGATCGCGTAGTACGGGATTGCGTTTACCAGATCGCGTAGCGTCACGCCCTTTTGCAACCGCCCGCTAAATCGCACAAGCACGGACTCTGGCATATTTAGCGGCATAGCTCCGGATACCGCCGCAAATGCCACCAGTCCACTACCAGCCGGAAAGCTCACACCGATAGGAAAGCGCGTATGAGAGTCGCCGCCCGTGCCCACGGTATCTGGCAGTACCATGCGGTTTAGCCACGAGTGTATGACGCCGTCGCCCGGCCTCAGACTCACTCCGCCGCGCGAGCTCATAAATTTAGGTAGCGTCCTTTGCGTCTCAAGGTCGCTTGGTTTTGGATAGGCCGCCGTGTGGCAAAAGCTCTGCAACACGAAATCGGCTGAAAATCCAAGACTAGCCAGCTCCTTGATCTCGTCGCGCGTCATCGGCCCGGTGGTGTCCTGCGAGCCTACGGTTAGCGTCGCGGGTTCGCAGTATTGCCCGGCTCTGATGCCCTGCACGCCGCAGGCCTTGCCTACGATCTTTTGAGCTAGTGTGTAGCCCTCGCTCTCGTCCGTTTGCGGCTGCACAGGCTTGGCAAATATATCCTCCGCGCCCAAATTTAGCGCAGCCCTAGCCTTACCGCAAAGCGAGCGACCTATGATGAGCGGTATGCGCCCGCCCGCTCTGATCTCGTCAAATATCGTGTTCGGCGCAAGCGTAAAGCGAGCAATGGGCTCGCCTTCGGGCTTTTCGTTTTCGTTTAAATTTTCAAATTTAGCTTCACCGTAAATTTGTACTCCGTCAAATTTGCTCTCGGCGCTCAAATTTACCCGCCCTACGCGAAAAATCTCGCCCGCGTACGGATAGATATCCACCACGTCGCCCGTCTCTAGCGCGCTCGCGTCGGCTACGATCGGTAGCGCGCCGCTATCCTCGGCGGTGTTAAAAAATATCGGCGCGATCGCCGTTCCTATCACGATACCGCCCGTCTTTTTGTTTGGCACGCCCTCTATCTCGCGCCCGAGGTGCCACTGGATGGAGTTTATGCCGCTTTTTCGGCTACTGCCCGTACCTACGACGTCGCCCGCGTAGACGACCTCGAGCCCGCTTTTTTTGAGCTCGCCGATCGTCTCTAGGCTGCCTGGCTGACGCTTAACCAGCATCGCGTTTGCGTGTAGCGGGATATCCGAGCGCGTGTAGGCCTCGCTAGCGGGACTTAGATCGTCGGTGTTGGTTTCACCTGCAACCTTAAAGATGGCCGCTCTGATACGCCTAGGCAGGCTCTCGCGCGCTTTAAACCACCCCGCCTCCGCCCACGAGCGTAGCACTTCTAGCGCAAATTTATTGCTTTTAGCAAGCTGCGCCACGTCGTTAAAATAATCATGCACGAAAATCGTCTCTTTTAGCGCGTTACAGGCGGCCTGTGCTACGGCTTCGTCGGCGCTTTTTAGGCTCTCAATCAGCACGATGACGCTGTATCCGCCCAGCATCGGTCGCAGCAAATTTACGGCGCCGATTTTGTCAAGGCCGCTTATCTCAAGTCCGTGATTTATAATCTCGTTTAAAAACTCCGCCTTTACCTTCGCCGCGTCATCTACACCCGGATTTACGCGATTTGCGAGTAAATTTACGAGCCGCTTTACTCTCTTTTGATTTTCATCTAGCTTTGCGGCGTTCATCGCTTCGCCTACGCCGCCAAACTCCTTCTCGTGCGCGCTTTCGAGCTTTAAAAGCTCGCAGACTTTTCTGGTCTGCTCCTCGTTTAGCGGCAGCGGCGGCACGCCCAGGACCTCGCGCTCTTTTACGTGTTTTTCGTACTGCGTGAAAAAATCCATCTTTTATCCTTATTAAAATTTACGTAATTTTAGCAAAACAAAGCGAAATTTGGCTAAATTTAAGCACTTGATTTTAAGGAATTACTATGCAAAAAGCGTATTTTGACTCGCCTGTGGGCGTTTTGGAGATTTGCGGCGACGAGAGCGGAGTTTGCGAGATAAATTTCGTGCGAAATTTTGTCCGCACTGACGTAACGGACGCAAATTTAAGGCTCTGCTTAAGCGAGCTTGAAAGGTATTTTAAAGGCGAGCTAAAAACCTTTAAAACGCGACTAAATATCTGCGGTACGGCGTTTCAGAGGTGCGTTTATGAAAATCTGCAAAAGATCTCATATGGCGAGCGAGTTACGTATGCCCAGCTCGCAGCGATGACTGGGCGGCCGAGGGCATTTCGCGCGGCAGGCTCTGCAAACGCGAAAAACAAAATCCCAATCGTCGTGCCTTGCCACAGAGTCGTCGCCTCAAACGGCCTCGGCGGATACAGCGGCGGCGAAGGGCTGGCGACTAAAATTTGGCTTTTGGAGCATGAAGCGAAATTTAAGGGCAAAATTTGATAGCTTGTATTTTTGCGGTTGAAATTTGACAATGTGCATATATCAAATTTGTGATTGATGGGTACAAATTTGACGCGAGCTTTTACGCTCGCCGAATTTGGTAAATTTAACTCAAATCAAATTTACTCGTAAGCTATCTATTTGCAAAAACCAGCGTAAACACGCCGCTAGCTATCAGTGCGATACCGATCCACTCTCTGACGCTCGGGCGCTCGCCCAAAAATATAACCGCAAAAACGACTACCAAAACGACGCTAAGCTTATCTATGGGCGCTACCTGCGAGGCGGAGCCTATCTGAAGCGCCTTAAAATACGCTAGCCACGACGCGCCCGTCGCAAGTCCGCTAAGCGTCAAAAACACCCAGTTTCGCGCGCTTAGCTCGCCAAGGGGCTGCCACTTTTTAGCATACGTGAGAAACAAAATCAGCGCCCCGGCGATAACCAGCGTCCTGATAAAGGTCGCGAAATTTGAGTCCACGCCCTCAAGCCCGACCTTGGCGAAAATCGCCGTAAGCGCGGCAAAAACCGCCGAAGCTAGCGCCCATAAAGCCCATTCTTGCATGTTTTATCCTTTGCAAAATTATAGTCAAATTTTACGGCAAATTTAGCTCGAAAGGGCACAAATTTAAGATGAAAAAACAAGAGAAAGCTACAAAGCGATTAAATTTGCCGGTGTTGCAAATGGATTAAGTAGAGTTTAAATCAAAAAAGCGAATGCCTGATTTTTGACATTCGCTTTTAAAATTCGATTTAAAATTTATTTTTTCTAACATCCGAGACGATATTTTTAGCCATATCGTCTATCTCGGCCGTTACGTCGTTGGTAGTATTTACGATAGAGATATTTTGATGAGTGATCGTATCTATCTGCGCGACTGACTGATTTATCATATTTATACCGTCTGATTGCTCTTTGATGCTCTCGCTCATCTCATTGATGCTTTGAGCTAGCACGTTTGCGTTGGCTTCGATTTCGCTTAGAGATTTTTGGGTTCGCTCCGCTAGTTTGCGTACTTCGTCGGCAACTACGGCAAAGCCTCTACCGTGTTCGCCCGCCCTTGCCGCTTCGATAGCGGCGTTTAGAGCTAGCAGGTTGGTTTGATCGGCGATATCGCGGATTATTACGATGATGTTTTTAATCTCTTCGCTTTGGCGGGTTACGTCCTGCGCCTTTTGGCTGATCGCGTTCATAGAGCTACTCATCTGCTCGATCGCGGCGGCGCTTTCTTGGATGGAGTCTGCTTGCTTATGGGCTCCGTCGGTTAGATTTTTCATAGATTCGGCTAGGATTTTAGCTTTTGCTTCTAGGCTTTCAGCCTCGTTTAGATTTTCTTTTAGCATATTGCTAACAGCTACACCGGCGCTCTCTATACCCATGATCATATCTTTTAGATCGCTTTCTAGCTCATCTTTGAGCTCGATTTTAGCGGTGTAATCATTTTTGTTATATGAGTTTAGCACGCGTGCGATGTCTTTTAAATTTGACGATATTGAGCTAAAGAATTTATTTAGCAAATCTTTTAGTTGCACTAGAGCCGGGTTATTAGGATCCGCCTTTATAGTTGCGCCCATATGGCCTTTTATCATGAGATTTGCGATGCCGTTCATCTCCTCGATCAGAGCGCTATCTTTTTTGATGCCGTAGACTACTTTATCTATATTTTCGTTGATAGCCCTACTCATAACGCCGAATTCATCCTGCGTATTTACGGCTAACTTTTCAGGAGCCTTAGATACCTCATGTGTAACGAATTTAAACGTATCCTCAAGCTTTTCTTGGATAGTTTTTATCGGACTGAGAGATTTTTTAAGCAATACATAAACAAAAATCGAAAGAGCGACTATAAATAACGCCGCTAGCGCAAGCTGAGCCTTAAGTAGAGGAAGGGTATTGCTAGAAAAAGTATCCGCTCCGATAGCTGCGACTGCTAGCCAGCCTTTATCGTTGATAGGCAAAAGTTTAGCCGTTACGTTCTCGCCCTTATAGTTAGTATAAGGAATAAGTCCGTTTTTATCAAATTTCTTTTCTGCGTATTGCTTGGAGAGATATGTAGTAGAGTCGACTGATTTGCCGACATTCTCAGGATTTGAGTGCATTAGCATGACGCCGTCTTGATTCATTAGATAAACATAGCCGTATTCGGTCTTGCCCATATCGAGGATTTTTTTGCTTAGAGTTTTTATATCGATATCTATACCTACTATACCGACAAATTTACCGTTTTTTACCGCAGGTGCTACGAAAGTTACGACCAAATCGTTAGTCGAAGTTAAGCGAGGCTGCATATAAATAGCTTTATTTTCATTTTTAGCCGCTCCGTACCAACCCCTAGTTCGCGGATCATAGTTATCGGCCAAGGTTGTTCTTTTACCGTCCGATTGGAAAAAATAACCATCCTCGCGTCCATAGTAAACATAAGTAACCAACGAATTTGCAAGCTCTTTTTCTAGCACCAAATGACGCATTATATCATCGCCGTCGTCTGAAATTTTCTCGATGTTTACAGCTATTTTTTTGACCATAGCCAAATAATCTTCAAAAAACGAATTAGCAACAGTATTGACGTCTTTTAAAATTTGAGCCTGATTTTGGCTAACGAGCTGAACGACCTTATTCTCAGCCGTATAATAACTAACCGCCGAAATAGCGGCAAACGAAACGATCAGCGCGACGATGAGCATTAGCGCGATCTTGTTTGTGATAGAACGCATTTTCTCTCCTTAGATTTTGATTAAAATTTCTATTTTACTACGTTAAAAATTAAATAAAATTAAAACTTTACATTAACTATGTTTTAAAAGCAAAATCCAGTCCAAATTTATTAAAAATAAGAAGTAATTTTTATGAGAATAAAATATAAAGCGGTATGAAAGCAAAATCAGCGTAGCAAAAACGATAAATTTAATCCAAATTTAACTGCTTCAAGTTAAATTTAAAAGCTAAATTTTAAACGCCTCGCCGAGTCAAATTTAACCCGGCGAGGCTCTATCAAATTTAAGCCGCAGATTTTAGTTTGCAGCCTCAAATTTAAGCAAATTTCGGATCGCTAAACGCCGTTAGCTCAGGCGCCTTGCCCGTAAATTTCTCGATATTTACAAGCGCGGTGTGGCTGATGTTGCCGTTAGCTAGCTTGCTAGTCGGGATATCGATAGTTAGTACGTTTGGCGAGCCGTTTTTGCAAAGACCCGCGTCAAATCCGTCGTACCATACGCCCTCAGCGAGCTTAACTACGCCCTCTTTGATATCTTGCGTCACCAAGGCACCCGCTAGAACTTCGCCGCGCGCGTTAAATACTCTAACCAAATCGCCCGTTTTGATACCTTTTTTCGCGGCGTCTTTAGGGTGTATCCAGATCGGCTCGCGGTTTGCAATCGCGTAGTTTTTGCGCAGAGAGGTTTGGTTTAGCTGCGAGTGGAGGCGATCGGTCGGATGCGGGCTTAGCATGTGTAGCTCGGCAGGTTTATCTTTCATGCCTAGCCACTCGATCGGCTCAAACCACATCGGATGCGCGCCGCAGTCGTCATAGCCCATTTTCTCGATGGTTTCGGAGTAAATTTCGATTAGGCCGCTTGGCGTTCCTAGAGGATTTAGCACCGGATCCTCTCTAAACTCGCCAAATCTCACCCACGTATCGCTCTCAGGCGTCGAGGCAAAAGTTACCGGCTTATTTTCATTCCAAAACTCCTCAAACGGCTTCATATCGGTTTCAAAATCAGGTATAGCCTTAACCTGCTCGTACGCCGCGCCGTAGTACTCTTTGATCCAGTCGAATTCGTCCTTGCCGTTGTCGGTGTAGGCGACGACTAAATTTTTAGCATACGCTTTGCAAAGATCGGTGAAAATTTGATAATCATCGCGAGCTTCGCCGTATTTTTCCACGACTTGCTTCATCGGTACGATGTTCATGTTTGAGTAGTCGCCCGTCATCGTGACGTCGTTGCGCTCGTATGCGGTTGTGGTTGGAAATACGATATCAGCCATCTTAGCCGTCGGCGTCCAATAAGATTCGTTTACGACTACCGTGCGAGGTTTGCGCCACGCTTCTAGCAGGCGGTTGGTCTCCTGATGGTGGGCGAAAGGATTACCACCGACCCAGTAGATAAAGTCGATATCAGGATACGTGATTTTCTTGCCGTTATGATCGATCACTTTGCCCGGATTTAACAGGGCGTCTGCGATACGAGCGACTGGGAATGCATAGTGAGTCGCCTTTTGTAGCCAGCTTTGACCCGTACCCGCAACCGCCGCAGCCTTAGCGACGAAGCGGCCGTTTGCGTCAAATTCTCCGCTATCGGTACCGATAAACTCGCCCTCGTCGTTAAATTTACCCACGCTTGCGCTATTTACTCCGCCGATTACAGCACCCTTGCAAGTCGGAGCGCCGCCATTTGAGTAGTGGTAGCTAAGGCCAAATCCTCCGCCAGGAAGCCCGATCTGTCCTAACATCGCCGCCAAAGTCACCATTGCCCAGTGCGGCTGCTCGCCGTGATGCGCGCGCTGCATGCCCCAACCGCTCATTATCATCGTGCGGTTAGCGGCGAAGGTATTGGCAAGCTCTTTTATGAGGCTTGCTTGAAGGCCGCAAATTTTGCTCGCCCACTCCAAATTTTTAGGCGTGCCGTCGGTTTTACCCAGCAGATACGGCAGGAACTTATCAAAGCCGCTCGTATAGGTCTCGATGAAGTTTTTATCGTATTTGCCGCTCTCGTATAGGTAGTGCATCATGCCTAGCATCATCGCGGTGTCGGTGTTTGGCACAGGAGCGATCCACTGAGCCTTGTCAAAGTACTGCGCCGTATCGCTTTTAATAGGGTCGATGATGATCACTTTGATATCTTTTTTGTTTTTTAGCTCTTCAAAGTACTTAAAGCCCTGCTCGTCGGTGCTAGTCCACGCTATACGAAGGGTTGCCATCGGGTTTGCTCCCCAGATGACGACTACTTTTGAGTTTTCTAGTACCACAGGCCAGCTAGTTTGCTGCTCGTAGACCTCGATGCTACCCACGACGTGAGGCATGATGATCTGGCTAGCCCCCGTCGAGTAGTCACCCAAAGACCCCACGAATCCGCCGCTAAGGTTCATAAATCTATGAAGTAAAATTCGCGAGTTGTGCACGTTGCCGCTTGATTTCCAGCCGTAGCTACCCGCAAACACGCCCTCTAGCCCCTTTTGTTTTCTCGTCTTTTTTAGCTCTCTAGCTACTAGCTTTATCACGTCCTCGTAGCGTACGCGTACCCAGCCGTCTTTGCCTCTTAGTTCGGGTTTTGGCGAGTCCGGATTTTCTAGGTAGCTTTTGCGCACCATAGGGTATTTTATACGCGATTTATAGACCATGTCGGCGGTGTAGTGTTGCAACGGATTATACACTTCGCTCGTTTTTTGAAACGGCTCTGATTTTACGATCTTGCCGTCTTTGACGCTAACTTTTAGCATACCCCAGTGAGCGGCCGTTAGCACCTCGCCGTTACGTACGTTTGCCGTATTTAGCTCGGCGCCGAGTAAATTTGACGCCGTTACGCTAGAAAACAAAGGAGCCGCCGCAAGCGCCGCTCCGCCCTTTAATACATCTCGTCTTTGTAGGTTCATTTTTCTCTCCTATTTTTATTTCTCGGTCGAATAAAATCCGACCTCCGAGCGGAAGCGCAAGCGCTCCCTGCACCCACCTAAAGTCCCTACTGCGTAGGGTACCCTGTTAAAATTTACTTCACAAACTGGCAAAGCCGGTCTTTTGCACGGACTCAAATTTAAGCTTTTACGCTCAAATTTGACCGCTCTCTAGTCCAGCGAGTCAAATTTGACGGCTAAAAGCCTCGTTCGCGCAGCCTAGCCCGCAAAGTAGTCGCTCAAATTTAGCGCGCATCTCGTCTTACGCGCTAAATTTACCATCCGCCGAACCTTCAAATTCGGCGTTTTAAAAACAGCCGCTTTGCCGCGACCTTTATAAAAATTTAGCTCCCGCAAATCTCGTCCATTTGCGAGCGCGTTAGGCGTAAACCCTCGTCAAATTTACGCGCCGCTTTTTACTTTTTCGCCACGTTCACGTCGGCAGAGTGCTTTTGCAAGTACTGTATCACCAGCCACTCGTCGTCTTTGCCGATCGCCGTTCGCGCGATCATCGATTTTAGCAGGTTAGGCCACTGATTTGCCTTGTAGTGCGTGGTTTGATGTAGCGAATGGCACACTCCGCAGCTCTCTTTGTAAAGCTCGTCGCCCTTAGCAAAAAGTCCGCCTAGATCGCTCGTAAAGCCGTCTTTTTGCGCATAGACCACGGTCTCGACCTCGTCCCATTTGCCGTTAGCGCCCTTTTTTACGACCTTTATATCGGGCGTCGCGGTTTTGGCAAACGCCACGGCGATGACGCGCTCGGAGTCACTAAAATAAACAACGTTGCTAACGGCGGGATTTTGGTAGCCTTTGACGGAGATTTTCACGCGGTCGCCCTGCGTGGCTAAAATTTTAACCCCGTTCGTCGGCAAGAGCCTGCCTATGCTTTTTTGCGACGTCGCGTCGGCATAGACGTCTTTTACCGACGGGCTGTATACCTCGCCCGCTGCAAAGAGCGAACAGGCAAGCAAGCTTGATAGTAGGATTTTTTTCATTTTTCTCCCTTAAATTTAAGATGTAAAAGGATTATATAAGAAAAGTATGATGAAAGTATGATTTTATGAAAATATAATTTTATATTTGCGCGGTTCATGCCGTAAATTTGCAAGTAAATTTTGCAAATTTAGCGGTAAAAGCTTACGAAAAAATACTAGTCTCGGTTTTAAATTTTAAAAGCGAATTCGGCAAGGTTATTGAAAGCAAATTTGAAAGCGTCAGCCCGCAAAACGCCCGAAATTTAGGATGGTTCGCGAGCCGAAAAATCCTACTCCGCGCTATAGCTTGAGAGCATATCAAAAGTAGGCGCGAAAAATAGCGCTCCGGTGACCGGCGTGCTAAAATCAAGCAATCTATCCGAGTTGCCGCGCGGCTCGCCGATAAACATCTTATTTAGCATCGCTTCAACCGTCGAAAACGTGCTAGCATACGCGATAAAGTACGTCCCCGTCACGCTTCCCTCGACAAAAGGCATATTTCCGCGAACGACTTTTTTATCATCGCCTACGTTTGCCGCGGCGGAGTGCGAGTTGCTAGGCTTTTCATCCTCGCTCATCTCGATGTCGTCTGCCTTAGTGCGGCCGATGACTTTTTCTTGCTCGCTCACGCTAGTTGCATTCCACTCTCTCATTTTGTGTTTATATTTTTGTACAAATACGTAGCTGCCGCCCTTAAATTTCCTATCCTCGTCACCGACTTTGGCAAAATAATCTCGGTCTTCGCCGCTTGGATTTTCGGTGCCGTCTACAAAGCCGATAATCGCTCTGCCGTCGTGGTATTTAAAACCCTGAGTTTCGTCTGCGAGCTTGGCAAATTTAAAAAGCTCGGCCTTTACATTTTGCGCCATATCAAAGCAGTCCGCAGCGTCTAACGCCCTAATATGCACGTGGATATCGCCCGCAGTGCTCACGGCTTCGTGCTTGTCGCCTTTTATAGCTTTAAAATTTACAAGCTCTTTTGGTAGCGGTTGCGGAAGTCCTAGTTTTAGCCACGCGTCGCGTCCGATGCCGATAACGCAGTTTACGTTCGCCTCCGCGCCAAACCTCACTTTAGCCGTTTTGTTTAAATTTACCACCAAAGCGCAAAGCCTCTCAAAGCCCTTTTTACAGGCGTTTTCGTCGCCGCTTAGCAACCAAGTTTGAAAGACGGTGTTATTGCCCGGCGCCTGCGTTACTTCTTGCGAATTTATTTGCATATTTTCTCCTTAAAGTTGATTTTAAAATTAGCAATTCGCATTTTACGACTTAAATTTTAATTTATGCTAAATTTACGCTTTTAAGAAAACGTAAATTTTAAACGGATTATAATCGCCGAGTTTCGTATTAAACTATGACTTTTTGATTAAGCCGTCTTGCCTCAGATATAGCTCGTTTGACTCACCGTGCGCTGATTTTGCTCGCCCAAGATAAGCGCATATCCGCTGCCTTGGGCATTTTGAATGAGTTCTGGATAGAGTTTTTTGCGTAGTTTATACACAAAACTTCGTATCGCGTCGGCGGTGCAGCTACCCTCCTGCCAGACGCACGCCTCGATCATCTCAAAGCTCACGACGCGCCCTTGATTTTTTAGAAAAAGATGGAGCAAATTTTGCTCTTTTTTCGTTAGCGCCACAGGCTCGCCGTCCTTTGTTAGCCGCCTGCTAAAGGCATTAAATTTAAAGCCGTTTTTTAGATCGACCTCCGCAAAATCGTTTTTAAATTTATTCGCCGCAAAGCTCATTTCCATGATGAGTTCGCGCTTTTCAAAGGGCTTTTTTAGTACGCCAAAGCTGCCTAGCTCTATCGCACTAAGCACGTTTTCGTCGCTATCGTATGCGGTGAGAAAAATAATGGGCACGTCCTTATCCAGCCCCCTGATGCGAGCCGCCATCTCAAGTCCGTTCATGTGTGGCATGTTGATATCCGAAAGCACCAAATTTACGCCCTTTGCCTCAAAAACCTCCAGCGCCTCTTTCGCGTTTGCGCAGGCGTAAACCTCGCTCACGTAGTTTTCGACCGATATTTTGATACTTTCGCGCAGGCTCTCGTTATCCTCGACGATGAGCAAATTTACGCCGTTTAAGATATTTTTTATTTTGCTATACACGCTAGCCTCGTTTCTTGCTTGTAGTTCTTAATTCCTCAAACTAATTTTCCAATTTACAGCCACGTCTAAATTTCGCCCAAAAATAGCGTAAATTTAGTCGGATTTGCCGCGTTTTCAAGCTCCAGCGACCCGCCTAGCTTTTTTACGGCAAGCTCCCTAGCTACGTTTAGCCCTGTGCCGGTGCCCGTATTTTTCGTCGTAAAAAATAGCTCGAAAATTTTATCGCTATCTGCTTTTACCCCGCCGCCGTTATCGCTCACGCTCACGCTAAATAGCTCGCCGGCCCTCTTTAGCTCGATCAAAATTTGCGGCGTTTCGCATCCGCTATCAACCAGCACGTCCTTGGCGTTTGAGAGCAAAGAGAGCAGGATCTGCCTCACGTAGCTAGCGACGCTTTTAAGCTCGTATTTGCCGCCCTCGTGAGCAAATTTTAGCTCGATACCGTGAGAGTTTAGCTCTGGCCGCACTATCAAAATAAGCTCGTTTATGATATTAACGAGATCAAATTTCGCCGTCCCCTCGCCGCTTGAATAAAAATTTCTAAACGCCTTTATCGTTTCGTCCATGAGCCTTAGGCTCTTTTTGCAGGCTGCGATTTGAGCCGGTATGCGCTCAAATTCGCCCTCGCTCGCGCACTCCTCAATGTTATCTAGATACAGCCCCAGCGCGCTTAGAGGCTGGCGCTGCTGATGCGAGATGGAGTTTATCATCTCGCCTACCAGCGCGGTTTTGGCGTGAACCAGCACCGAGCGCCTTTGCTCAAGCTCCTTTTTTTCGAGCTCCTTTTCGTGCGTAACGTCGGTGACCGCGAGGATAAATCCGTCAAATTTCACCCCGCCCTCAAGCACGTTCGATACGTTTAGCCTGAAGCTTTTTTCGCCCTTTTTTACTATAAAATCGCTCGAGTTTAGCGGGCTATTTTTGAGATTTTCAAAGCTTTTTAGCTCGCCAAGTCCCTGCGCCACAACGATCATATCGTCAAATTTTGCCCCGTAAAAAATTTTTGGCGCCAGAGCAAAAATTCGCTCAAATTTTTTATTTATAAATTTTATGACGCCTTTTTTATCGGCGTATAAAAGCCCCAAATTTAGCGTCTTGGCAAAGGCCCTGGCGACCTCGCTAGGCCCGCTTGCGTTACTCTTTGTAGCCCGCGATGTCAAGTCCAAAGCCCTTTAACGCGACGAAATCTTTGTTTTTATTTGCGCTTAAAAGCTCGATACGGCTGACGCCTAGCTTGTGTAAAATTTGTGCCCCGATGCCGTAGTCCTTGACCTGTCCACCGCACTTCTCCTCGCCTTGTAAAAACACCGCGACGCCGCCGTTTTTAGCTAGATACTCGAGCGAATCTCGCAAGTCGTCAAATTTATCCGAGCACAGTAGCTCTACGTCGCTTGAAATTTGATGAAATTTGACCGCGGTTTTGTCTTTTATCTCGCCAAAAACAAAGGCATAGTGACGCTCGCCTTTGTGATCTAGGATCTCGCATTTTAGGGCGTCAAAGCCCGCTATCTTAGCCGTGCTTTTTTCTTTTATCTCGATTAGGCTTTCGTGTTTTAGGCGGTACTGCACGAGCTCGGAGACCGAGACCATATTTAGCCCAAATTTCTCGCAAAACGCCTCTAGATCTGGTCTGCGGGCCATATTTCCGTCCTCTTTTACGATCTCGCAGATGACGGCTGCTTGCGTTAGGCCGGCAAGCTTGCATAGATCGACCGAGCCTTCGGTGTGTCCGGTGCGGCTTAGTACGCCGCCTTTTTTAGCGATGAGCGGGAAAATATGTCCCGGGCGCACGAAGTCCTGCGGCTTTGACATCGGATCGGCCGCTAGGCGGATCGTGACGTCGCGCTCGTATGCGCTCACGCCCGTGGTCGTATTTTTGGCGTCTATGGTGACGGTAAACGCCGTCTCGTGGCAGGATGTGTTTTTATCCACCATCAAATTTAGATCAAGACGACGCGCGATCTCCTCGTTTAGCGCGAGACACAGCACGCCTTTTGCGTGAGTGATGGCGAAATTTACCTTTTGCGTGTCGCTAAACGTCGCCGCAAATACCAGATCGCCCTCGTTTTCGCGATCCTCATCGTCGACCATTACGACCATTTTGCCGTTTTTGATGTCGTTTATGGCCTGTTCTACTCTATCCATTGTTATTCCTTGTTTAAAAATTTGGGGTAATTATACATTTTTAGCTTTGAATTTAGGCTTTTGCGCGGGCTTTGCTTGAGATTTTACGGACTTTTTGCCGCGTCTAACTGTGACGCAAACGGACTTTAGTTAAATTTAAACGAAGCGACCAGGCTTGTAAGTTTTTGTTTAATTTTTACGGATTTATCAAATTTGACCGATTTTGGGCATAACCCGCATCTTGAAAATGCTAAAGGTTAAATTTGGCGATGTAGTAATATGAGCGAGGCAAATTTACAAGAATCGTTATTTTGGTTAAATTTGCCAAACCTTAAAATGGTGCGCGATACGATTTGGGTTGTTTTTCATCGCGGCAACCAAATTTAATCAAACTCGCCGCCGACTGCGTACCATTTTGGGGCAAATTTGCCGACCTTAAAAGCATAAACGATCGCCTAGCGTTACGCGAGCGGTAAATCTTTTTAACAACCATATCCTCATACCCCTGCTCAAACGGCTTTATCGCTCGCGCACTACGATCGGCAACTTCAGCTCTTATACCTTACTAATATCTATTTTTTAAATGACTGCAAACGCCTTTATTCTAATTTGGTAAATTTTGTATACGCCGAATTTAACGGTCATTTTCTTGCGTTTTGTATTTGCGACAAAGACGGGAACGTTTAAATTTGACAAATTTTACTGTTTTGGTTTGATCTGATATTTCACGCCGAGTCTTGCAAATTCTTTAGCGAAAAACACGTTTAGATCGCGCAGGCTATCGTCGTTCATTTGGATGAGTTTTAGGCGGTTTTTCTTGTAAATTTTGATTTTTTTACTTTTTCTTTTTAGATACTGCGGCGTCTCAAGTCCCCAAAATTCGATATAAATTTCGCTTTGCTTCAGGTAAAAATCACTAATAACGCGTTCTTTGGTCGGCACCTTTTTCTCGTAGATAAACTCTATACCGCGGTAAAATAGCCAATTTGCCACGATGAGCTCGGCACGGCTTTTTACCGTATCGCCGCTATCACTTTTATATCTAGTTTGCTTGATTTTTTGCTTTTTAAATAGCTTTAAAGCCAGCAAAACGATTACGATCAGCAGCAAAACGATTAAAATTTGAGATACGTCAAAGCTCATAAATAATTTTCTTTAATTCAAAATTTGATTTTTTGGGGTAAGTGAAGGGTAAATTTTAGATTTGGTTGCGGAGGACGGACTTGAACCGCCGACCTTCGGGTTATGAGCCCGACGAGCTACCACTGCTCTACTCCGCGATGAAATTTGAGTGGATGGGGTAAGAGGATTCGAACCTCTGGATGATTGGACCAAAACCAATTGCCTTACCGCTTGGCGATACCCCAGCCTGTAAAAAGAAATGTGATTATATATATTTTTACCTTATTTGTCAAGCTTTTTGGCAAATTTTCGCCGTTTTTTCAAAGTTTTTCCATAAAAGCCGTGCTATACGAGCCATTTAAGCGCCTATTTATATCGTCCTGCCAGCTAGCAGGTAGCGCTTCAAGAGCTCTAAATTTAGGCAACAAATCCAAATTTTCACTCGGATTAAAAAATAGTTTATTTATCTGCATCACGCTTAGAGCATTTTCGTTTTTTTGCAGGATCTCTATCTCGCAGCCGGCCTTGCATGACCCGTTTTCAAGCACTTTGTAGTACCAGCCGGTTAATCCCGTAGCAAAAATCTCTTTAGCCAAATTTGCATTTCCCCAGCGTTTTGCGAGCTTAAAACACGGTTTTCGCGGCTGGGTTACTTGTAGCACCAGCGAGCCGATTTTATGCACGTCGCCAACGTTTACACTAGTTTCATCCAGCCCGCTAACGGTTAAATTTTCGCCCATCGCGCCTAACGGCAAATTTTTAAGCCCAAGATAAGCTTCCCACGCGGGATAGTTTTCTAGCGAGTTTGCAAACACGGCTTTGTTTACGCCGCCGTGATGCTTAGCGTCGGCTACCTCGTCGCCCTCAAAACCAAGCTCGTTCGCGTAGATTTCGTCCGTTTGCGCATTTTTAAATATCGCCGAGCGCCACGCCTTGCCCAGCTCGCCCGTGGCCGCCGCGTTGCCGTACTGTCTTGCTTTACCTATCAAAAGCGCTTTTACGAATGCCATCTTGCCCTCATGCCACGTTTTGCAGATTTAGCCGAACCTGCTCGCCCTCGTCGTTAAACTCAAATCTCACCGCCCTAGCCCCGAAGCTCTTTGCGATCGCCTCTAGCGTATCGCGCGCGGATTTGTGGATCTTGGACTGGAGCTGATTTATCAGGCGTACGGACATCTTTTCGACCTCGGCGCGCGCCTCCTCTATGAGCCTGTTTTTATCCTCCTCGCTAAAGCTGCTACCGAAAAATCCATTTAGCGAATCAGGCAGCAAAAACGGGATAAATTTGCCGTTTTTCTCGTCGTAAAATTTCATATTCGCGATCGAAAATTTGTATTTGCAAGGCGGCATCTTGATGAGATACTCCTCGCTCGCGACGTTTACGATCTCTAGGCGCGGGCTCGTTAGGTCGTAGATGAAATTTATCTCAAACTCAAATATCATCGAGAGCTTTTTCTCGCTCACCAGCCAGCGCAGATACTCCTTGCCAAAGCTGCCAAATGCGTGGTCGGTTTTGGTCACGATCTCTTTGCTATAGACCTGAAAAACGGATAGCTCGCCGATGGATTTTAGCTGCGATATCTCGGTGCTAATCTGCGTCATCGCAGGCTTTTGCGCGGTTTTTAAGGCTTTATTAAATCTAAAAATCGTAAATACGCAAACCGCTAGCAAAATCGTTAAAATAAGGCTTGTAACATCTATCATCTTTGCTCCTTTAAAAGGCGATTTTAGCGAAATTCGTTAAAATAATCGTTAAATTTGAGTTTTGGGTTGTTTTGTATCGATATAAATTTAAATTTACGGCGCAGTTTGGCAAAACCCGCACCTTTGAGATACGGGTTTTAAATTTGACGCAAATTTGAGGCAAATTTAACGCCAAGCCCAAATTTGATAGCTAAATTTGGGCTCAAATTTAAACAGCTTAAAACACCTGAATAAATTTAAAATCATGCTCTCTAAGCACTTTTTTGATGAGTTCTTGGTGGTCTTCGCCCTTGGTTTCTAGCGTGATCGTGATATTAGCGTCGCCGTACTCCAGACTCGTGGAGAAGCGGTCGTAGTCGATTTTTACGATGTTGGCATTAGCGATCTTTAGGCTATCGGTTAGGCTCATGAGCGCGCCTGGTTTATCTATCAGCGTGATTTGCAGCGCCATTTTGCGGTGGGATTTGATGAGGCCTTTTTCAATGATGACGTTTAGCATCTGCACGTCGATGTTTCCGCCGCTTAGCACGATGCCGATACGCTCGCCGGCTTTAAATTTGACCTTGTTATGCAAGATACTAGCCACCCCGACCGCGCCCGCGCCCTCGACCACGATCTTTTGCGTCTCAAGCAGGAACAAAATCGCATTTGCGATCTCCTCGTCATCGACCTGCACGAACTCGTCCACGCACTCTAGGATATTTGCCAGAGTCGTCTCGCTCGCGTCTCGAACCGCGATACCATCGGCGATCGTGCGAACTGTTTTTGAGTTTATGCTCTTTTTAGCGCCAAAGCTGTTAAACATAGCAGGCGCACCCTTTGCGCTCACGGCGACCACGCGGATGTCGGGGTTTACCTGTTTTACGCAGCTTGATATGCCGCTGATTAGCCCGCCGCCGCCCACCGGTACGATGATGGTCTCAAGCTCGGCCAGATCGTCAAGCATCTCTAGCCCCACCGTGCCCTGCCCAGCCATCACGTACTCGTCGTCAAATGGATGAATAAAGCTCATGCCCTGCTGCTTGGCGTACTCAACGGCGTAGGCGTAGGCCTCGTCGAAGTTATCGCCCTTTAGGATGACTTCGGCGCCTAGATCTTTTGTGCCTAGCACCTTTAAAAGCGGCGTAGACTCAGGCATCACGATGGTGGCAGGCGTCTTAAACTCGCGCGCTGAAATAGCTACGCCTTGGGCGTGATTGCCCGCACTTGCTGCGACGACGCCTTTTTTACGCTCCTGTGCGCTTAAATTTGCGATTTTATTATACGCGCCACGGATCTTATACGCGCCCGTGCGCTGGAGATTTTCCTCTTTTAGGTAGATGAGCGCGCCGCTTGCGAGGCTTAGCTTTGCGCTGTAGGCAAACGGCGTCTTGTACACAAAGCCGCTTATCGTGCGCTTGGCTTGGATTATTTTATTTAGAGAGATCATTTTAGCCTTTCGTTTTTTGTTTGAATTTTACTTTTCATCGCTTTTTGCTTGCGCGTTTATTTACCGTATTTTTGCTTACGTTTTCTTTATTTTCGTTTTTACATTTACTTTTTGCCGCGGGCCGCTAAATTTACAGTGCAAGCTTCGTCGTCAAATTTAGCCCAGTTAAGCCTTTGTAGCTCGATTTTTATACACCTATCCTGCACGAAATTTATCCCGTTTTCGCGCGCGACCGCTCCTGCGGCATCGTTTGTTATACCAAGCTGCAACCACAGCGTTTTTACGCCCTTTTTGACGGCGTCCTTTACTAGCTCGCTCGCAAACTCGCCTTTTCTAAACATCACGGCGATGTCGATATCTTGATCTATTTGGGTCAAATTTCGATAAACCTTACGCCCTAAAATTTCATCAAATTTTGGGTAGACGGGAAATACGTTAAAACCGCTCTCGATTAGAAATTTCGCCACCTCGTTGCTAGGCTTGCCCTCATCTGGACTAAGGCCCACGACCGCGATATTTTTAGCGGAGGATAAAATTTGCCTTAGATCGCTAGGCATTTTTACTCCTTAAAAGTACGCCGCACTCGATGTGAGCTGTGTTTGCAAACTGATCGAAGACGGCAAATTTAACCGCCTCATGCGTTAGAGCAAGTTGCGCTAGATCGCGTTTTAGACTCTGCGGCGAACAGGAGATATAGATGATATTTTCGTAGTTTTTAATGAAATTTATCACGCTCTCATCAAGCCCCGCGCGCGGCGGATCAACCAAAACGTGCGAGAAGTCATAGCTAAAGATATCAAGCTCTCTTAGGCGGTTAAACTCGCGCTCGCGCCCAAACGCGTTCATCAGCTCCTCGGCGCTCATTCGCAAAAATTTGATGTTATCTACGCCGTTTAGTTCGCAGTTTTTGAGCGCATTTGCGATTGAGCTTTTCGATATCTCGGTCGCCAAAACGCGCTTAAATTTTTCCGCCATCGGGACGGTAAAGTTTCCGTGTCCGCAGTAAAGCTCGAGCAGATCTGCGCCGCGCTCTACACAGCTCTTCGCCCACGCGATCATCTTTTCGTTTACGGCAGTGTTTGGCTGGATAAAAGCTCCGTCGCCGAATGTAAATTTATAAATTTTACCGCCGATGTTTAGGCTGTCCTCTAAATTTAGTTCATTACTTAGCAGCTTTTGCCCCTTTGCCCTCGCAGCTATCGTTACGCTCAGATCGGCAAATTTGCGCACTAGGCTCTCTATCTCGCTCTGCTCGGCTTGGCATAGACGCTTATGATAGAGCAGCGTCGCCAGTATCCCGCTCGCGCACGAGATAAACTCGGCGCCAAAGAGTCTCTCTTTTAAAATTTGATTTTTCGCAAGCGCTTCGAGCAAACGCGGCATCAAATTTGCGATAGGAGCGGCTACTTTCGGGCACTCGTCTATAAAAATACGCTTGGCTTTAGCGCCGTACATCGTGTATCTTAGCTCCTCGCCGTCGCGCCAAACCCCAAATTCCGCCCTAGTGCGGTAAGCGGCACTCTGCGAGGCGAAAAACTCAAATTCGCCGTTATAAAACGGTTCAAATTCGCGCCTTATGAACTCGGTTTTAAATTTAACCTGTTCCTCGTAAGGCATATCAAGGGTGCAGCTACCGCACTCTCCTAAAAATTTGCAAAACTTATCGGGCAAATTTAAACCCTTTGCCCGACGAATCTAACAACCAAAGCCGTCACCAAAAGCCCCAAAGGAAGCACTATCCAGATGCTTAGGCCAAGTGCGGTCGGGAAGTATCCCGCAAAAATGCTGATCGCGCAAACTGCAAGCGCATAAGGCATCTGCGTCTGGACGTGATCGATGTGGTTACACCCAGCACCCATAGACGAGAGTATCGTAGTATCCGAGATCGGAGAGCAGTGATCGCCAAATATCGCGCCCGTTAGAACGGCTGAGATATTTACTATCATATAAGCGTGCAAGGCGTCGCCCTCTAGTCCGCTGTGCATGCCGACCGCGCTAGCTAGCGGTATCGCAAGCGGCATCAAAATGCCCATCGTGCCGTAGCTGGTGCCGGTAGAAAAGCTGATAAACGAACCCAGCATAAAAATCGCCGCCGGAAGGACGATCTTTGGCGTAGACTGCGAAAGCAGATCGACTAGATAGCGAGACGTGCCAAGTTCCTTGATCACCGAGCTAAGCGACCACGCAAGAAGCAGGATGATGATCGTGGTTATCATGGTTTTCCAGCCCTTGCCCCATGTCTCTATCGCCTCGCGAACGGTCAAAATTTTTCTATAAACAGCCATAAATATCGCCACCACCGTAGCTAATAAAGCAGACTGAAATAGCGCCACGGACGCATCGGCAGCGCCAAAAGTAGCTTGGAAGGTGTGGAACGTAAGCGGATGAGCCTTCGCGCTCTCAAGAACCTCGCCCTCAAGAGCACCCAGACCGCTAAAATAAAAGCTAACAAACGCGCCCAAAATAAGCACCAAAAGCGGAATAACGGCGTTTGAGCTTTGTAGTTTTATGTTTTCTTTAGGCTCTAGCGTTTTATCCTCGACGTCCTCTATCATAGCTCCGCCCCGTCTAGGGTGCAGTTCGCCCGCTCTAGCTCTGCGCTCGGCTTTTAGCATACCGGCGAATTCGCGCCCCATAAATGCGGTGCAGACGATGAAAAACAGCATGAAAAGGTTGTAAAATCTATAAGGCATCGTCTCGACGAATATACTAAAGGCGTTTACGTTCGTTATGCCGATGAGCTCGTAGCCTTGTTTGATCAGAGAGATCTCAAGTCCGACCCAAGTCGAGATGACGGCTAGGCCCGCTATCGGAGCGGCGGTAGCGTCGATGATAAAGGCTAGCTTTTCGCGAGAGACTTTAAATTTGTCCGTTATCGGGCGCATGATCGGGCCCACGATGAGGGAGTTCGCGTAGTCGTCGAAAAAGACGAAAAGTCCCATCACCCAGGTTGAAATTTGAGCCGAAACGCCTGTTTTAGCCTTTTTGCTCAGCCATATCGCCACGGCTTTGGTTCCGCCCATTTTGGTGATGAGCGCGACCACGCCGCCGATACAAAGCACCTGAAGCACGATGCCCGCGTTCCAGCTATCGGCCAGCGAGCCCACGACCCTTTTTACGATGTCAGTAAAGCCCTTTACGAAGGTCATCGGGATGCTAGAATCGATGACGTTTATGAGAAATGTACCGCTAAAAACGCCGATAAACAGCGACAAAACGACGTCTTTGGTGATAAACGCCAAAACTATCGCCACCACGGGCGGTATGAGCGTCCAAAAGCCGAAAATTTCGGCATTTTTTTTCGCTACTTCGGGATCTACGGCTAACGCCAAGATCGGCAAAAGCGACAAAAATAAAATCTTTTTCATCAAAAACTCCTTTTTGCTTTTCGTCGGTTTAATCAAATTTTCCGCACCGTGTGCGGTCGGTCGGTATTTAAGGCATAAATTTAGCTAAATGCGGCTTAAATTTTTGTTTTAAATTCGCTTAGAATTCAAAATTTTTAGCTCTTTATTAAAAATTTATGTTAAAAATGAGTCTCTTGTGGAAATTTTGTTTAAAACGGCGCTCGGCGGCAAATTTTAAATTTCCTCGTAGTTTAGATTTTTACAGGAATTTTAGACTCTGGCTTGTTGGTCGAATTTTGTATTTAAAGCGCAGAGCGTCATTTGTATAAAAAGGTAAATTTACGATATCTGCTTCAAACCGCACAGGTTTAAAACGCTATTAAGTTTGCCGCTTGAAATTTAATACTAGGCATCAAATTTCGGGTTAAATTTGATAAAAGAGTCAAATTTAACCCGAATCCGCAAACGGCAAAAGCCTACTTTTTCTCGATAAAAAGCCCAGCCCAAGTCTGCTGCGTCGCCATCGCCTCGACGACGTTGATGTTTACGCGGTGAGGCATATTTAGGCAGTTTAGCACTATCTGCGCGATATCATCGGCGGTGATGTACTCCACGCCCTCGTAAACCGCATCGGCTTTAGCCTTATCGCCGCCAAAACGAACCTCGCTAAACTCGGTCTTGCAGATACCGGGAGCTATCTCTGTCACGCGGATGCCGGTACCGCGGATGTCGTTGCGCAGATTTCTACTAAACTGCTTTACAAACGCCTTGCTCGCACCGTAAACGTGACTGCCCGGATACGGCCATGCGCCAGCGGTCGAGCCTAGATTAAAGATATAGCCGCTCTTTCGCGCGATCATGAGCGGCAAAACGGCCTTGGTCGAGTATAAAAAGCCTTTGATGTTGGTATCAACCATCGTCTCAAAGTCCTCGATACTAGTTTGCGCTACGCCTTCAAGTCCCAGCGCTAGGCCTGCGTTATTTACGAGCACTTCGATATCGCAAAACTCCTGCGGTAAATTTGCCACGCCGTCAAAAACCGCCTTTTTATCGCGGATATCGGCGACGATGATGTGAGTGTTTCCAAGCTCCTTTGCCAGAGCTTCGAGCCTTTCCTTGCGGCGAGCCAGTGCTACGATCTTGTAGCCTTCGCGGCTGAGCGTCCTAGCTATCGCCTCGCCAAAACCCGACGTAGCGCCAGTAATAAAAGCCGTTCCTTTCATATCTTTCTCCTTATTCGGTGATCAAATTTGACTCAAGCCCCATCGCCCTTAGATACTGCGCGTTGATCTCTTTTTTGCCGATAATCGCGTAGTCTAGGGCGTTTAGTCCGTTATCATCCACCGCCTGCACTTCCGCGCCGTTATCTACCAAAAGCTGCAATATCTCCACATCTGCCGCCCCTGCCGCGCTCATCAGCACGCTTTTTGACGCCCCGTCAAAGTCGCAGAGCTTTACGAAACTTGGCAACTGAACGCTCAAATTTGCGCTATATGCAAGCTTGGTGCTCATGTCTATCAGCCTTTTGTTTACTAGAGCTCCGTTTTCGAGGAGAAATTTAACCAAATTTATGTCATTTAGCTGCACGGCATTAAAAAGCGGAGTGACGCCGAGCAAATTTGCATAGTTTACGTCCGCTCCACTAGAAACCAGGAGCTTTACGTTATTTAAATTTTTAAGCGCGAAAAACAGCGAACTCTCAAATCCGTAGTTTAAATTTACGCCCGCGTGCAAGAATTCCTTTATGATGTCCTCGCTTTTTTCGTAAAGAAGCGCGGCATTAAAAGCGTTTTGAAGCGAGGCTTGCGAAACGGCGCCAGAATATATCGCCTCATTTATGCCGTATTTTGTAAAAGTCGGGTCGCTAACCTTTCTCGCAAACTCGTCCATATCGCCGTTTTGCAAAGTCGCGGCGGCAAATTTTAAAAACTCGTTTGCGACCTTCGAAGCGTAATAAATCGCGCTGCCTTCGTCTATTTTGAAATTTGATTTGTAGTAGTTTACCAGCGGCCCCAAGACGGCGTTGTAGTCTTTGTTAAAGTCCTTAAAAACCGTGAAGTTACTTAAACTTTGATGTCCCCAGTAGCGAAGCCTGGCTCTATTTTGCGCTACGAGTTTTTCGTATTCATCGGGATTTTCTAGCTCTTTGGCGTAAATTTCGGGCGCATAGGAGGCTTTTAAAATCTTAAATTTAAACTCGTTTAAATTTTTGGTTGCTAAATTCCCAACGCAAGCAAGACTTTCGGCGCGGATCTTTTGAGCGGCTGAGAGTAAAATTTGAACCTCTTTTAGCCCCAGGATAGAGTCATTACAGTTTGGCTCAAATTCTCCCGAAAAGGTTAAATTTTGCGAGAAAAATCGCTGCTTCTCAGTCAAAGCATCATCGCAGCTAAAGCCTGCAAAAACAAAAGAAAACGATAAAAATATCGGCAAAATAAATCTCATCGTATGCCTTAATATCTTTTAATTTTGATAATTCTACCAAAAAATAATTTGGTAAAAATAAATTTACCGCTCATTAAAGCAAACATTAGCAAATGCGGCTTTTAGCTTCTCGTAAAGCGGAGTAAAAGGCACGCCGTTTACGCGTACTTCGGCGATGGAGGTGATGAAATTCGTATCGCCGCTCCAGCGTGGCACTAGATGATAGTGCACATGCTCTGCGATGCCCGCGCCCCCTGCTTTGCCAAGATTCATCCCGATATTTACACCAGCCGCGTTTAGCTCGCGTTTTAAAATTTTCACGCCCTCGCGCACGTAGGCGCTCATCTCCGACCACGTCTGCTCGTCTAGGCTTTCGATATTATCGGTATGTACATAAGGTATCACCATAAAGTGTCCAGGCGTATACGGGTAGAGATTCATAATCCCAAAACACCGCTTTGCGCGAAACAAAACGCCCGTCTCGACGTCTTTTTCTGGGTGATTTACGACGTTGCAAAAGACGCAACCCTGCTCCTTTTTACTAAAATATTCGCTCCTCCACGGCGCGCAAATGTGCTCCATATCAGCCCTCCTTTACGGTTTTTACGGCTTTTGCCAAGTCCTCTTGCCTCATAAAATGCTCGCCTATCAAAAATGCGTCGGCTCCTTGAGCATGAAGCTCTTTTAGCTGTGAATGCTCGTAGATACCGCTTTCAGCGACGATTACGCTTGCGTTTTTGATTTCAGAAAACAGCTTCTCGCAAAGACTCATATCCATCTCAAACGTGCTTAAATTTCGGTGATTTACGCCGACTATCTTTGCGCATGCGAAATTTGACTTTTCTACGTCCTCTTCGTCGTGCGTCTCGACCAAGGCCTCAAGCCCCAAAGAGCGCGCGTAATCAAGCAACCGTTTTAGCTCATCGGCGCCAAGAGCCTTTGCGATAAGTAGTATAAAATCGGCTCCGTAAACGAGCGCTTCTAAAATTTGATACTCGTCTACGATAAAATCCTTGCGAAGTAGCGGCAGCGAGCTTTCGCGTCTGATGGCCGCCAAGTACTCCAAATTTCCTTTAAAAAAATGCGGCTCGGTTAGAACCGAGATAGCGTTTGCGCCGCCTTTTTCGTACTCTTTTGCTATCTCTACGGGCGCAAAATTTGGCCTTATCAGCCCTTTGCTAGGGCTTGCCTTTTTGACCTCGGCGATGATGCGATACGGCTCGTCTGCGCTGCTTTTTAGCGCCTTTGCCGCGTCTTTTATCTCGCGCAGATTTTTCACAGCGAGCTCTTGTAGTTTTTCAAAAGGCGTTTGCGATTTTCGCAGCGCCAAGTCCTCTTTAGTTCGTTCAATTATCTGATCTAGTATCATTTTTTACCCTTTTTTAGGCACTCTTTGATAGAGTTTATATGCTCTTTGCCTTCGGGCGAATTTACAAATTCCTCGTCGTGCAGGACTTGCCGCATTATCTCGTCAGCCTTTTTGCACTCGCCTAGCTTATAGTATCCCCACGCTAGCGAGTCTAGATAAAACACCGAACCCGGCTCTAGCTCGAGGGCTCTATTTACTAGCTCTATGCCCTTTTTCGCGTCTATATCGTGATCTATGAGTAGGTAGCCGTAGTAGTTTAGATATAGTGCATTATTTAGCTTTACGGCTGATTTTTCAAAGTTGGCGATCACTTGTTTTAGGCTATCTTTATCTATCTTTTTGGTTTGTTTATCCGTATCTCTTTCGTACTGATATATCGCCATTTTGGCTTGATATTCGAGATTAAAGTTCTTATCAAATGCCTCCTGCGCCTTTTTATACGCCTTAGCAAAATCCCCCGTCGCAGCGTAAAGATCCATCAAAGCATCGTCGTTGTAGGAGTATTTTTGCAAAAATTTGATCGCCGCGTCGTAGTTTTTTTGAAAAACATAGACGCCGAGCGCTTTTTCGAGATAGATTTTTTCTTTCGTCGCTTCAAAAAGACTCTCGTAAACATCGATCATATCGGAGTAGCGGCCGTCCTGCGCGTAGATATCCACTAGCGCCGTGCAGGTCTCTACCTCGCAGCCGTCGATACGGCGCGAGCTCTCCAGGTGCCTGATTGCCTCTTTTTTGTCGTTCATTTTGTTATATAAAAGATCGACTATGCGTAGCAAATTTTCCACGCTCCTATCTAGCTCATACGCGCGCTCGAGCTCGCCTAGAGCGGCTTTGTTGTCGTTTTGCATAGAGTAGACGGCAGAGAGCATGACGTGGTTTTTAGAGACGTCCTCTTTTTGGACGAGCTCTTTCATTATCCTTGCGGCTTCGTCGAGTTTATTTTCGCTCATCAAATTTGCGCCCTGTATGCGAAGCACGTCCACGTCGTCTTTTAGTACCTTTTGGCTGAGCGCTAAAATGCTTTTAAAATTTACGTTTTTAGAAAAAAACGCGAGCCTGAGCGCCTCTTTTAGATAGTCCGTGTTTTTAGTTTTTTCGTAAAGCTGCTCGTAAAGCTCGGTCGCCTCGTCGTGATTAGCGTTTTCAACCGCCAAAAGCGCCTTGATAACGTACAAATTCTCGTCAAAACCGTCTTTGGCGGTAGCAAAACAAACAAGCAAGGCCGCCAATATAAATTTTAAAATCGCCTTATTCCCGCGCATTCTTTCTCCAATTCATTGATTTTATCCTTAAAATAGTCCCAAAACGGAAAGGTGCGGCACTGGCTCGGTCGAAAGTCGTAAACCGAGCAGTTTTTTGCCGTTTCGTCAAAAAAAACGCACGCAAATCCGCCCTCATAGGGCTTTTCTTTGAGGCTAAATTTGTATCCGAATTTATCTAAAAATCGCGATCTAAACTCATCCTCGCTTATTTTTAAATATTCCGCCAGTGCCGAGATTTCCGCGGAGCTTATCCATATATAGCCGCTCTCGCCAGTGCAGCATTTACCGCCGCACAGCTCGCACTTGCTAGCGTCAAATTCATAACCAAAACCGCTTTGTCTTAGCAAACTCACTCCACAGCGTCCTTGCTTTGCGTATTTGCCGTAGCGAAAATTTCGGCTGCCTTTTTACTATAAACGCCGCCTTCAAAAACGAAAATCGGCGGTAAAATTTGAGTCAAGGATTTTGAGCTTTTTTTGGCCTCGATTAGTACCAAATTTGCCGCGCCGTCCGCTTTTGGATGCACGAAGCAAAGCCTAGTAAGCGTAAATTTAAATTCGCTCAAACAAAGCAAAATTTCAGATATACGCTTAGCGTCGTAGCAAAAGCTAAAAACTCCGCGCGGCTTTAGCAGCGAATTTGCGCTACCCACAAGCTCGCTAAGCGGCAAATTTTCGCTATATCTAGCGGTGCGAAGGTGCTCGTTTTCGCTTTTCTTCACGCCGTCGTGGTAAAAGGGCGGGTTTGAGACGATAAGATCATATCTTTTTTCGCTCTTAAATTTAGCAAAATCAGCCGATATAAACTCGGCTTCAAGTCCATTTTGGCTAGCGTTTGCGGCGGCTAAATTTACGTTAGCTTCTAAAATATCAAGCAAACTGAGTGAAATTTTGGGAAAATCGCGCTTTAAAAGCAGCCCTAAAACCCCGCTACCGCAGCCAACCTCTAGCACCTCGCCGCACACTCCACCCTCACGGATAAAGTCATACAAAAACATCGTGTCACTATTGTAGCGGTAGCCGTTTTTGGGCTGAGTGATTATCATCTATATACCTTGATGATAAATCCTTGCTTATCTTGAGACGTTATAATGTCGTTACTGTACGATATGCGGGAAAAGTCACCGAATTCATCTTTTATCATCTCGCCGGCCACCTTGGCGCGCTCTTTGCCGATACCAAAATTTGCGTATGAATCGATCTTTTCAAGCTCGTCTTGCGGGATCACTTTTGCCGCTTTTGACGTGGCGATAAAGTTACCGCGGCTCACTATCGGCGTGATCTCGAAATAATAATTTGAATTATAACTCTGCAAAAAGTCGCTTACCTTGTTTTTGCAAACTTGCGTCGGCCTGTCTGAGCCCGCGCTCATATCCGAGCACTCGACCGAGGCGATGAAAACAACTTTTTTAGGAACTTCGGCTCTAAAATTTAGCTGGATTATCTTTTTTAGATTTTCATTTTCGCTCATCAGCTCTTCATTTTTGGTTAGTATCTGCGCCACTTCACCCTTTGCGATGTTTTTTTGCGTACTTGTTTTAGCTAAATTTTCCTTCGTGTCGCTTAGATCTTTAGCTCCGTCTTGTATCTGTTTTCTTAGAGTCGCGAGCTCTGCGTCTTTATGCGTCAAAAGCTCATTTAGAGCGTCTAGTTGCTCTTTATTTTCCTTGGCTGTTTTGATGTCGTTTTCAACTAAAGTCGTGATTTTGTTATTTAAAATTTTATAGTTTTGGATATTTTTTTTACCAGCGGCGATCTCGTCCGCTAGCAGTTCTTTTTGGATATTTAGCGACTCGTTTAGCTCTGTAACCTTAGCTTCCGCACTTTGCAGTGAGCTATCTTTTTGCGAAATTTGATCTTCCAACTCGTAGATTTTAGCCTTTAGTTCGGATACGTTTCGCTCGGTCTCTTGGCGCTCATTTTCGAGCTGATTTTTTAGCTTTTCAAGCTCGGTTTTATATATAGCCTCGTTTTGTTCAATCTCTTTTTCAAATCCTTGTTTTTCTTTCTCGAGCTTTGCGACCAACTCTTTATTCGTCGCGTTTAGCTCATCATTTATCGCTTTTAGCTTAGCTTTTGACTCGGCTTTTTTATTTGCGTTTTCAAGGCTCGCTTCAAGCTCACTTATTTTTTTCTTGTCCGCGTCTTGTTCTTTTTCTAGGGCGGCGATCCTATTTTTAGATAAATTTTGAGCATTTAGAGCCTGAGCGTTGTATTCGCTAGTGATCCTTTTTATCTCGCTATCTTTTAGGCCTAGCTCGTTTGCGAGCCTAGCATTTTCGCTCTTTAGTTTTGCGGCCTCCTCGGTCGCCGTTCTTAGTTCGCTTTCAAATTTAGCTCTAGCAGAAGTCGCTTCATTTTTTAGCTCGTCGTTTTGAGCCTCCAACCTTTTTAGTGCATTTTGGCTCTCGTTTTGCGTTTTAGCACTTGATTTGTCAAATTCGCTCTGCCTTTTTTCAAGCTCGGCTTTTAGAGTTTTGATCTCGCTACGAAGCGAAGTCAAATTTTGCTCTAAATTTTTATTTTTTTCGTTTTCTTCTTGCGCTTTGGCTAGTTTTTTATTTAGCTCATCAATCGCGCTTAGACGCTGCTTGTCGTTAGCGCTAGCGGCTTGTTTTCGTCTGGTTTCCAGCTCGGCTTGTTGATCGCTTAAAAGATTTGAGATTTCTAGATTTTTACTCACTAGATCGACGTTATCGTCATAGAGTAGCTTATTTTGAGCGCGCAGGACGCGGATTTGCTCTTTTAGCTCGTCCTCGTCGCCTAAAATAGGCGCGTCCGTATAGTTCGCGTCTAAATTTTTAGCATATTTTTCCTGCGGCAAAGCTTGACTTAGGATAGCCGAATTTGTCTCGCCCGTACCGCCTACGCTCTCGTTTTTAGGCGCTTCTTCGACGTTCATTATCTGCACGGCGAGTTCCGTAGGCTTTGTAGACGGTTTCGTAAACTCGAAATACAAATAATACCCGCCAAGCGTGAGTAAACAACCGCAGATAAAAAATAAAACTAAATTTAACGCTCTCAACTCTATTTTTCCTTGATGTCTTGGATTACCTTATGCGCATGATTTAACGCGAGCACGATCGAGCCGCCGTTTTTTAGCACGATGTCGCCGCCGATATATAGGCCGGGCACGCTGCTTTCATAGTGCTCGTTTACGACAGGATCTTTGTCTGCGTCGAGCTCAACTCCGCATTTTTGTAGAAAATCCACCGGAGTCGAGCCGCCGATAGCGTAGACGACCCTGTCGTAGACTCTGATTTTTCCGTTTGAAAAGTGCACTCTAACGCGTCCTGATTCATTTTCGATCTCGGCGATATCGTGATTTAATCGCACTTTTAGCTTATTTGCTTTTTCTAGTTCCCACAGCGCCGTTACGTTTACGTCGTTTACGCGGCTAAATTTATCCTTACGGTACGCCAGCGTAGTTTTGTTGTATTGGCATAGCTCGATGGCGTACTCTACGGCCGAGTTACCGCCGCCTACTACGAGGACTTTTTCGCCGCTAGAACAGGAGTTTAGGTTAAAATTTATAACATTATTTAGCGAAGGTGGGATCTTGTAGTCCGGTTTATTCGGGCGTCCCATTTTACCGATACTTATCATCACGTTTTTGGCTTGATAGTCGCCCTTTGCGGTGTGCACGAAAAACAAACCGTCCTTTTTCTTTACGCTTTCGACCTCGGAGTTAAACACGGCCTCGATCTTTTCCTCGTCTAGCAGCTTATCGAAATAATCAAGCGTGCTCTCCTTTGTACCGTCCTCAAAGGATACGATGCCGTGGATGGTGCTGTCTTGACCTTTATACTCTTTATCCACGCGCTTATTGTCTTTGTAAAATTTTCTTATAGTTTGGCTGTGGTTGTCGCCCTTTTCGAGAAGCAAAACTTTTTTTAATCCATTGGCTCTCGCCTCTACGACGGTCGCGATGCCGCAAGGGCCGCCGCCTATCACGATAATGTCGTAAACATCGCTCATTGATTCTCTCCGATTTGATAATTTTTCATTAATGTAGCGAAAATTGGATTAAATTTTAAGAAATTCGCGAAATTTGGGGTAAATTTAATTTAAAAAAGACAAAAACGGTCAAATTTGAAAGACAAAAGGCGGGCGTGAGTAAATTTGACTCGTTTTAATTCCGTAAATTTACGAGCCAAATTTGAACCTCGCCAAATTTTGATAAATTTAATGCGTCAAATTTAAAGGACGCAAATTTCATCAAATTTACGCCCGATAAAGCTAAATTTTCTTTAAAAACTCTGCGATTAAAAACGCGAGTTCTAGCGACTGATCGGCGTTTAGGCGCGGATCGCACTGCGTTTCGTATCTGTGCGCGAGATCATCCTCGTTTAGTTTAAACGACCCGCCCGTACACTCGGTCACGTCCTGACCCGTCATCTCTAGATGCACGCCGCCCGCATGCGTGCCTTCTGCTCTATGTATTTCAAAAAAGCTCTGCACTTCGGCTAGGATCTTGTCAAATTCGCGCGTTTTGTAGCCGTTTGCGGCTTTTATCGTATTGCCGTGCATCGGATCGATGCTGTAGACGATATTTAGCCCTTCGCGTTTTACTTCACGTAGGATTTTAGGCAGCCGCTCGCCGATTTTATCCGCGCCCATTCTGATTATTACGTTTAGTCTACCGGCTTCGTTTTGCGGATTTAACGCATTTGCGAGCGCGATGACGTCCTGCGCGGTGGCGTTTGGTCCGATCTTTACGCCTAGAGGATTGTGCACGCCGCTTAGAAAATGCACGTGAGCGTCGTTTACGCCGCGCGTGCGCTCGCCGATCCAGAGCATATGCGCCGAGCAGTCGTACCAGTCGCCAGTGAGGCTATCCTCTCTCGTTAGAGCCTCCTCGTACGGCAGCAAAAGCGCCTCGTGCGAGGTGTAGACCTTGGTTTCGCTAAGGGCAGGAGTATTTGAGGCATTTATACCGCAAGCGCCCATAAATGCTAGTGTTTGGCTCAGCTGCCTAGCTAGCTCGCCGTATTTGGCGTCAAGCTCGGGCTTTTTGATAAAGCCAAGATTCCAGCGATTTACCTCGTGCAGAT
Organism: uncultured Campylobacter sp.; assembly: GCF_938045625.1. Classification (GTDB taxonomy): domain Bacteria; phylum Campylobacterota; class Campylobacteria; order Campylobacterales; family Campylobacteraceae; genus Campylobacter_A. Next base: position 50,071 of record NZ_CALIAV010000065.1, read on the forward strand.
CGGCTAAACCGCCGCGAGAAAAGGCGCGAAGCAGGTTCATCGTGGATGCGCTTTGATAGTATGCCTCGATCATGCGATTTGGATCGGGTATGCGAGCCTCGGTATTAAATTCAAAGCCGTTTATGATGTCGCCGCGGTAGCTTGGTAGCTTTACACCGCCTTGCTCCTCGTAGTCCGAGCTTCTAGGCTTAGCAAACTGACCCGCCACGCGCCCTACTTTTACGACGGGGCAGCGTCCGGCGAACGTCAAAACGATCGCCATTTGTAGCATCACTTTAAACATATCGCGGATATTTACGGCGTTGAAATTTGAAAAACTCTCCGCGCAGTCGCCGCCTTGGAGCAAAAACGCCTCGCCGTTACAAACTTTAGCCAAATCTTGTTTTAGGTTTCTAGCCTCGCCGGCAAAAACTAGCGGCGGCATCGTCTTTAGCTTATCCTCAGCCTTTTTTAGCAAGACCTCGTCTGGGTAGCTTGGCTGCTGCAAGATATTAAATTTTCTCCACGAATCTCTGCTCCACATCTTTAAACCTTTTTTAAAAATAACCCCGATTTTAGCTAAAAGAACTTTTATTACAGATAAAATTTCAAATTTTAGCCCCAAATTTGCCCTCGCTGCGCATTTTTGAGCCACATAAGCTTTGATTAACGACAAATAAATATAATTTCGCCAAAAAAGCGGAAAAATGCAAGACAAAAATCAAACCAAAATCGGCTTCATCTACGGCCTATCAGTCTTTGTGATCTGGGGCGTTTTTCCTATTTATTTCAAGCAACTCAGCGCGCTTTCGGCCACCGAGATAGTCGCTCACCGCATCCTTTGGTCGGTACTGCTTTTGTTTTTGCTACTCAAATTTGGCCGCAAACTAGGCGCTGCGAAGAAAATTCTAAGCGACAAAAAAACTACGTTTTGGCTATTTGTCACGGGTGTTCTCATCGCCGCAAACTGGTGGATCTACGTCTACGCCGTAAATATCGGTAAGATCGTGGAAACTAGCCTAGGATACTTCATAAATCCGCTCGTAAACATGCTTCTCGGAGTGCTGATTTTAAAAGAAAAGCTATCGCGCGCGGGCAAATTTGCCATCGCTATCGTCTTTGTTGCTATCGGCGTGCAAATTTACGACGCGGGCGGTCTGCCTATCATCTCTATCATTTTACCTATCACGTTTGGATTTTATTCGCTCATTAGAAAGCGCCTTAGCGTGCCATCTTTAGAGGGGCTTTTCGTCGAGACTGCGCTCATCGCTCCTATCGCGCTTGTCGCGCTATTTTTCGTAGCCGCTAGCGGGCAAAATCACTTTAGCTTTTCGTGGTTTGGGCTTTTGATCGCTCTTTGCGGGCCTGCGACCGTCGTGCCGCTTTTACTTTTTAACTCGGCGGCCACGAGGCTAAATTTGAGCACGATCGGCTATTTGCAGTACATCTCACCTTCGATGCAACTTTTGCTTGCCGTTTTTTACTACGGCGAGCAAGTTAGCGCGCTTAAGGCGCTGTCGTTTTTGCTGATCTGGAGCGCGCTGGCGGTGGTTAGCTTTAGCGCGATTTATAGTAAAAAAAGCAAAATTTCAGTATAACCGCAAATTTAAAATCTAAAAAAGGAAACCTATGTCATCTATCGCATTTTATGCCGTCATCTGCGTCATAGCCGCACTCGTGCTATACACGCAGATACAAAAAATAACGAGAAAGATCGATGAGAACGGTACTTTAGCAAACAACTCCCCCGAGGCCGCGCGTCAAATTTCGGTACAAAAGTACAAGGATTTTTGCGAGATAATAAACGGCGAGCTAAGAGAGCTAAAGATGAAAGCGCTCTACGACGATGCCCTAAAAAACGAGGATCTCAAAGAAAAGTTTTTAGAAAGCCTAAGCGAGATGAGCAAGAAGCTAACGTTTATCGAGACGATGAACACCGCTAGAAACCCAGACAAATGGGAAAGTGAGCTCTTTGAGGTGCTAAGCCGCCTAGACGATCTCGTCACGGAAAATTTCAAAGACGGCGAGCGCGCGGGCGACGAGATTAGACAGCGTCTGGGCGCGGAGTTTAGCAGGCTGCAAAATTAAATCTTAAGTAAAAACGGGGTAATATCGCTTTTTTGATTTAACTCTATCTTTCTAAGGAAAAAACGGATGAGCTATACCAAAAAAGACCTCGTAACCGCTACAAATTTAACCAAAGACGAAATTTACCATTTCCTAAATTTAGCCAAGGAGTTTAAGGCATTAAACAACTCCGAGACCAAAAAAGCCAAGTCGCTCTACGGCAAAACGACCGTAAACGCCTTTTTCGAAAACTCGACTAGGACGCGAACGAGCTTTGAAATCGCGGCTAAGCGCCTAGGAGCCGACGCTATAAATTTCACCGCCTCAAGCTCTAGTACCAAAAAGGGCGAAACGCTCATCGACACCGTCCATAACATCGTCGCGATGAAAACAGACATCGTAGTCGTGCGCCACTACAGCTCGGGCGCAGCTAAATTTATCGCTGAAAATACCGATGCTCACGTCGTAAACGCAGGCGACGGGTTAAACGAACACCCTAGCCAAGCGCTACTTGATCTCTTTACCATACTGGAAAATCGCGGCAGTCTAGAAAATCTCACGGTCGCCATCATCGGCGATATCTTTCACAGCCGCGTGGCGCGCTCAAACATCTACGTCCTAAAAACGCTCGGAGCTAAGGTTAAGCTCTTTGGCCCACCGATGTTTTTAACGGGTATGGAGGCTTTTGGCTGTCAAATTTGCTCCGATATGCGTGAGGCCGTCGAGGACTCGGACGTTATCATCATGCTGCGTATCCAGCTAGAGCGTCAGGATGACGAGATAGCATTTCCGTCCGTACGCGAATACTCCAAATTTTTCGGCCTAACCCAAGCCAAAATGCAATACGCCAAAGAAGGCGTCATGATCCTACACCCAGGCCCGATAAACCGCGGCGTCGAGATAAACTCCGACGTAGCCGACGATCCGCGCTACTCGCACGTGCTAAATCAGGTCGAAAACGGTGTCGCCGTCAGGATGGCGATCCTAGATACTCTCATAAAAAACAAAGGCACAAAATGAAAACTCTCATCAAAAATGGCACGATCGTAAATCATAACGGCTCACAAAAAGCAAACGTCCTGATAGAAGGCGACAAGATCTCTCTCATCACCGCGAGCGAACCGACGGCGGATAAGGTAATAGACGCTAGCGGCAAGCTCGTGATGCCGGGTCTCATCGATATGCACGTGCATTTTCGAGATCCCGGCCTTGAGTATAAAGACGATATAAGCACGGGCTCTGAAACCGCGGTCGCAGGCGGCGTAACCACCTGCTGCCCGATGGCAAATACAAATCCAGTAAACGACAACGCCGTCGTCACGCGCGATATGGTAGCTAAAGCTAGAGCCCGCGGTCTCATCGACCTGCTACCAATCGGCGCGATAACGAGCAAAATGGACGGCAAAAAGTGCGTAGAGATGGGCGATATGACTGAGGCTGGCGCAGTGGCGTTTAGCGACGACGGCCTGCCCGTAGCTAGCAGCGACGTGATGAGATACGCGCTTGAGTACTCAAAGCACTTCGGCAGCTTCGTCATCAACCACTCCCAGGACTGCTCGCTATGTCGCGGCGGCCATATGAACGAAGGCCGCGTCTCGGCGATACTAGGCATCAAGGGTATGCCGCGCGAGCAAGAAGAGATCATGGTTTCGCGCGATCTGCTACTAGCCAAGCTCACGGGCGGCCACATCCACATCGCGCACGTTAGCTCCGAGTGGTCGCTAAAGCTCATCGCGCAGGCTCGCGCAGCCGGCATAAACGTGACCTGCGAGGCGACTCCGCACCACTTTACCTATACCGAGGACGAGCTGCTAGGCTACGATACGAACTTTAAAATGTCGCCGCCGCTTCGCACGAAATCAGACGTAGAGGCGATCAGAGATGGCCTAAAAAGCGGTCTCATCGACGTCATCGTGACCGACCACGCCCCACACCATAACGACGAGAAATTTTTAGAATTCGACAAGGCGCCTTTTGGAATACTCGGCCTACAAACACTCGTGCCTATGACACTAGATCTAGTAAGAGACGGCGTGATAGACTACGAGAAAATGGCGGCTCTGACGTCTTATAATGCGGCTAAAATTTTAAAACTAAAAGACAAAGGCGTGATCGCGGAGGGCTATCTCGCCGACATCGCGATAATCGATCCGGGTTTTGAGTATCTCTACGACAAAAACCTAAATAAATCAAAATCCCAAAACTCCCCGCTACTAGGCAAAATGCTAAAAGGCGCAGCGGTAATCACGATAAAAAGCGGCAAAACGGTGTTTGAGTTTCCAAACATCGTGGCGTAGAATATTTAGATTTATTATGCTAAAATTATAAAAGGGTATGGAAAAATAATTTGGAATACGAATCGTATTCGATGGTAAGTCAATTACAATCTAATCCTATTTATTCCATATCCACTTTTATTTTTAGGTATATACTTGGACATAAGAAAACTAAATTCACTAGAAGCTATAGCAAAAAGTTTTAATGCCGATATTGGCTTTCTAGAATTTATGAAAGAGCCAGAAAACACAAAAACTCAAAGTGATTATTTTAAGCTACTAAAGCTAAAGAAAAAGAACAAAAAATTTTCAACAAGCTTTAGAGAAGTATTAAAAATTAATGAACCTTTTAATGTATTTTATAAAGAATT
>NZ_CALIAV010000066.1 GCF_938045625.1 uncultured Campylobacter sp.
TACTTACGAAGCGTCGCCCCTTCCTCTCCCAAACCCTCTCCAACCCCACTGCACGTTCAAGGGGTGCGACCGCGCTGTCGCGCCGCACGTTTTTAAATTTGCGTTTTTGCGGTGCAGGTCTCGGTGAATCAAATTTGCAAATTTGAGCGTAAAGCGATAAGGCGAAGTATTTTTCTACTTCGCTACGCTCGTAGCTTTTCAAGAAGTTCTGGACGAGGCGCTTTTAAATTTGGCGACGGGAGTTACCTGGTCGGTAATGACCGAGCCAAATTTAAAAGCAGCGAAGTATAGGGCAAAAAGACGAGCCGCAGAGGGTCAAATTTATCAAAGAATAAAAAACCTTAGGCTATAATCCCCCATTTACAAAGGACTTTCTTGCAGGCAAACGGACTAAGTATCCTCATCGCGCTAGCTTTTATCATCTTTACGTCGCCGTATTTTTCTAAAATTTTACGCATCCCTATCGCGCCCGTGGAGATTATTTTGGGTTCGGTAGCGGGATATTTCGGCTTTATCGGGCACAACGAGATGTTTAAAATCGTGAGCGAAGTAGGCTTTTTCTACCTCATGTTTTTAGCGGGCACGGAGGTCAATCTCAAGCTATTTTTCACGATAGATAGAAAGATCCTAAAAACGGGCGTCGTCTATCTGGCGATACTCTACCTACTCTCGGCGCTGCTGACGTTTTCGTTTGATCTAAACCGCCTTTTTATCCTCATCATGCCGCTGATGGCCGTGGGTATGATATTTACGCTGTTTAAAGAGTATGGCAAAAACGAGGAGTGGCTAAATATCGGCATGCTCATCGCCTCGATCGGTGAAGTCGTGAGTATCACGCTGCTAACCTTCGTCGGCGCGTATATGAAATTTGGCGCGGGTAGCGAGCTCGCGTTTTCGATCATATATTTGAGCGGATTTTTAGCTGCGGCGGTGATCGGGTACAAGACGCTAAACGTGCTATTTTGGTGGTATCCGCAGCTACGCGTCATCTTGATGCCCCACTACGACAACTCCGAAAAAGACATCCGTTTGTGCATGGCGCTGTTTTTTAGTATCATTGCGCTTATGATTTATCTAAATTTAGAGATTGCATTTGGCGCTTTTGTAGCAGGAGCTTTTATAGCGACCTTTTTTGATCATAAAAAAGACCTCCCGCACAAGCTTGCCAGCTTTGGTTTTGGCTTTTTGGTGCCGACATTTTTCGTGCATATCGGCTCGACGTTTAAGCTTAACGCCTTTATGATAGACGGGGTCGTGCGCGACGCGGCGCTGATAACGGGCGTCATGATAGGCTTTAGACTGGCGGCTAGCACGGTGTTTTTAAACATCCTAGGGCTAAAAAATACCGTCCTTTTCGCGCTATCGCACTCGATGCCGCTGACGCTTCTCATCGCCGTTGCTACCATAGCCTACAAATCAGGCGGTATAAATGAAAATTTTTACTTCTCTTTCATACTAGCAAGCCTAACTCAGGCTATAATAGTAACGATTTGTATCAAAATTCTAATGAGCTACGAAAATAAAAATTTGCAAAAGGAGCCAAAATGAGCGATACAGTTACGCTAACAGACAACAGAAACGGCAAAAGCTACGACTTTCCGATACTGCACGGTACGATGGGGCCCGACGTCATCGATATCTCGACCTTTTTTAGCGATACGGGGATGTTTACGTTTGACCGCGGCTACACCTCGACAGCGATGTGCCGCTCTAGCATCACTTATATCGACGGGTTAAAAGGCGAGTTGATGTACCGTGGCTACGATATCGCGTATCTAGCGGAAAATAAAACCTTCATCGACGTGGCGTACCTGCTGCTAAATAAAGAGCTGCCGAACAAAAAGCAATACGACGAATTTAAACTCGAGCTTAAAAAACGCAGCTTCATCCACGAGGGCATGATGAAAATTTTCGACGCTTTCCCGGATAAGGCGCATCCGATGGCGATTTTGCAGGCGGCGGTCTCGGCGCTTTCGGCGTTTTACTTTGACCACCTAAACATGGATAAGCCCGAGGAGTACCACGAGATGGCGATGCGAATAATCGCCAAAATCCCTACTATCGCGGCGTTTTCTTATAGATTTTCGCGCGGGCTGCCGATCATTTATCCAAATTTAGACCGCGGCTTTACGGAAAATTTCCTCTACATGATGAGAGCCTACCCGTACGAGCACGTGGATCTAAAACCTATCGAGGTTAAGGCGCTAGATACGGTCTTTATGCTGCATGCCGACCACGAGCAAAACGCCTCTACGACGACCGTGCGCACCGTAGGCTCGACGCACGCGCACCCGTATGCGTGTATCGCCGCGGGTATCGGAGCGCTGTGGGGCTGGGCTCACGGGGGAGCAAATGAAGGCGTCATCCGCCAGTTAGAGCAAATCGGCTCGGTCGAAAACGTCGATAAATACATCGCCCGCGCCAAAGACAAAAACGATCCGTTTAGGCTGATGGGGTTTGGTCACCGCGTGTATAAAAACTTCGATCCGCGCGCAAAGGTGCTAAAATCCATGTGCGATAAGCTGTTTGACGAGATCGGCATAAACAGCGAGCTTCTAAAAATCGCCAAAAAGGTTGAGGAGATCGCGCTAAACGACGAATATTTCATCTCGCGCAACCTCTATCCGAACGTCGATTTTTACTCGGGACTGATTTTAAAAGCGCTTAGCATACCAAACGATATGTTTGCGGTCATCTTCGTCATCGGCAGGATCCCGGGCTGGATCAGCCAGTGGATAGAGCTAAAAGAGCAGGAGAGTATCAAGATAGTACGTCCTAGACAGCTATACGTGGGCGAGACGAACAGGACGCCGAAATAATTTTAAATTTGGCGGCATGTCTTTTTCCGCCATACGTCGTTAGCGGCTCGGTCGGCTTCGGTCACGTATTATATATACGCTCCCTCGCCTCGTTCGCCACTGCCTCGTCTGACGAAAAAATACGTCGCCTTAACTCTTTAAGTTAAGGTAAAATTTATATTTTCAAAGTGCGGGTCTGGGCAACTCAAATTCGCAAATTTGACTTTAAATTTGAACACAAAACGACAAGGCGAAGTATTTTGAGATGAATTTGAATGTTGTGCGGAAATTTTCGTCCCAAGGCTAGACAGATAGTCTGCCGCAGGGCGAAAATTTCAAACTCATTCAAAGGCGCTCAAAAGACGAGCCGCTAAAAAAAGAAACCAAAATGCAAAAACTATTAAACCTAGCCAAGCTTGCGGCCATCAAAGCAGGTGACGAGATAATGAAATTTTACGCCCACAAGGGCTTTGACGACGAGATTTTAGCAGCTCGCTCGACTTTACCCGAAAGCACATGCAGCCAAAACTGCCGGGATTTCGAAGTAAATTTAAAAACCGATCATTCGCCCGTGACCTCAGCCGATCTTGCGGCAAACGCTGCGATATTTGAAACACTAAAAAGCTCGCAAATCCAAATTTGCTCGGAGGAAAAGATTTTGGGCGAGTCCGCGCGGACGTTTTGGCTCATCGATCCGCTAGACGGCACGAAGGATTTTATCGAGGGTAGTGGCGAGTTTTGCGTCTGTATCGCGCTCATAGAGGACGGTCGCCCGGTTCTTGGCGTTATCTACGTGCCCGTTACCGGCGAAATTTATAGCGCGGCAAAGGGCGAGCCAACGCAAAAAGAGCTTTACGAAAACGGCTCATTTATACCGCAAACTCTAGCCGCAAAAGAGTGCGCGCCGCAAACGATAATCAGCGGCAAACGCGGCAAAAACGTAACGGCCGGCAAGCTCGCAACCGCTCTAAATTTGGACATCGCGCGGCTAAGCTCGGCGATCAAATACTGCCGCATCGCCGAAAATCTCGCGGGCGCATACATGCGCTACTCGCCAAGCTCCATCTGGGACAACGCTGCGGGCGAGATGATCGCTGCGGGTGCGGGAGCAAAGATGATCGATCTAGCGACGCTAAAAGCGCCGATCTACGACGCAGCCTCGCTAAAAAACAACGAGTTTATCGTCATTGCAAAGGATTTTTTAGACCGCGTGGATGAAATTTTACGAGCGATAAAAGAGCTAAATTTATAAACCAAAAGGCGACTCGCCGCATTTTAAATTTAAACGGCTCAAGTAAATACCATTATATAGCAACGCCGAATTTAAGACCTGCTAGACGAGAGTCGATAAATTTCATTTAAAATTTAGCTAAAATCGTAGTCAAATTTCAAGCCCCAAGTCGCCAAACGTTTAAAGGAAACAATTGTTAAAAATCATAAAATCAGTTCTTAGCGTCATTTTCCAGGCTAGAATTTTATTTATCCTTTTTTACTTTTGCGCCTTCGTTACTTTTGCGCCCATGTCCTCTATCTTGGGCGCGGAGATGAGCCAAATGACGCTTTCTGCGCTATTTAACCCGCTCACGATACTATCTTGCGCATTGCTTGCCGTTTATATCGGCTTTAGGGTCGCAGCATATAAAAATCACGGTATAGATTGCAAAATGGACGCCGTATTTTTCATCGCTTTGAGCTGGATATTTTTTATGCTGTTTTGCTTGGCGACGCTTCTTGCGACCATTTTATTTTTGGAGGATTTTAGAAGCTTGCCGTCGCGAGAATTTTGCTCGTTACTTTTGGTGATGGCGATTTTTGCGGCATGGCGCACGCTTAAGAGCTCGGAATACAAATTAAGCGTATTTTACGAGCAAAAAGCTGGCGCAAAAACAAGCATAGTCAAAATCTTAATTTATTCAGTCTTAGCGTTTGCGGCGATTGCCGCGGTATTTTTTTAGCGAAACGATTTTAGATTCTATAAATTTGGCACTTTTAGCTCATCACGCGAAATTTAGATTTGCCGTGTCTTATACCCCATCACCCGCTCGCAACAGCGCCACAAAAAGCTAAATTTGGGGTAATAATCGCCGAATTTGAGCCAAAAAGCAAATTTCAGCCAAAAGCCGAAACTAAATCCTCGTTAGCTCGCTTCTAGGACTTGCTTGCAGATCAAGCCCCGCAAACTCGCCGCGCAGGTACTTTTCGCGTCCCGCGCGCGCGATCATCGCGGCGTTATCGGAGCAAAACTCCAGCGGCGCACAGATGAGCTCGCAGCCGTATTTATCGCATAAAGCCTTTAGACGAGAGCGCAGATTTAGGTTCGCACTCGCTCCGCCCACGACGCCGAAACGCTCAAATTTGCGCTGGGCAAAGATCTTTTCTAGCTTGTTTAAGATATGCTTACAGGCCGTATTTTCAAAGGCAAAGCAGATATCGGCGATCTCCTGCGCACCCAAATTCCCGCTTGCAGCAAGTTTTTCGGTTTCGACGCGAACTTGATTTTTTAGCCCAGAGAAGCTATACGCCGTGCGCGCATCGCCCAGTAGCGGCACGGTAAATTTAAACCTCTCGCGCCCGCTTTTAGCCGCCTTTTCGACCGCTACGCCGCCAGGATACCCCAGCCCCAGCATCTTTGCGACCTTGTCAAAGCTCTCGCCGAAGCTATCGTCCATCGTCGCGGCCAGTACGCTCACGGCCCCGTCCGCGCCGATATCTAGCACCATCGTGTGCCCGCCGCTAACGAGCAGCACGCCCGTAGGTAGCTGCGCCTCCTGTGACAAAAATAGCGAATACACGTGCCCGGCGAGGTGATTTACGGCGATTAGCGGCACGCGCAGCGATGAGGCGAGCGCCTTTGCCATCGCGACGCCGCCCACTAGGCTCACGGAGAGCCCGGGCTCGTTCGTGACAGCGACGGCTTTTACGCGCGGTAACTCGGGCTTGATCTGCTCTAAAATTTTAGGTAGCGCAGCCGTATGCAAGCGCGCGGCTAGCTCCGGAACCACTCCGCCAAATGCGCAGTGCTCGGCATCTTGCGATATTTTTTTGTGAAATTTTAGCTCCAGCGTTTCTATGTCTAGCAGAGCAACCGAGCTATCGTCACAGCTGCTTTCTATGCCCAAAATTAGCCCGCCCGCGCCGCTATTTTGTAAATTTTCGCTCATTTTATAAATTTTCCTTTTTTAGCGCATTTTACCGCTTTTTGCTTTCGCGGTTATAAATTCGGCCCGCTCCTTCGCAAAGGCGGTAAAATACACGCACAAATCGCTTGCTCTAAATTTGCAACAAAACCGAATTTGACCCACCGAGACTCGCACCTTGAAAATGCTAAATTTGGCATTGCAAATTAAGTTCTTTGAGTAAAAAACAACCGTTTGAGGTTGTTTTTTACTTTATTGTAAAGGGGGTGGGGGCTTGAATGGCGAAGTCGCTCCCCACCCCCTTAATCCCCCTCCCCCTACGACGCTTTTAAGGTGGCGACATAGCTTTGCTGACGCAAAGCGTCGCAAATTTAAATTTATCAATTTTGAGGTACGGGTCTCGGTGCGTCAAATTTATAAATTTGAGCGTAAAACGACAAGGCGAAGTATTTTGAGATGATTTTTGGGGTTTTGAAGTTAAAATTTGACGAAGATAAGGCATGTAGCAGCCTATCGAGTCAAATTTTAAGGAAATCCGCAAAAAGCGCTCAAAAGACGAGCCGAAAAATTTAAAATTTCTCCTCTCTTATCAGCCTCCCTTTCTCGTCATATTCGCGCTCGGTCCTATTTTCATAGTCGTTAAACGACTTTAGTCGGCCGTTTGGATAAAACGTCTTTACCCAGATAAATACCGTGTCTTTTTGGTAGCTCGTGTTTTCGATCGTGCCGTTTTCGTCGTAGTTTTCGTAGTAATCCTCTTTAGGCCCCGAGCGCACCGTGATAAAGTGCTTTTGGCGGGGTTTGCCGTCGCTAGCGTAGGAGAAGTTATTGTTATCAGAAAAGATACCCAGCATCACGTCGAATTTATTGCTCGATTTATATAGCCCCGCGACGTTGCCTTCGTCAAAGGCCTCTTTGACTTCGACGTTTATATCGTCCCACAAGCACAGCTGCAGCGTGCCGCTATGCATGCCGTCCGCATGATAAAAATCTATCTCGATCCAGCGCTCTTGGCCGCTTTTGATAAATTTGACGATCTGCTTTTGCGGATGATGCAAGGGTGGCTTGATATAGCCGTATAGCCTGCCGTAAAACAGCGTCTCGCCCTCAGGCGTATAGATGCGCTCATAGACGTTGTTTAGCTCTAGGCGGCTTTCCGGATCGTACTCGCCCGTCCTTTCTACGTCGTAGCTAAACCTCATCTCCAGCTCGCCCGTTTGCTTTCCTTTTAGCTTTGGTCGCGGGGTAAATTTTAGCTCGCTCGGGGGTAAAATTTGAGCGTTTTGCTTCGCAGAGGTCGGTTTTTCGCCACCAAATACCTGCGACGAAGCGGCAAAGCTAAGCGCTAAAAATAGCGCGAGAAAATTTTTCATTTTTATCCTTTAAATTTGTACGTTCTTAAAACGAGCGTGATTATAGCGTTAAAATTTGGATAAATTTTTAAATTTTACTTGCCGAGACCCACACCGCAAAAATGCTAAATTTGGTTTTGTCAGATTTGATGTTCTCTAAAAATTTTTAGTTTTTCTTTTTTCTTGGGAGGCGGAAGGGTTTCTACTTACGGTCTGCTTGCAGCTACGAGCAAAGCGAAGTAGAGCGTCGCCTTCCTTTACTTCGCGCTTTGCGCTCGTAACTGTCGGAGACAGACCCGCCCCCAAACCCCCACCAACCCCACTGCACGTTAGATGTGGCGACATTGCTTTGCTCTATGAGCAAAGCGTCGCGGGTTTTTGAGTCCAAATTTTGATGTTTTCAAGGTGCGGGTCTCGGTGAATCAAATTTGAACGTATAAAGTCAAGGCGAAGTATTTTTTCTTTTTACTTCGCGCAAGCGCTCGTAACGAGACTTCGCTACGAGGAGACAAGGCGGAAACGACGGAGGCGAGGGAGCAGACTAGTCGTCCGTGACCGAAGCCGACTGAGTTTCCAACGACGTATAAACAAAAAAGACAAGCCGCAAAAGGCTAAATTTTCAGCCCGTTTTCGTACCAATCTATCTTCCTAGTCAAATACATCACCAACGCTATCACCGCAAATATCATCACGCTGCCCATCAAAAGCGCGTAGTCTTCGGACTGCAAGATGCCGTAGAGCAAGCAGTAGCTAACCCCGTGTACGAGCGCGATAAATACGCCCCATTTGCGCGCCCGAAAGATCGCCGAGCCGTAGAAAAGTATCGTCGCGCACACGGCTGCGGCCGCGATGAGGTAGCTGGCTAGGAAGCTGATATGCTCGGAAAATGAGAGCACGAGTAGGTAAAACAGCACGTCGGCGACCCCGATGAGTAGGTACTGGATCGGGTGGATGCGCACGCGGCTGTAAATTTCGCACAAAAATATCGCCAAAAACGGCACCGCTAAAAACAAGATCGCGTAGGTCACGCAGCGCGCGATGAGCGAATAGTTGTTTACGGGACTGATGAAGCTAGCCTCGACGCCCTCAAATCCCATCTCGCGCCTGCCGTCCATGATCCACGCCTGCGGAACGCCGGTGCTAAGGCCCGAGATCTCCCACTGCGCGTTAAAGCCGCTGCTTGTGACTTCGCGCGATTTAGGCAGCCAGCCGCCGCTAAAAGACGGCGAGCTCCACGATGATTTTACGTCAAATTTATTATCCTGCCCCACAGGAACGAAGCTCGCGCTCTGTCCGCCTTGCATAGATAGCGTGCCCGCTAGCTCAAAGCCGCCGCTTGCTAAATTTGCGGGTAGCTTATAGTGGACGCTTTGGGCAAAGGGCGAGTATTTAGGCGGCGCAAAAGACTGCGCGAGATCCTGCCCGTTTGCTTTTAGCGCGGGAAATGCAGTAAAGGTCTTTTTGCTACCTACGCCCAAAATCAGCGTCGCCTCGCCTAGCAAAATGTCGCTTTCCGCGATATTTAGCTGCTCGAAATTTAGCGGCGCAAATTTGGCTTTTAGCGCTACTTCGCCGTTAAAAACGGGCACGCTAAAGATACCGCGCTTTAGATACTGCGGATTTAGCTGGGTCGATAGCTCATAGGACTGCGGCGCTATCATGATCTGCTCGGTTGTCTGCGATACCGTAGGTACGCCGTTTTCGTTATATGCGGCCGCTTGTTTTTTGTACGGCACCGAGATCAAAACACCCTCGATCCTAAGCTCCCCGCCGACTGGCTGCATGATGGACTCCTCGGCGCTTCGCTTGACGTAGGCGCGGTCAGAAATCATCGAGCTGATGAAGCCTAGCGGGATAAGCAGCAGCAAAAGCAGGACGAAAATAATGACGGGCTTCGTCCAAAAGCCGCCCCTCACGCTGTTTATGATTTTGTTTTCCATTGGATTTCCTTTTGATTTTTTTCACTGCAATTTTAACTAGAAATCGTAATAAATCGGTAAGAAAGGTTGTAAATTTAGAGCAAATTTGGGGTAAATTTAACCGCGCCGCAAGCTACGCTTTTTAAGATAGCTATAAATACAAGCTCCGAGCAACAAAACCGCCGCGAGGCAATACATATAAAAGGCCGCGCCGTTTTCATACTCCACGTCCTGCGCGGTAAAGACCCGCTGCGACATCTCGGGGTTTCGAGCCGCTTCGTCCGCGATCTGCGCCATCACCTCATCATCATGCACGTCTAGCGTGATCTTTCGCAGATCGATGAAATTCGTCCGCTTATCCAGATGCCTGCCGCTGCGACCCGTGACGTAAACGCTATGCGAGTAAAAATTTAGATAGTAAAATCCCGCGTCGTCCTTAAACAGCCTTTCCGAGATCTGCCGCACGGCGCCTTTAAACGGATTGTCGCCCGCCCTTTTTAGCGCGCTTAGCCGGCTGGCGTCTGCGCTGAATTTATAATACACGTACCAAAAAGCGTCTTTGAGCCGGCCCTCAGCGCCGCTGCCGCGCGGGCGATTTAAAATTTTATCTTTGCTTAGATAAAATATGCCGTTTTTACTCGCAAACAGCATGTATTCCTGATGGTCGCTCTGAAAATTTAGCGGCGTATAGGGCTCGTTTGCAGCCTCAAACCTCTCGCCGTCCATAAACACCGCGCCCGCGGCGGGATCATAGAGAAACTCTATGCCCGAGTTTGGCTCCATCAGATACATCTGCTCGCTAGGCGTGAAATTTAGCTTCTCGCCGCCCTTATAAACGCTGCATCCGTCGCTCAGCCACCGATCGATCAGGCGAAAGTGCGCGGGTAACTCGGGGCCGTCTTCGTATATGATTTTTCGCCTTATCTGTTTTAGATTTTTTGCGTCGGCGCCCGCTAAAATTTTACCATCGTAAAATACCCGCTCGCCGTCGGTGGCGACGTAAGGGCTCTCCGTCAGCGGCGAGATGGGCGCGCTAGTATCCAGTCTCGCGTATGGGTAGTTGTACTCCTGCGGCCACTTTGAGAGCCCAAAGGCGTGGAAAAACACCTTATAAATGTAGCTTATCGCACCGCCCGTGCGCTGCGTGACGTCCGAGCAGAAGTAGCTCACGCGTCCGTCGCTGTAGTAGCGAGAGCCGATCTTTTGCGTGCGAGCGGGATCCAGCCCCGACATCTTGCGAGCGCCGCAAAATACGCTACTAGCGTCCATACCGACGTTTGTATAGGAGTATCTGCCAGTATCAAGCGCGCGAAAGCTCGCTGCGTCCGCGCCGCCCTCTAGCTCGTAGGGAGCGAGATTCCAAGAGCGTAGGTAAATTTTGCCGCCGATGTTGAAATAATCGCTGCGGCCGATCTTTTGCGCGTCCGCGGGCAGCTCGCGCGAGCGGTCATACACCGATAACTCATAGATAAAAACGAGCGAGACGAAGAGCGGCACGAAAAGTACCGCAAAGAGGAGCTTTAGCGCCTTTTTATCAAATTTGCTTAAGTTATTTGCCTTTTTCATAAGGCAATTATATATCTTGCTAGTTTAAAACGTTAGAAATTTGAAAGCGTTTGCGGGGAAATTTTAAAATTTAGAGTGCGGTAAATTTGGCGACAAAAGCCGCGGGTAAATTTGGCGCCGAAATTTAAGCTCAAATTTACCCGCAATCGCGCGAAACGATGCAGGCTCCGCGCAAATTTAACTCAGTATCCGTCAAAATGCTTGGTCTTTGGCAGCACCAAATTTAGCGTGATACCGATGAGTGCGCCAAGCCCCACGCCGCTAAAGCTCATAGCGCCAAAGTCCAGCACCATGCCGCCGATCGCGCAGACGAATATGAGCGCGACGATGATCATATTGCGCGGCTCGGCCAGATCCACGCTGTTTTTGATCAGAGTCTCCATGCCCACGCTAGCGATGATACCAAAAAGCAGCAGCATGATGCCGCCGATAACGGGAGCAGGGATCGTGGAGAGAGCGGCGCCGAGCTTGCCCACGAAGGCGAGCAGTATCGCTGTAAGCGCGGCAAAGGTCATGATGGCGGGATTGTAGGCTTTCGTGATGCTGACCGCGCCCGTAACCTCCGAGTAGGTGGTGTTCGGCGGTCCGCCAAAGCAGCCAGCTAGCGACGTCGCGAGTCCGTCGCCAAGTAGCGTGCTTTTAAGTCCGGGGTTTTTGAGAAAATTCTCCTTCGTGACGTTGCTGATAGCAAGCATATCTCCGATGTGCTCGATCGCAGGGGCGATCGCGATAGGCACCATGTAGATCACGGCTTCGAGCTTAAAAACCGGCGCGGTGAAATGCGGCAGCGCAAACCACGGCGCGCTTAAAATCGGCGTAAAATCCACGATCCCGATAAACAGCGACGCGCAGTATCCAGCCGCGATGCCGCACAGTATCGGCACTAGGCGCAGCATACCGCGACCAAACATCATAACGACAATAACCGCCGAAAGCGAGATGAGTGCGATGGTAAGCGACTGCCCCTGCGTGTAAAGCGCCTCCTTGCCCTTGCCCATGACCATATTTACGGCTGCGGGCGAGAGGATGAGGCCGATCGTCATGATGACGGGGCCGACGACTACGGGCGGTAAAATTTTATGCAAAAACCCCTCGCCTTTAAGCCTAATGAGCAGGCTTAGAACCACATAAAAAAGCCCCGCCGCGATCACCCCGCTCATCGTCGCGGCAATGCCCCACTCTTTCACGCCAAAGCTTAGCGGCGCGATGAACGCAAAGCTGCTAGCCAAAAAGATCGGCGGGACGTTTTTGCGCGTGATGAGCTGAAACAGCAACGTGCCGATGCCCGCCGTAAACAGCGCCACAGACGTATCAAGCCCCGTTAAAATCGGCACCAGCACGAGCGCGCCAAACGCGACGAATAAAAACTGCACGCCGACGAGAGCGTCGCGTAGCCTGAGATTGTAGCCTTCGTATTTTTCCATATTTTCCTCTTTTTATTTTGCGACTTATTTTTTGACTCTTGAAATTTGCAGCATTTGTCTTGTTTTGCAGCCAAATTTAAACCAGGCGCGATTTTAAAATTCGTGAAATTATAACATATCGGCAACGATTACGGCGACGAAAAAGTGTCGTTTTAAGCAAATTTTTTCGAGCAAATTTTAAATTTACGCACCGAGACCCGCACCTTTAAGGTGCTAAATTTGGTTTGGTTAAATTTAAATAAAAATTTTTTCTATGAGAGTTAATATTCAACTACTAAAATTTGACTAGTAGGAGCGAAGATGAGCGAGTACATCGAAAAAACGATGGAGTGGATAAAAAGGACCAATCCGGGCCAAGGCGTGTTCGTACAGGCTGCGACCGAGGTGCTGGGCAGCCTCGAGCCGCTTATAAAAAAAGAGAGCAAATACCAAAAACACGCGATCCTAGAGCGCATCGTGATCCCTGAGCGCACGGTGATATTTCGCGTCACATACACGGATGATGACGGCAAACCTCAGGTGCATAACGGCTACCGCGTGCAGTTTAATTCAGCCGTGGGCCCTTATAAAGGCGGTATCAGACTGCACCCGAGCGTGGATCTTGGCGTGCTAAAATTTCTAGGATTTGAGCAAATTTTTAAAAACTCGCTAACGGGCGTAAATATCGGCGGCGCAAAGGGCGGCAGCACCTTTGATCCAAAGGGCAAGAGCGAGGGCGAGATAATGCGCTTTTGTCAGGCATTTATGAGCGAGCTTTACCGCCACATCGGCAACACCGTGGACGTGCCCGCAGGCGACATCGGCGTGGGCGCGCGCGAGATCGGCTATATGTTTGGGCAGTATAAAAAACTCACGGGCAGGTTTGACGGCATACTAACGGGCAAAGGCCTAAACTGGGGCGGCAGCCTAGCGCGCACGGAAGCGACCGGATACGGGCTGGTCTATTTTACGCAAAATATGCTAAAAAAAGCCGGCCTAACGCTAGAGGGCAAAAAATGCAGCGTTAGCGGTAGCGGAAATGTCGCTATCTACACGGTTGAAAAGCTCTATCAAGTAGGTGCGCTGCCTATCACGGTCTCAGACTCAAACGGATACGTTTACGACGCCGAGGGCATCGATCTAGCGCTTTTAAAAGAGATAAAAGAGGCTAGACGCGCTCGCCTTAGCGAATACGTCAAATTTAAACCAAGCGCAAAATACGTGAGCGTGAGCGAGTACAAAGAGGGCAGAAACGGCGTCTGGGATGTGCCATGCGGCGGTGCATTCCCGTGTGCGACGCAAAACGAACTGCACCTAGCCGATATAAAGACGCTCTACGCAAACGGCTGCCGCTTCGTCGCTGAGGGAGCAAACATGCCAAGCACGCTTGATGCGATAAATTTCATGCTCGCGCAAAAGGATTTTTACTTCGCTCCGGCAAAGGCGGCAAACGCGGGCGGCGTAGGCACATCGGGACTAGAAATGATGCAAAACGCCGGCATGAGCTCGTGGAGCTTTGAGGAGGTTGACCGCAGGCTGCACGGCATCATGAATCACATCTTTGAGCTTAGCTACGAGACGAGCAAGGAGTTTGGCGACGAGGGAAATCTGGTGCTTGGCTCAAATATCGCGGGCTTTAGAAAAGTCGCCGATGCGATGATAGATCAGGGGTATGTGTAAATTTGACTTTGGGGCTCGTTTGCTGCATTTAGAGTGTGCCGGCGAGCCTCTTTGGGCATGGTTTTGCTTCGCTTTAGCAAGACCGCTTTAACGAAGCAAATTTAACCGCCCCAGCGTGCAAAATGAGAGATTAAATTTAACGGCGAATTTACAGACGACGCAAACCTAGAGCCGTCAAATTTGTAAAGCCGTGCCGACCACAAGGAATCAAGGCTTCGTCAAATTTTATAGGCCTCAAATTTAAGCTACATTTGATGGTAAAAATCGCCAAACGACAAGGCGAGCCGAAGACGTCAAATTTGCAAGGCGGATACGCGCCTCACGCCTTGGGCGCAAAATTTATCCGCCCCGCCGCCGTGCACTCTCGCTCTCGCCTTTTTTGGTTTTACGTAGCGCAAATTTACGCCGCTTCTCGCACGCTGCAACTCACAGCGGATGCGTCAGGCAGCACTTTCTAGTTACTTGCTCTATGTACTCCACGCTCAAATTTAGCCCGTAAAGTTTGCTTAGGTGTTCGCTCTCGATGATCTCATCCACGGTGCCAAAAGCCACCTCGCCCCCACCCTTAACCAGTGCCACATAGCCGCCTAAAAGCACGGCAAAATCGGGATTGTGAGTCGTTAGCACGATGGTGTAGCCTTGCTCTTTTAGCTGCTTAACTGTGCGCAGGAATTTGTACTGGTTGCCAAAGTCCAGCGCCGAGGTCGGCTCGTCAAACACGATTATCTCGGGCTTTGCAGCCATCGCGCGCGCGATCGAGCACATCTGCTTTTGCCCGCCGCTCATCTGAGTGATAAATTTATCCTCCAGGTGCGTGATCTCAAGTTTTGCGGTAAATTCCTTCGCGATCGCCGTATCCTCCTCGCTAGGCCGCGCAAAGATACCCAGATGCGCCGCTCGCCCCATCGTGATAAACTCAAGACCCGTGTAGTCGTACTCGCAGATCTCGCTTTGAGCGACGTAGGCCATGATTTTGGCGCGCTCTTTGTTGCTAAGCTCGGCGCTGTTTTTGCCGCTGAGCCAAACTTCGCCCGAGTGCGGCGTCTGCGTGCCGCTGATTAGGCTTAGCATGGTCGATTTGCCCGCGCCGTTTCGCCCGAGTATCGTTAGGATTTCGCCTTTGCCGACGCGTAAATTTACGTTTTCTAGCCTACCAGCGCCGTTTGGATAGGCAAAATTTAGATTTTTTACTTCTAACATCACGCGACCTTTTTGTTTCGCCAGAGTACCCAGACGAAAAATATCGTGCCGATAAAGCCCGTAAGTACGCCCAGAGGCACCTCGCTCACGCTGATCGTGCGCGCTAGAGTATCGACAAATAGCAAAAATATCGCGCCCATAAATATGCTAGCAGGCAGGCTGCGGACGTTATTTGCGCCAACCAGCATACGCGCAAGGTGGGGCATCAGTAGCCCTACCCACGCCACGATACCGCTCACGCACACGCTGCATGCCGTTAGCAGCGTCGCGCAGACGATGATGACGCCGCGCTCTAGCGTTACGTTTACGCCCAGTCTCGCCGCACTCTCGTCGCCTAGCGAGAGTAGGTTTATCCTCCAACTCATCGCTACGAGCAGCACCGCGCAGGCTATCATCACGGGCGCGATAAATTTGAGATTATCCGCGTCGATCTTGGCTAGACTGCCCAGCTGCCAATAAACGATGTCTGGTAGCTTGGTCTCGGGGTCGGCGACGTATTTTAAAAAGCCGATAACAGAAGCCATCAGACCGCTAACGATGATGCCTGAAAGAACTAACATCAGCGTGCTAGATCGCCCCATTAGACGCGGTATGGATAGCGTCATACCTACGGCTGCGAGCCCGCAGACGAAAGCTAACGCCTGCACCCAAAAAAGCGATAAATCAAACATGATCGCAATCGCGGCTCCGACGCAAGCTCCGGCCGAAACGCCCAGCAAATCGGGGCTAACCAGCTGGTTGCGAAAGACGCCCTGATATGCCGCTCCGCTGATGCTAAGCGCGGCTCCTACGAGGACGGCTGCGATGATGCGCGGTATGCGGATGTTTTCAACGACGTTTTGGATATTTGCCGCGGCGTCCGTCGGCACTCCAAAAAAGCTACCGATCACGCTAAGTACGTCACCCGGCGCCACGTAAAACCTGCCGACGCCAAGCGCGATCACGCCGCAAACTACGGTCAGCACGGCTAGCAAAATAAGCGTAAATTTAAAACTAATATTTTTCATCTTTCTCCTAAAATAAAATCTGCGTCCGCGGTAGTGCCGCACGCAAAATCGCTCGCAAAAGGGCTAAATTTGCTTTGCCGCTAACTTGACGAGCGAAGTTTTTGTTTCTTATTTGCGATCGCCACGCAAAACAGCGAGCAAAAAGGCGGTTTTTTGCGACCTAGATAATCCGCACCAAGCGCCAAATTTAAGCCGCTTGGATCAAATTTGCCCGCCGTTTTGCGTTTAAGGCTTGGCGCCAACGATAAATTTGGGCTAGGCACCCCTTGCCGCGTTATCAAATTTAAATCTAACATTTCCGCAATTTTTCGTCGAGCCAAATTTGAACGCAAGCTTCCGCCGCGTCAAATTTAAGCTATTTTACGACGCGGTCCATCCATCTAAAAAGCTCGTCCAGATCATAGTCGCCGCCGTGACCTTGCCCCCAAGACACCGCAAAATCAACCGTCTTGCCCGCATTTTGTAGCCCCAGCGCCAAGATAAGCGGTACGGCTAGAGCCGTGTCGGAGTCGGCCGCGCCGTGCCTGATGCGGTAAAATTTGGCCGCGTTTGCGTTACCTAGATAGCTCATCGCGTTTGCCATTTTTATGATTTTAGCGTCCGCGCTCTCGCCCGTGCCGCGTTTTGCGCTAAATTCGGTAAAGTGCTTCGCCGCCGCGTCCGCATCGCCGAAAAAGTCGTTTTCGGGATTTTCCGTCAAATGCGGGCGTAGCTTTAGCGCGCGGCATAGATAGGACAAAGTCTTCAAATTTAAAATCATATCCGAGCGTGCAGCCCTGCGTTTCAAGCGTGAAAAACTCGGGCTTTAGTAGGCTTTTCTCCCGACTTTTTGCAGCCGCGA
Organism: uncultured Campylobacter sp.; assembly: GCF_938045625.1. Lineage (GTDB taxonomy): Bacteria > Campylobacterota > Campylobacteria > Campylobacterales > Campylobacteraceae > Campylobacter_A. The sequence continues at coordinate 16,904 of NZ_CALIAV010000066.1, forward strand.
AAGAGTCTGCTAGCGTCTTTTTGACGTACTCTTTAAAGCTTCCCTCGCCGCTAGGCTCAAGCGTGAGCGCGCGGCCTTTAGCGTCTTTTAAATTTAGCGAATTTACGTAGGCGGGGAAGGCCGATTTTAGCGCGGCGGAGAGCTCTTTTTGCTCTGCGGTTAGCTCGTCTGAGACGGTTTTTGGCTTGCCGCTTCGGTCGTTAAATCCAGCCGCACTTAGCGCGCTAAAGTCCATTTTCTCGTACTTCGTCTGCGCGCCGAACATCCACTCGTAGGCTGCGTCGGCGTTTTCTAGGTTCGTAACCGGGCAGTAGGCGGAGACGGCGTAGATCTCGTCGCTAGCCTTTGCGGCTCCGAGTGCTGCCAGATACGGCTCAAATTCGGGCGCGTTTGCCGAGACGCCGAGCAGCGCCGACATCGCTCCGCCCGCGCTCGTGCCGTTTGATACGATTTTGTTTGCGTCGCCCGCCATCGCCGCGTCGTTAAATTTGAGATACCGCACGGCGGCCTTTAGATCGACGATGGCGGCGGGCGCTTTGCCACTAAATTTGCCGTTTGCGTCCTTGAGCGTCCTGCCTCTAGCTCCCGGCGCTGCGACGACGTAACCGCGCTCAAGCGCCGCTAGCACCGCGTTTGGCTTGCCATTTTTATCAAGGGCGGGCGTAAAAGGCTCGCCCGGCATATATCCGCCGATGGAGTTTGGCAAAAAGATCGGCGCATTTGATGCGTCAAATTTGCCCGACTCGCTTTTACCATCCTCGAAATACTGTGCCGGAACGTAAAAATTTAGCCTCTGAAACCGGCTATCGACGGGGTTTGCTACGTAAACTATCTCCTCGTAGGCTCTAAATTTAACCTCTTTTTCGCCCGCTTTTATAGAGCGCGTTTCAAATTTATCCGGGTCAAATTTCAGATCCGCCGCCTGCGCGCTAATCGCCGCGCACAGGCAAGCCGCCGCGCTAAATGCAAGCGCCCTCTTTTTCATCTTTGCTTCCTTTTGATTTTGCGGGATTTACCCGCAAACGAGCTCAAATTTGACTATTTGCTACCGTCCGGGTTTAGCCCTTTTAGGATGTAGTCAAACTCCGCGTCGCTAAGGTCGTAGTTCATAAATTTCTTATAAAACGCCTTGGTTTGGGCTTTTACGTCGACGTCTTTAAAGAGCTCCGGCTGAACGATCGTAGCCGCCCATAAAATTTGCAAAGCCGACTCCGCGCCGTATCTATCCCAGCTAAACACGCCTTTTGGGTTGCCGTAGACTTTTTTGTTTTTGACCGCTTTTAGCCCTGCAAATACGGGATCGGCGTAAATTTTCTCAACCGCTTTTTGGTTATCCGCGCCGCCAACGATGATGATATCAGGGTCTGCCGCCACGATCTCTTCAGCCGTGATTTCTATCATGCTGCCCTCTTTTTGCACCGCGTTTTTACCGCCCGCGTATTTCACCCACGTGTCGATGATCGTTTTGGTGCCGTCGATTTTTAGCAGGTTTGCGCCGCCTACGATGTGTAGAACTTTAGGGCGCGCAGCGTCGTCTAGTTTGCTCGTGCGCTCGGTGACTAGCGCGATGTTGGCATCTAGATTTTCGTTTAGTTCTTTTGCCTTGCTAGCCGCGTCGCCGCCGATTAGTTCAGCCGTTAGTAGCACGCTTTTTTTCATATCGTCGTAGTCGCGAAATATTGCATTTACGGCATTAAAGCCGTTTTTAGTAAGGTTTTCTTGGAAGTTTTTATTTGATACGACGACTACGTCGGGCGCTAGTTTAACGAGCTCCTCGATCTGGATGTCGTTGCCGTTTAGCGCGGCCGGTACATCTGCGATGCGCGGGTAAATAGCGGCGAACCACTTATTTTTCTTGATAAGATCTGTCGTGGTTACGATCTTATCCGCGCCGCCTAGTACCAAGATCACTTGGTTATTTGCATGCCAAAGCGCGGCTATCTTTTGCGTTTGGGCCGGGATTTTGACCTCATTGCCGGTCATGTCGGTGACGGTTTTAACCTCGGCTCCTAGCGCGACGATAGCGCTTAAAAGCAGCGTCGTGAGAAATTTTTTCATCTTTTGCTCCTTGTGAGATATAAATTTATAATATTACAAAATTGCATATTAAAATAAGATATATTTTTCAAATTTTAAGAAAGAAGCGAAATTTGAGGCCAAATTTGAAAGGCAAATTTAAAAGCCCCGCCCGCGGTTTTGCGAACGGGGCTAAAAATCACTCGTGGTGATAGTCGTCGTAGATGACCTTGTTGGTTTGGAATTTGATACGTTTTAGCTCGCGAATACGCAAAAACTCCTCCTCCTCGATCCTTTGGATCTGGATGGCGGCCTTAAAGGTCGGGGTCTTACTGATGAAGTCCCAGCCGTTGCTGGTTAGCTCGTTGCAGCAGCTCTCCCAGTAGTGGTAGGTCATCTGTATGACGCCGTCTGGGACGATGTCCGTGACGTCTGCTTTGATGACGATGTAGCCGTATCTACTCCACGCTTTAATAAAGTCTCCTTGCTTGATGCCGTAGCGTTCGGCCAGCGCAGGATTCATCTCAGCTATTGGTCCGATGCTGTCGCCGCCCTCTTCGATAGCTTTTGATCGTCTAGTCATGACGCCGCCGGCGTACTGATAGACTTTACGCGTAGTTAGCAGCTGTATCGGATACTCGGCGTCGGTCGGCTCGTCCACGCTACCGGCCATCACTTCGTACTCAGGCGGTAAATTTACGCGTTTAGCAAACTCGGCTTTCGCCGGCTCGATATCAGCTACGCTCTTTACGTGCAAGCAAGGGATAAATTTACCTTTGCCGTCGGGCGTAAAGAATTTTTTATCTAGATACAAGCTCTGTCCGCCCATATCGTTTTCGTCAGGGCACGGCCAGTGCAAGCCGTGGTACTTTTTGATGCGGTAGTAGCTCATGCCACCGTATCTTCTAGGGTCGCACTTGCGTACCTCTTCCCAAATTTCTTCAGGCGAGTTAAAGTTAAATCCCTCTGTCGCTCCGAGTCTTCGCGCGATCTCGCAGATGATCCACCAGTCTTGTCTGGCGTCTCCAGGAGGGGTGATAACGTGCTCGTTGTGCTGGACGCGGCGCTCGGCGTTGGCGTAGAGGCCCTCTTTTTCGCTACTTGCCACGCCAGGTAGCACGACGTCTGCTTTACGCGACGTTTCGGTTAAAAATATATCCTGAACCACGTACATATCGACCTTTGAGATCGCTTTTAGGAAGTGGTTGGTATTCGGGTCGGTTACAACCGGGTTTTCGCCCATCGTCCAGAAAAAGTGCACTCTGCCGTCAAGGATAGCGTTTGGCACTTCGGTTTTATGGATGCCGATTTTACCGCTTAGGGAGCCTGGCTCTAGATGCCAAACCTGCTCAAACCACTCGCGCTGTTTCGGATCGGTTACCGAGCCTAAATTTGGGAAAATATTTGGCAACACACCCATATCGCAGCAGCCTTGGACGTTTTCTTGTCCACGTATCGGTAGGTCGCCGCTGCCTAGCTCGCAGATATTTCCGGTTAAAAGGAATAAATTTGATATATCGCAAACCGCGCCTACGCCGTGGTTAAAGTGCGTGACGCCCATACCGTGCGTGATGACGGCCGGACGGATAGTCGCGTACATGCGAGCCGCTTTTCTCACGTCCTGTGGGTTTAGGTTGGTATAGCTAGCGATGGCTTCAGGCGAATAGTCTTTGACCGCTTCGCGTACGTATTCTACGCCTTTGGTGCATTCGTTTACGAAGTCCCAGTTAACTAAATTTTCCTCGAAAATAACGTAAATAAGCGAGTTTATAACAGCAATGTTATGCTCTGGCGCTAGCTGCAAGTGCACGTCCGCTCGGCTGGCAAATTCCGTTTTTATCGGGTCTACCACGATGAGCTTAGCACCGCGGTTTAGCGCGCGCTGTATGTGCATCGCCGCGATCGGGTGGCCGTTTTCGGGGTTTGAGCCAATCATCAAGATACAATTACTATAAGGTCCGATCTCCGTGAAGCTGTTTGTCGCCGCTCCGTTACCGATTGTTTTGGCAAGACCTGCCACAGTCGGAGCGTGTCAAATTCTAGCGCAGTGGTCGACGTTATTCGTGCCGATTACGGCGCGCATTACTTTTTGCGCGACGTAGTTGTCCTCTAGCGTACAGCGAGCCGAGTAGTTGCCTACTAGCGCGTCCGGGCCGTATTTTTCCTTTACTTCTTTCATCTTTGAGACGACTAGATCGAGCGCTTCGTCCCAGCTAGCCTCTTCAAAATCTCCGTCCTTGCTAAATACGCCGTCTTTTTTGCGGATTAGCGGTTTTGTCAGTCTATCAGGCGCCCCCACGTAGTCCCAGCCGTAAAAGCCCTTTAAACACAGATTTCCCTGATTTACGGGGTTATCCTGCACTCCAAGCGCGCTTCTTATCACGTTGTTTTCGACGTGAAGCTCGACCTGACAGCCCGTGCCGCAGTATGGGCATATGACTTTGCCGGTCTTTGTCATTTTTTCTCCTTTTTTATATGCAAATTTTGCACATTTATTAAATATGAAATATTCGCATATTTGTCCTTAAAAGATAATAAATTCTCTTAATATCATAAATCAGTTTCTAAATTTAAGATTTAATTTATATTTTATATCGGTAAACAAAGCTGCAATACCTGTAAAATCGCAATTTCTAGCGTATCATTTTAGTTACTTATAAAGGCGTATTGAGAGATTTTATTAAGATTAGAATTAGTTGTTGTATTAATGTAACTTAAAATTCTACTTCAACGCTTAATCAAATTTGATCCGTTTGTGAGGCGTAAAGCGAGCAAAAGGCGGCGAAATTTGCAAGATTAAATTTAGTACGTGCGTTTTGGGATTTTTAAATTTTATGGTGAGTCATTTTCGAGTGCGATAAATTTAGCGTGGGTTTTGGCGAGCTAAATTTGACCACCGACTCGGCAAAACAAAATTTTATTTCGCGAGCGAGCCGCCAAATTCTGCCAAATTTGACCCGTTTGGCCAGCCGTTGCCAGCAAAACAGAGTCAAATTTAACGCGGCTAAGGGGCTAGGCAGTTAGTTCGCCCGAGCCCTCAGAGCGAGCAGATCAAAACCCATGCGCCTTTTTTAGCTCCGGATCGATCGGTTTTTTCGCACCGTCCTTAGTCACGCTCACATAAGTCGCGATCGCGGATGTCACGTGTATGCGCTCGCGAAAACCCGCCGCATTTAGCCGCAGCGCCGTGACTTCAATCTTAGTTTTGATCGAGGTGTTGCCCGCGGCGATGATTTTGGCGTAGCAGCTCACGACGTCGCCGACGAAAACGGGCTGCTTAAATATAATCTCTTGCATCGAGATCGTCACGACTCGCTCGGGTGACAGCTCCCGCGCGGCCTGTGCGCCGGCAAGGTCGATCTGGCTTAGTATCCAGCCGCCAAATATATTGCCCGCCGAGTTTGTGTCCTTTGGCAGCGCGACTTGTTTTATGCGCGGCTCGCCCATGCCTTCTAGCATTTCTTCCATTTTTATCCTTTCGTTTTAGATTCGTAAATTTAGCGACTATTTACCGCCTTTGGCTTGCTTGCCCTCAAGTAAATTTAGCGCGATTTCATCAAATTTGACATGTTTGCCCGCCGAAAGCCGAATTTGCGCCGCGATTTAGCCCAAGCAAATCAAATTTGACTTTTTAATTTTACGCCAGAATTTAAATACAAAGAACCAGGACTCGCAGTAAATTTGGTAAATTTGCGGAGCGAGACGTACAAATTTAGGCCGCAAAACCCATATCCTAAAAATGCTAAACTCAGCGTCAAAAAGGTGCGGATCTAGGCCGCTCGAAAAGGCAAATTTGACGTAAATTTCGGGTCGAATTTGCATGCCAAGCCGCTTAATCTAGCGCAAATTTGCCTCTGGCTACTTCTCTCCCGCTTGCCACTTTTCCCATTCGCCGCTCTCGTCAAGCTCGTTTCCGATAGCCTTATAGCGGGCATAGTAGTGCTCTACAAATGCCCTTGCCTGCGCGTGTTTAGGCAGGTAGCTTTTGCCCTCTTTGTCGCAAAATCTCGCCAAAAACTCGCCCGCCGGAGCGCGCCTTGCGTAGTGAAGCGCCAAATTTTTGTAGTTTGCGAGGCAGATTTCTTTAAATTTAGCGTAATGCTCGCGGTCAAATTTGACGATCAAAGCGCCGTCCTCAAAGCTAAGCGTGCCCGAGTCAAAAAGCAAGCTAAGATGGATGAGTCCCTCGCAGTAGTACGCGCGCACCTCATCGACCTCGCGCCACGCGATGAGCCCGACCGCGCGGGCGATGAGCTCGTGAAATACGCTCATCTCGTAGCCTTCGTCGCCGCCGATAAAGAAGTTTACCAGCCCACCCGTGGTCGCCTTGTACTCCTCGGTAAATTTAAACTCGCCGTCCGCGTTCATCGCCTTTTCCGTGTCGGTGCCGACGAAAAGTATGTGCCCAAACTCGTGGCCGATCGTGGAGATTTCGTAGGTTTTCTTCCAAATTTGCGGCTTTTTAAACAAAATTTCGCGTCCGTAGTCCAAAAACTCGCGCGAAAAGATCTCCCCGCTAAGCTTCATAAACGGCCGCGCCTTGGCGCTCTCGTAAACGTGCTCGACGAAGGCGAATATCTTTTTGCCCCGCTCCTTGCTCACGGTCTCGTCGTTTGGCACGACCTGCGCGGAAAATAGTCCGTTTAGCTCGGCGCCGTAGTAGATCATCGGCACGCTGATGTATGTTTGCGTTCTAGCGATGTTTTGCGTGACTTGGCGTGCTAGCGCAGCGTCCTCTATCCCGCACTGCTCGCAAATTTGCTCGTAGGCGCGGATGACGCTGGCTTTAAACTTCTCCTCGTCAAAGTCGCTGGCGCCTGAGAGCCTCACGTCCCACTCGAGCGCGACGGCGTGCGTGTAGGCGTCCTCGTAGTACTCGAGCGGATGGCCGGGCTGCAGCGGGCCTTTTACATCCATCCACGCGCGCTCGGCGTCCTGCCACGCGGGGATCGTTCGGTTGTTTTCGCGCTCGCAAAACGCCGCCTTTAGCTTTTCAAAGTACGTTACGTAGGCTCTTTGCTCGTCGTTTGCAGCTAGCGATTTTAGATTTTTGATTAGCTCCTCTAGCGCGTCCGCCACTCGCTTTACTTCTTTTTCAAAAGCCACGGCATAGGGCGCAAAGTCGTATCTATCGCCGTTTTTCATAACCGCGCCGTAGCTTCGCTCGCCCTTTTGCCCGCCGTCTTTTTGATAGAGGCCGTTTTCGCCTATAAATTTGATCGCCTCGGCCATATTTGCAAATTTAGCTTCGAATTCTTTATTCGTCGTTTGCAGGATTTGCCTGTCCCACGCGCTTTGCCACGCGTTCATCGCTAGTCCCGCGCCGTGCATGCCGCTAAGCAGCGCCTGATAAAACTCATCTAAAATTTTCTCCTCTTTTACCCGCGCCAGAAGCTTTTCGAAGCGAACTTCGTAAAACTCGCGCACGAGCTCAAAAGCTTCGTCCTTTATGCGCTGTATCTCGGCTTCCTCGCGCCCTTGCTTTTTTAGCTCGTTTTCTAGCGGCTCAACCTTTAGATCGACTATGCGGCGCAAAACCGCGACCTTTTCGCTCTTTTGTCCTTTAAAACCCGCGATTTTTAGCATATTTTGCACGACATCGCTAGGATTATCCAGCTGCCTATACATCGCGTTTAGCTCATCTTTACCGGCCGCTACTAGCTCGTTTAATCTTTTAAAATCGTTCACGTTTATCCTTTTAAAAATTTGGCGTATTTTAGCCTAAATTTGATGCATATCGCGTTAAAAATGAGTAAGCGGGGGTTAAATTTGACGGTGCGGACGGCAAAATTTGCGCCTTAAAGAGATTGGTTTATAAAGCTCAAATTTGCATTTATATAAAAACGGGGCGCGGGGTCAAATTTGGAGGTCACATTTTAACCCGCGCGAGTAAATTCGGCTAAATTTAGCGCTTTAGCGAACAGCGGTTTAAAAAGTAGCAAGCAGGGCAAAATCCCGTGACGC
>NZ_CALIAV010000067.1 GCF_938045625.1 uncultured Campylobacter sp.
GCGAACCGCTAAAGAATTTTTTCAGCTACGAGATGGAGCCGCGCGGAAGCGAGGTGCGCGAGGACGTGATCGTAGGCACCACCTGCCTGACCAATATCGTAAATCAGTACCTAAACGGCGAGCGCGACATCTATAATGAAGCTTACGAGCTTGGCATCAAATTTTGCTTTCTTAGCATAGGTAACGGCGGCGACGTACAGGCAGGCTTTGATCTGCGAAATAAAATCGAGGACGAGGAGCTAGAGAGCTGCGGCTCGTTTTTGGAGATAATCGGCGGCGCAACCGGGCAGAGGTACGCATACATCGATCTTATCTGCTATGACGAGGAAAGGCTAAAAGAAAAAGTAAGCGAGCTTTGCAAAAAATATGGCGCAAGTATCGAAATCCACGACTTTAAGCGGTAAATTTAGCCACGGGCGTCAAATTTATTTTGGATTTGCACGCCCACGCTATTTTAATTTTGGCGCTAAATTTTGCTTTTTAATGTTAGTTGTGGCGGATTATTCCGCCCATTTCTGTCCGCTCAAGGCAACATTTAGCAAGATCCTAGCACGTATGGCTCTAACCCGCCACAATAGCTGTATTTTTAAATTTACAGCAGCAGGGCTTATTCCCCCCCCCACTCATCTCAACGCAAATTTTTTAGATACTGGCACGCGCTAAATTCCCCGAGCTTGCAACCTCTATCGTAAAGTTCTTTGGCGGCGTTTTTATTCTTTTCTACACCCATGCCTTTTTCGTAGGCAAAGCCCAAATTTACACAGGCTAGCACGCTAGCACCCGAGCAAGCGTTAGTAAAGAGCACAACGGCTCTTTCGTAGTCTTTTTCTACGCCCTCGCCCTTAAAATAGCAAACCCCAAGATCGGCGCAAGAGTCTACGTGCCCGCGCTCGCAAGAGGCCGCATACATCTGCGCCGCCTTTGCCGCGTCCTTTTCTACGCCGCCACCTAGCGCGTAGCTTAGGGCGAGATTGTAGCACGCCGTTTCCTCGCTTAGCTCGCAGGCTTTAGCAAACAGTTCGTTCGTCTTTTTGCCGTCAGGATAGATGCCAAGCCCCTTGCCGTAGCTATACGCTAGGCTCGCGCATCCCTCGCCTACACCTTTTTCGCAAGCTTTAGCAAAAAGCTCGTTTGCCTTTTTGTGATCTTGCGCCGCGCCCTGCCCGCTTTGGTAAAGCAGCCCCAGATACACGCAGGCTTTGTCCGCACCAAGCCCGCAAGCCTTGTCGTAGTATCGCACGGCTTTTGTAAATACCTTATCAAACTAGTAAAAATACCCAAGCCCCGCGCAATACATCGCGTTTTTCTCGCCGCCTTCATCGCAGACAAGCTCTAAGTTTTTAATCGCGAGCGAGAGCCTTTTACAAATTTCGTCGTTTCCCTTCTCGCACTCATCGCGCAGATCGGCTAGCTCGCCGCCAAAAGCTAGCGCCGCAAAAAATATGAGCGAAATAAAACGTCTCATAAGCTCAAATTTCCTTTCAAATTTTATAAATTTACCGCCGTAAAGCGCCGAAACCAAAATGCCTGAAGTATAAATTTAAAAAGATTAAAATTCAAATTTAGCTAAAATCGCTATCAAAAAGGAGCTTAAAATGATTTTTGAAGACGAGCTGATTTTCGTCGAGCGCGAAACAAGCGAGATACCGTGGGTAAAAATTTTTACCAAAACGCCGTTTAAGGAGTTAACCGACTGCGACGAAGCGACGCAAAAAAGAGTATTTGAAGCAGTTTTAACAACCGAAAAAGCAATGAGAAAATTTTATAATCCAACCAAAATAAATATCGCAAGCTTTGCAAACTACGTGCCGCGCGTGCATTTTCACGTGATGGCGAGGTTTGAGAGCGATAGCTTTTTCCCGGAGTCCATGTGGGGCAAAAAGCAGCGCGAAGGCGAGCTAAATTTGCCAGGTTTTGCCGAGTTTTCTCAAATTTTAGCGTGCGAGCTAGGCAAAACACGTGAATAAAAAAATACTTCTAACGCTCGCGATCATCGTAGTAGCAAGCGTTTTGGCGGTTTATAAGGCGCGCTGGGACGAGCAGACGCAGACGGAAAATATCAAAAAATTTCTCGACTTTCAAACGCAAATTTTAAATAAAAACATAGAAGAAGAAAAGCTCTCCGCGATGACAGTGGCTGCGCTACTAGCGCAAAACGAGCACGTGAAAAAATGCATGAGCCAAAACGACCGCGAAATGTGCCTAGAGACGCTTGGCGAATTTACCAAAACGCTAAGCAAGGTGCCGATTTACGAAAATGCCAAATTTCACATCCATACACCCGAAATGAGGAGCTTTGCTAGGAGCTGGATACCACTATACAACGATGATCTAACGAGCTTTCGCCACCTACTAGCCGAGGCTAAAAACGGCGTAGCCGCAGGCATAGAGGTCGGTCGCGCGGGTGTTTTTATTAGATCGGTCGCGCCGATATTTGAGGATAAAAAGATGCTGGGCAGTATCGAAGTGCTGCTTGATTTTAAGCATTTGAGCGACTTTTTCGCACAGCAAGGGCTCGGGCTTTTCGTATTACTCGACGCTAGCGCCGACTCGCCGTATCAAAACGGCAGCGACGAGGGCATCATAGAAGGCTTTCATTTCGTAAATAAGAGCTACGCAAATTTAAACGTCTTACCGATGCTAAAAGATATCAAATTTAAAAGCGGCGGATTTTATCAGACGGATTCGCACGCCTTTACCGTCCAGCCGATGAACGACGCAAAGGGCGAGCGAGTTGGGTATTTTGTTATTTATTTTAACTCCGACTCAAAAGAGCGAAATTTAGCAAAGCTGGGCGTTTGGTTTGACTAGTCAAGCAAGCTTTTTGAGTATGGCGAAAATTTGTAGGTAAAGACGCTGCCTTTGCCCAGCTCGCTTCTCACGCCGTACTCCACGCCGTTTTTCACGCAGATGCTTTGCACGATATTTAGCCCCAGCCCAAAGCCGCCCTGCACGCCTTCATCTCTAACGTAGCGTTTCCAAATTTTACTCGTATCTTTTATACCTTCGCCCTCGTCCTCGATCTCGAGCACGATTTTGCCGCTTTTTTCAAAAAGGCGCAAATTTATTATTCCTCCTTCGCGGCTGTATTTTACGGCATTGCTTAGGTTGTTGTCGATCAGTCTGCCCGCCTCTATCTTGCTAATAAAAATTTGCAAATCAGGTTTGATGAAGTCGTAAATTTTGATATTCTTCGCCATCGCGATACCGCGCATATACCGCGCTCGCTCGAGGCAAAATTCACTCAAATTTAAAATCTCTGGCGGAAATAAAATATATCCGCGCTTGATGTAGTACTCGGTATCCTCGTATGTGACTTGCATCTGTTTTAGAGCCGAGCGCATGCGGGTGACGTATTTGTTATCAAGGCCCAGCATTTCAAGGTTTATTCCGATGACCCCCAGCGGCGTTTTTAGCTCGTGCATGGCGTCGTTAAAAAAGTTATTCATATATTTTTTAGCGTCTTTATATGGCTTTATCCCGCTAACAAACGACAAATAAAGCGCGAAAAATACGACCACGAGCGCAAACGCTAGAGTTAGAGCCGTGACGAATAAAATCCTAGCCGCGTTTTGCTTTTTGGCTAACACGAGATAATAAAACTCTCCGTCCGCGCTAAAATAGGTCTTGTAAAAAAGATGACCGTTTTCTTGGCGGGTGATGAATTTTAAATCGCTAGGTCGCGCGTCTAAATTTGAGACGATCTGCTTTTCTTTGAGATCAAAAACGCCGTATTTATAGGTGAGCGAAATAGGCAAAGTCTCGTTTTTATCGAGCGCTTTACGGATTTTGCCCTCGTACTCGAGTAGCTCGAACATATTTTTTGAGTATTCGTCTTTGGAGCTTAAATTTATAATCTCGTAGCTTTGAAATATAAACAAAGCCATGATGATAAAAGTGGCTAAAATAGGGATTTTAAGATTTTGAAACATCTATCTTATAGCCTAGTCCGCGCGATGATTTTATAAACTCGGGAGTCGTTTTTTGACGGATTTTTAGTATGTGCATGCGCACGTCGGCGGGGTCGATTTCCTTGTCGTTCCACACCTCGGCGCGCAGCCTTTCGATGCCCACGAAGCTGTTTTTATGAAATAGCAAGCACTCGATGATAGCAAATTCTCTCGTGCTTAGCTCAACCGCTTCGCCTTTAAATTTGAGCCGCTTTTTAGCTGTATCGAGGCTAAAGTCTTCGTCGATCGCGATCAAGTTTTTATCGTCTCTGCCGTGATATTTTCGCATTAGCTCGTTTACTCTAAATTTTAGCTCGGCCAGCTCAAAGGGCTTTTTTAGGTACTCGTTACAGCCCAGCTCGTATCCGACCGCCATATCGTCTATATCTACGAGCGAGGTCATTATCATTATGGGTGTTTCACAGCCGATATCTTTGGCGTATTTTATAACTTCGTGTCCGCTGATGTGCGGGACCTTGATGTCAAGGATCAGCAAGTGATAAAAGCCCGCCGCTATCTTATCGCAGGCGACTTTGCCGTCAGGCGCCTCATCCACCTCGTAGCCTAGGCTCTCTAGATATTCGCTAACGCTCTCACGATATACGAAGTCGTCTTCAAGCAGTAAAATTTTCATAAATTCTCCGAATTTTATCGCAATATTTTAAGGGAGATGATAGCTAAAAATGATTTTGGATCGTCTGAATTTAAAAAGGCTCGGCGAGTTTACCGAGCCTAATGCGTATAGTTTAGTCTAAATTTCACGCGCCCGTGAAAACTTGACCGGCATAAACTATATAGTATCTTAGCATAACGACGCCGCAGATAACCACAAGCGAGTTTGCTACGATGTAGCCCACTCTATACGCGTGATTTTTAAGAGCCGTTAGCGCTATGGTGATAGGAGTCAAAAGTCCGATACCCACGACGCCTATCCAAAAGATTAGCGCGTATTGTCCCGTGCTTAGAGCTTGTTTAGCTGCAACCGCGCTCGCTCCGCCTTCGAAATATAGTCCCAAAAATAGTATAGCTATAAGCGGTATCTCGAAAAGTACGGCGCGCAAGTCCATAACCAAAAGATACTTCACGTTGTCTTCGTTAAGAAGGTGCTTGAAGCACAAAAGTCCGACCAAGATGTTTGTCGCTACGCCTGAGCTAAAGCCTGATGTTAGGAACAAGATCGGCAAAATCGGTGTGTTCCAAAGCGGAAGCTTCGTAATCGCGCTAAGCAAAAAGCCTGTATAGATACCAACGCCGATCGCAAGGCCGAAAAGCGCCATCTCGACTATCTTTGAAAGAGGCGCAAAAGAGCGAATCAGTCTAGAAATAGGACGTAAAATCGCTAAAATTTTATACTTTTCTATCTCTTCTTCGAAAATAATCATCGCAAAAAGATAAGCTAGCGGCGTATAAAGCAGCAATAACGCAACGCCGATAGACATAACCGAACCAAAGTTATACTTAATCAAAATCCAGTAAAAGCTAAGCGGTTTGCCAAGGTCAAGTACCAAAAGCGCAAGGCCCACGGTGATCGTTATAGGAGCTACTAGAGCGCCCGCTTTTACCATCGCGTCCCAGATACTGCCGTCTTGTTTTTTGTGGTAGTTCCACTTAACAAGCAATGCAACCATCATCGCGCCTGCGGACAAGCCCGCCAAAAATAGATAAACCGCTATCGGCCACGGCCAGTAAATTTCATTATATTGCGCTACGCTTCCCCACATATTATTCATGGCTTCCTCCTTTGCGGTTAGCTATCATAGCAAGCTTGGGTTTGGTTTTAAGCTCGGCTTTAGGATAGTAGTGAGCTTTATTCTTTAAAATTTTACTTACTTCGCTGTTTGGATCGTTTATATCGCCAAATGCCAAAGCATCGGTCGGACAAACGGTCACGCACGCAGGCTGCTCGCCAATGCTCACTCTAGTTTCAAAGCAAAACGTACATTTGCCTATCTCGCCGGTTTTCGGCTCGACGTAGCGAGCGTCGTAAGGACAGGCTAGGATGCAGTATTTGCAAGATACGCAGGTAGAGTGATCTAGCAGCACTATGCCCTCCGCCGTCTGAAAGCTAGCTCCCGTAGGACAAACCGCCACGCACGGAGCGTCCTCGCACATCACGCAGCTGTGTCTACTAAAATCGGTTTTTAAATTTGGAAATTTACCCTTTATCTGCGAATGAACTTGGAGCCTAAAAACGCCTCTAGGCACTTCGTTTTCGCTCCTGCAAGCCACCGAGCAAGCCTGGCAGCCTATGCAGAGATTTTCGTCGTGTATCATTCTATATGCTTTTTTCATCTTTTTTCCTTTACGCTTTTATTATCTTGACGCCGACGTTTCGCACCATCGTGGAGGCGACGGGACCGATCACGGTAGGATCTAGCAGCTTGCTTTGATTCGTTCCTACGCCGTTCGTGCGCTTTAATCCCGCGCTTTCGTGACCAAAACCGTGATAGACGAAAAGCGTATCTTCTCTGATGCCCTCGGTAAGCATCACGTTTGCCTTTTCCTTCGCAGCTTTGCTTTGAAGAATTATCTTATCACCGTCTTTTAGTCCGTATTTTTTCGCGGTATTGGGGTGTATCCAAACGGGCGCGCTACTCATCAAGTCGTTTAAAAATTCGACGTTTTGCGTGTGGCCGTTGGTGTGTATCGGCGTTTTGCCGCTCATTAGGCAAAGCTCCTCGCCGAAAAATACGTCCATGCCCTCGGCGTTTAAGCAGCCGTATCCCGGAAACTGCTTTTCGACCTTTTCGCTAAAGAGCTCGATCTTGCCGCTATCGGTTTTAAATTTGACCTGCGACTCCATTAGCCCGTCGTCGCCCACGAACTGCTGCGCGTAAGGGAATTTTTTCGTAAATTCTTTTACGCTATCTTTTTCTCTAAACAAAATCCCCGGCACCTTCCACGTGACGTAGCCTTTTTTAACTAGCTCCGCTAACAGCTCGGCGTTGCCTTTTACTTGTTTGATTCTCCACTCGTCCATCGTGTTTGCCGAGTACTGCTCGTCTATCTTCATCCTGCGAGCTAGCTCTCTAAAGATATCGTAGCCGTTTTTGGTGTCGCCGATAGGATCTACGACTTTGTTTCTTATCATATAGGCAGGTTTTTGGCTCGACTTATCCTCGATGCCTTCGTCGCGCTCAAGGTAAGTACTCTCGGGCAGTATCACGTCCGCCCATATCGCAAAATCGCTCATATAGATATCCGAGCACACGATAAAATCAAGCTTTTTTAGGCTCTCTATCGTAGTTTCCGTGCCCGCGACGTTGATCGGGTGATTAAACCTTATGCTAAACCAGCCCTTTACGGGATAAGGCTTTTCGCTTAGTATGGCTTGTGGGATCTCCATCAAGACGCCGTGGCTTCTGCTGACGAATTTGTTTCGTCCGTCCTCGCCCGCAGCGTCTATTCTAGGCACTTTAGGTACTTTTATCGCGGCGTCCGGGTTTGTGATCTCAGGGATTAGCTCTTCGCCGATTAGTTTGTTGTAAAATTTAGCCTTTTTACCGCCAAAAATTCCGCCCTTTTTCTCCCAGTTGCCCATCATCACGTTTGCCGTCATTATGGCTCTGGTGCGGATGTATTCGGCTCTAGTCGTAGTGGTGTTGTGACCGAAGTCGATGATGACTTTAGGTGCGGCTTTCCAGATTTCGCCAGCGATTCGCTCGACCGTTTTTGCAGGTATTCCCGTGATCTTTTCTTGCCACTGCGGAGTTGTGTCTTTGGTCGCTTCTACGACTTTGTCAAATCCGATCGTAAATTTCTCTATAAATTCTTTATCGTATGTGTCATTTTTGATCCATGTATGGATAAGGGCTAAAACAAATGCTAGATCGGTTCCCGGTTTTACGGGTAGCCACTCGTCGGCTTTTGAGGCCACGACGCTAAAGCGCGGATCTAAAACCAGCAGCTTGGTATCTTCTTTCGCGGCCATTTTAGCTAGCTTTTTAGCGTCGGCGATGACGATGCCTTCAAAGAGATTGTGTCCGAAATTTACGACGTATTTTGCGTTGCCGAAGTCTCTTTTTAGCTTCGCATCGCCGTACATATGCTCGCAAACCATCTGATAGGTGATCGGACAACAGGAAAAGTGAGAAAAGCAGTTTGGCGAACCGTATGCGCTAGCAAAGGTCGTCATTAGCTTGTGCGTTTGGCTTGATTTTGCCGTAAATACAAAGCTCTCGGGACCGTATTTTTCCTTGATTTCTAGCATTTTTTTAGCGACTAGATCTAGTGCCTCGTCCCAGCCCGCCTCGCGCCATTTGTTTTCGCCGCGCTCGCCTACTCTGATGAGCGGTTTTACGATGCGCTGCGGATCGTAGAGCTGATTGTGCCCGCTGCCGCCCCTTGCGCACACGGAAGTCGCCGTGCCGCTTACCTTGCCGTTGCCTTGGATGAAGACGTTTTTGCCGTCTACAACCTTGGCCTCGATAGGACAGCGAGAAGAGCACATCTCGCAAAAACTATAAACGGTCTTATCGCCGCCTTCTAGCGCTTTGGCGCCGACGGCGCCTAAAGTACCGGGCGCGTAAGTCATAGCAAGCAAGCCCGTGGCGGTGGATGCTTTTAAGAAATTTCGCCTCGAAGTATCCATTTTTTCTCCCTTTTTGAAATAAATTTACCGAAATCTTAAATAATCAACGTAAATTATACGTAAATTTTTCGTATCAATATAAATTTTAATTGATAACGATTATTTCGTTTTTTAGGGGAAAAGCTTAAATTTAATTTCAAATTTGTCAAATTTACAAATATCAAATTTTAACGGATGATGATATTTGAGCTGCTGTTTGCTTAAATTTATAACTTAAAAAGTATTCTTGCGATTTCCGTCAAAAATTATTTTAATTTTATTTGTATATAATTCGCGTATTTTTTCAAAAAGGCAAATTTAATGAAAAAGCAAATTTACGTCATTCACGGCTACGACGCTTCGCCGCAAAGCCACTGGTTTTCTTGGTTCAAAGAAAAGATGCGCGGCATTGCCGAGGTGGAAATTTTAAAGATGCCAAATCCGCAAACGCCGAAGCTAAACGAGTGGCTAGAAACCATGAAGCAAAACGTAAATTTAGACGAAAATTTATTCATCATCGCTCACAGCCTGGGCACGATAACTAGCTTAAATTTTCTTAGCGGTTTTGCAAATTTGCCCAAATTCGGCGGTCTAGTTCTCATCTCGCCGTTTGACGAGCCGATTAAGGAATTTGCGATTTTAGATGAGTTTTGCGAGCCCCAAATCGCCTACGAAAAGATAAAAACGGCGACGA